>VSNH01000037.1:12185-17247 GCA_009774215.1 Lachnospiraceae bacterium
CCCTCACTCGCGTTGCTCGCCGTAAGCCTTCCCAAGCATGCCCTCATGCAAGCATGGTGCCTGCTTTGTAAGCCTTCCGGCTCTGCCTATACGCGCAAAAAATAACGGCCCGGAAGGGCCGTTATTTTCGCTTAGACTGTCATATCAAAGTTTCCGCCGATGTGGGGATTGACGGACAGTTCCATCGCCGCCGCATCCATCATGCCGACAACCTGACTGCCTGTGGTTTCCGCCTGATCCAGAGACTTGGCAAGCATTGCTACGCTGTAGGCGTCATTTGTTTTGGCGCTGGACATGGCCATAGATAATCCTGCAATATCCATAAAAATCACCAACCTTTCTTCATCGCTTATTTTACCACATCTTTGTTTCGGGTAACAATATGCAATTTTAACAATGCCATGAAATACTTAAAAACGTCAAAAACTTAAAAAATACACAAAAAATTCACGAATGCAGGTAGATTTTTTTGTAAATATAGATTAAAATAGAATCTAGCTTTTGCTTTTTAGAAATTATGGGGCTGAAAGGCATAGTGAATTGTTACGAAACATAAGAGGGGTGGGGGAATGATTTCAAATCAGATTTTGCAGAACACGATAGAAGGTCTGAAAGCTATTGCCAGAGTGGAGCTCTGTGTTATGGACGTGGACGGGAAGGCGGCGGCCATGACGACGGAGGAAATGGAGCGCTGCGGCAGGGCGGCGGCGGAATTCGCGGAATCCCCGGCGGATTCGCAGGAGATTCAGGGATACCAGTATTTTAAAATTTTTGATGAGCAGCAGCTTGAGTATATTTTGGTGGCAGGCGGTGTGGGTGAGGACGTCTACATGGTGGGAAAGATGGTGACGTTCCAGATTCAAAACCTGTTGATTGCCTACAAGGAGCGGTTTGACAAGGATAACTTTGTGAAGAATCTGCTTCTGGATAATCTGCTTCTGGTGGATATATACAGCCGCGCGAAAAAGTTACATATTCAGACGGATGTCAGGCGGGTGGCGCTCATTGTGGAGACGGACAATGTCAAGGACTGCAATGCCCTTGAAAGTGTGCGGGCTTATTTCGGCGTGAATAATAAGGACTTTATCACAGCTGTGGACGAGAATAACGTCATTGTGGTGAAGGATCTGTCCGAGGATGACAGCCCTCGGGAGATCGAGCGGTGCGCCGGAGCGGTGGCGGCTTATCTGCGCAAGGAGAGTTTTAAGAATGTCCGCGTTGCTTATGGCACGGTGGTAAACGAGATCAAGGGCGTGAGCAGTTCTTATAAAGAGGCGAAGATGGCGCTGGACGTGGGAAAGATTTTCTTTGGCGAGCGCGACGTTATCGCTTACAGCGAGCTGGGAATCGGACGTCTGATCTACCAGCTGCCGATTCCCCTTTGCAAGATGTTTATCAAGGAGATTTTTGACGGCAAAAGTCCTGATGAGTTCGACGAGGAGACGCTTGTCACCATCAATAAATTTTTCGAGAACTCCCTGAACGTATCAGAGACTTCCAGACAGCTCTTTATCCACAGGAATACGCTGGTTTACCGCTTGGATAAGCTGCAGAAGAGCACGGGCCTTGACCTGCGTATATTTGAGGATGCCATCACATTTAAAATTGCGCTGATGGTGGTAAAATATATGAAGTATATGGAATCGTTCGAGTTCTGATATTTGGAGAGAAGGATATGGTAGAAATCATGACAGACAAACAGTTTGATAAAATCATTAAAATGATTTCCATGATTTTGGATGGATGTAAGGACTTAGAGGAAGCGAAAAAGAAACTCAATGAGTTATCTGACAATGCGGATAAGAAAACGGAAGAAAAGTAGGAGAGAGGAAACGTGGCAGTAAAGAAGAGAAGAAAAGCCCCCGCGGTGGAAAATGAGATCATTAACCTGACGAATGTGAGCAAGGCTTACTCAACCGGTGCGCCGGCCCTGAAGGATGTGAACCTTCATATCAGCAGGGGTGAGTTTGTCTTTATCGTGGGAGACAGCGGATCGGGAAAATCTACCCTGATTAAGCTTCTCTTAAGAGAGCTTACCATCAGCAGTGGCTATATTAATGTGATGGGCTATGATCTTTCCAAGATCAAGCACAGAAAAATCCCGAAATTCAGAAGAAACTTGGGGATTGTGTTTCAGGACTTCCGCCTTTTGAAAGACAGGAACGTCTATGAGAACGTGGCTTTTGCCCAGCGCATTATCCAGAAGTCAAATAAGGAAATTAAGAAAAATGTGCCCAGCATTTTAGCCATTGTGGGACTTGCGGGCAAATATAAGGCGAAGCCCAGACAGCTTTCCGGTGGTGAACAGCAGAGAGTGGCGCTGGCCCGCGCGCTTGTAAACCAGCCGACGATTCTTTTGGCGGACGAGCCTACGGGTAATCTGGATCCCAAAAATTCATGGGAGATTATGAAGCTTTTGGAGCAGATCAATGAAAACGGAACGACTGTTATCGTTGTTACCCACAACCGTGAAATTGTGAACGCGATGCAGAAGCGCGTGGTAACCCTGCGCCGCGGCGTTATTATCAGCGACGAGGAAAAGGGAGGGTACATCGATGAGGATTAGTACATTTTTTTATACGCTCAAGCAAGGCTTCCGTAATATTTTCAGAAACAAGCTCTTTTCGCTGGCGTCGATTGCAACGATCGCGGCCTGCCTTTTTCTTTTTGGTATTTTTTACGCGATTTTAGCGAATTTCCAGCATATCGTGAAGAACGCGGAGGAAGGCGTCTCCGTCTGGGTGTTCTTTGATGAGGGCATTGAGGACATCAGGATACAGCAGATTGGCGATATGATTGCGAAACGGCCCGAGGTGGCGAAGATGGAGTTTATTTCCGCGCAGGAGGCGTGGGAGAGCTTCCGGGATGAGTATCTGGGCGAGTACGGCGACGGCTTTACAGAGAACCCGCTGGAAAATTCCGCTAACTATCAGGTATATCTGAATGATGTGTCCATGCAGTCTGCACTGGTGACTTATCTGGAATCCATAGACGGCGTGCGGATGGTTAACCGCTCGGAGCTGGTAGCCACCACTCTGACCGGAGTTAACGCGCTGATTGCCTATGTTTCTGTCGGCATTATTGCGATTCTTCTGGCGGTATCCATCTTCCTGATCAGTAATACCGTGGCGATCGGCATTTCTGTGCGCAAAGAGGAGATTAATATTATGAAATACATAGGGGCCACCGATTTCTTCGTGCGTTCTCCTTTTGTGGTGGAAGGCATTATGATCGGACTGATTGGCGCTGCTTTGCCGCTCGGCTTTATTTACCCCATTTATAATGTAGTCCTGTCTTATGTGATGGATCGGTTTCCACAGCTCTCCTCCCTTTTAAGCTTTGTGCCGGTTGGAGAGGTTTTCAATGTGCTTGTGCCCATATCTCTCGGTCTGGGCGTGGGCATTGGCTTCCTGGGAAGTATCGTAACAGTGAGAAGACATTTAAGAGTGTAATAGCCGCGAAAAGCGCGGGGTTTGCGAGTTTGACAAAACGAGAACATACAGAGGATATAGTTTGAAAATACAAAGCCGAAAGAAGATAAAAAGAATAACGGGCGTTACCCTATGCCTTGCGCTGGTACTTTCGTGCGCTCTGCCCGGGCCTTCCGTGCGTGCGGTTACCAGCGAGAGCATCCGCGAGAAGGAGCGGGAGATCGAGAAAGCGAAGGAAGAAGTCTCCGGCTTAAAGAACAGCAAGACTGACGTGGAGAAGCTGAAAAAGGAGCTGGAGCAGTCAAAAAATGACCTGACGGCTTATGTACAGCAGCTGGACGGGCAGCTTGCTGACATACAGGAGAAGATCGCGCAATATAATACAATGATTACCGAAAAAGAAAAAGAGATTGAGGAGACGGCCCGCGATCTGGATGAGGCGCAGGCGAGACAGGAGCAGCAGTATGAGGCCATGAAGAAGCGCATCCAGTTCATGTATGAGCGCAGCGACTCGTTTTATATGGAAACTCTTTTCGGTTCCAACAGTATCACGGGGATTGTGAACCGCGCCGATTATATTGAAGCTCTGTCCCGCTATGACAGGGATAAGCTGGATGAATATGTGGAAACCAGAAAGTATGTGGAACTCTGCAAGGAAGAGCTGGAGGTGGAAAAGCAGCTTTTGGACGAGACCAGGGAGGCGGTGGAGCAGGAGGAAGCCAGCGTCAATACTCTGATCGGGGAGAAAGAGGCCCAGATTGTTTCCGTCAGCGGAGATATTGCCAATAAAGAGGCAGCCATCAAGGAATACGAAGCGATGATCGCTCAGGAGAACGCCGAAATCGCCGCATTGGAGAAGGCGGTGGCGGAGGAGCGCGCGAGACTGGAAGCGGAGAACGCGCAGGCAAGGATCTATAACGGCGGTATGTTCGCCTGGCCTTGTCCCGGCTACAAGCGCATTTCCGACGAGTACGGCAACCGTATGCACCCGATTCTCGGGGTGGAGAAGTTTCACAACGGGCTGGATATGGCGGCGGCTTCGGGAACGCCTATTTTGGCCGCTTATGACGGCGATGTGGTGGCGGCGGATTATAGTGGCAGCATGGGCAACTATATTATGATTGACCACGGCAGCGGTCTTTACACCATCTATATGCACTGCTCCGCACTGTATGTTTCTAAAGGGCAGACTGTTTCTAAAGGACAGAACATCGCGGCGGTAGGTTCCACAGGCCGTTCCACAGGCCCGCACCTGCATTTCAGCGTGCGACTGAACGGAAACTACACCAGCCCGTGGAACTACCTGAAATAGCATGAAATAGCATTGAGTCCATGCAGAGCGGCTCAAAACAGAATGATGAAAGCTTGCTTTCAGCAGGCTGATTTTGAGGCGATCTATACGGCGAAAGCCGTACATGAGCAAAATCGACTCGAAGAGGCAATTTAGCGAATGGCATGGACGGGGTAAAGCGAATATGGCGAAAGCCGTACATGAGCAAAATCGACTCGAAGAGGCAATTTAGCGAATGGCATGGACGGGGTAAAGCGAATATAGCGAAAGCCGTACATGAGCAAAATCGACTCGAAGAGGCAATTTAGCGAATGGCATGGACGGGGTAAAGCGAATATAG
>VSNH01000037.1:17347-25609 GCA_009774215.1 Lachnospiraceae bacterium
CGAAAGCCGTACATGAGCAAAATCGACTTGAAGAGGCAATTTTGCGAATGGCATGGACGGAGTAAAAAATAAGGAGATGAACCAACTTGGACTCAAGAAACAATAACAATCGTTATTATAATGACTACCCATATTCGGGGGACGGCCGTCAGACGAATCCCTATTATAATAGTGGCAATAACGGCGGTTCGGGCGGTTATAACAATGGCCCGGTTTCTCAGCCTCCCCAGCCCGGGAACGGCAAGGGCGGCAGTTTTTTGCTTGGAATGCTGCTCGGCGTGGCGCTTATGACGCTGATCTGCGGTTTTGTCTTTGTGGGCATGAAAGTTTACGAGGCGGTGGACAGCAAGAACGTAGCGAAAAAGGGAACCGCCCAGAGTGTTGTCAGTGAGGAAACGGAGAAGAAACTCAAGGCGATCGAGGAAGTGATTGACGAGTATTATTATCAGGACGCAGATATTGATGTGGACGCTATGACAGAAGGCATGTACGCGGGCGTGGTGAATGCGCTGGGAGATCCCTATTCCGTTTATTATACGGAGGAGGAGTGGAACGATCTGATGCAGGAGACAGCAGGTATCTACTATGGCATCGGCGCGTATTTGATGATTGATCCCAACACGGGGCTTGGAAAAGTATCGGGTGTTATAGAAAACACTCCCGCAGAGGAGGCGGGACTCCGCGCGGACGACCTGCTTTACCTTGTGGATGGCGAGAGCACGATGGGAATGGAGCTTTCCGAGATTGTGGCCCGCGTGAAGGGTGAGGAGGGCACGAAGGTTCACCTTACCATTTACCGCGAGGGGGAAACGGATTATCTGGAGATGGACGTGGAGCGTCGGCAGATTGAGGCTCCTACGGTAAAGTACGAAATGCTCGAAAATAACATCGGTTATATTCAGATTACAGAGTTTGATGATGTGACCACTGACCAGTTTACCGAGGCGCTTGCTGTCATCAAGGGTTCCGGCGCGAAAGGGCTCGTGCTCGACCTGCGCGGCAATCCGGGCGGCAGCCTGAACGTGGTGGTGGATATTGCCAGACAGATTCTGCCCAAAGGGCTTATCGTTTACACCGAAGATAAGTATGGCGAGCGCGACGAATACAGCTGTGACGGTAGGAATGAGCTGAATATGCCGTTAGCGGTGCTTGTAAACGGTAACTCCGCCAGCGCGTCGGAGATTCTGGCGGGTGCGATTAAGGACTATCACAAGGGGACGCTGGTGGGGACTACGACCTTTGGTAAGGGCATTGTCCAGCGGGTACTGCCCCTGACCGACGGTACGGCTCTGAAGCTGACGATCAGCGCGTATTATACGCCAAACGGCAATAACATCCACGGGGTGGGCATCGAGCCGGATGTGGTCTGCGAGTTCGACAGCGACGCGTACTATGATCAGGATGTGGATAATCAGCTGGAGAAGGCGGTGGAGGTGCTTTCGGAGTAGGCCGCAGGGGTTTAACGCGTGATAAACGTGGGTGATAAATATGACTTGCATTTGATGCGAATTGCTGTTATTATCGGGGTATACATTTTTTTAGAGGTAAGGATTTGATTACAAAAGAAGAATTTCTGAAAAAATATAATATCAGCCGTGATTTATTTGAAGGCTCGGAAATGTCTTGGGAAGATTGCTGCAAAATATATGATGATTTTCGGGAAAAAATTCCAACATATGAAAAAATTAGGGATAATTTCGTTGAAACGTATCTGAGGGACATGGACAAAAAGGATTTCAAGAGACGGGTTAATGTTCATTCTGTCCGGACGAGGATAAAAGATCCCGAACACCTGATTGCCAAGATAATTCGTAAAAAGCAGGAAAATTATGCGGTATACAGACCTCTGGATCAATCTAATTATGAGAAAATTGTCAGAGATCTGATAGGGATAAGGTGCTTATTGGTTTTTAAGACTGACTGGACGGCTTTTCATCATTATATTACGTCTCAATTCGAAAATAATGAGGCATACTATGTAAGAGATGCCCTGCGAGACTTTGACGAGGACGAAAACCATTATTACATGGCGGAAGGACCCAAGGTTCACCTTCGGAATGGTGACCGCCGGAAGATTTATGAGGACGAGAAGCTGCTTTCGCCAGGGCAGATATTTGGCGGAAAAACATATCGTGCGGTTCATTACATTATCAAATTTCAAGGCGTGTATCTGGAAATACAGGTGCGGACACTGTTTGAGGAAGGGTGGAGTGAGGTCGATCACGCCATTGTTTATCCCTATTATAAAGATGATTCTGTGTTCAAGGAGTATACGGAGCTGCTAAACAGATTGTCCGGTTTGGCGGATGAGATGGGTGATTTCTTTGACCGCCTTAAGGTTTTGGAAGAAGAGTACCTGAAAACACATCCGTCCGGAGGAGATAAGGATGGGGAGAAAGCCCCCAAAAAGAAGGGAAATACAAAAGAGCGTTCTTTAATTGAACAGAATGGCGTAAGTACGGCTGCGGACTGTCTGCGGTCAGTGCTTGTCGAATGAATGGGGAGGAATCCAATGGACGGTGGAAATGTACAGACTGCAGAAGAAATTGCAAAAAGAGGCTTCCGATTGGTTGAAAGTGGAGCGGTGCGTAATCATAAGCTGGGAAACGACGCACGCGTCCATACGGGAGAACTTGAAGAGAGGGAAGGTCAGATTTTCCGGGATTTCCTTCAGAGCAAAAATTGCTGTATTGCATATGAATTGACGGGAAGTGAGTGCTATGCATAATATCGAAAACACGTATGTCAGCTATGACGAACTGGTTTCTGTTGTCGGCAAGGAGGAAATTGAGAGCAGAATCAGGCAGATCAGTGGGGAAATGCTGGATTTTTTAAACGCGATGGACTTATCAGATGTTGCGTATGTACATGAAATGGCGTTGACGCATGCGGTTATGGACTATTATTCTGATATTCAGAGATTGAAGGAATACCAGAAAATCGAACGTGTGAATGAGATTAAGATTAAGGCATATGAAACCTTTTGGCTGCTGAAAAGAAAGCCGATTCAGTTAATGAAACAGTTGGAAGACGACAAAATGTTGTATGTGAATGAGAAGTTTCTTTTGACCAGGCTGACCAGTTTCATGCTCGGGGAGGATATGAATATCCCTCTTGTCGAAGATAAAAAGAAGGCTTATACAAACTATCTCGATACGCTTTATTATTATTTAAAATTCAGGCGGTGCGATGCGCAGGCAATTGAGCTTATGCTGCTGGCTTTTCAGGCTGGACGCGTCGTGTTTAGTCCGACATAAGGATTGAGAAGGAGATTTATGCAAAGGGTGGCTGAAAAGCCGCCCTTTTATGCGCAGACCCGCATATGGAAGTTTGCTGTTTCGCAGCATATGGATCGGGCGGCGAATGGGGAAGATGAATCTTCTCTATTCGATTAACTAACACCTGTAATTGTTCTTTTTATAATACAATCCCTGCCGAACTTTTCCCAGACATTTACATAATTGTATATATATGACGGCAAAACCACAATATTTGGTGCATATCGAACGAAAGTACCAAATATTTATAGGCAATGTGACGAAAAGACTATTTTTTTTTGTTGACATTGCAAAGGTGGCGCGACTTGACAAAAGAGGTGTCGGAGGATAAAATAAGCAATGATAAGGTGTGATGGGTGGCTCCGCCTGTCCCATCTTATTCAAGTAAACTGGCCGCGGCTATCAGTAATGTTACCGTTGGCCGAGGCTAAAAATATATTATGAAAGAGGAGGAAAACACCAAGCATGAAAAAAGTATTAAAGAAATTTAATCGCACACTTTCTATCATGCTCGCAGCAGCTATGGTACTGACAATGGTACCGCAGACTGCAATGCCGGTTCTGGCAGCGGAAAATGAGGTTGTTGAGGAAGCATCCGAAGCATCCGAAGTAACAGATGTTACACCCGCTGACGAGGACAACGAATCGGCAGATGTGAAGGATGCAGATGATACCGATATTTCAGGCGATTCTGACACCACAGACGACGAGCAGAATGAAAATGAAGGGGACGAGACGGGGGACAATTCGGATGATAACACAACACCCGATAGGGAAAACCCCGACGGGGATCAGAATGTGTCTGACGACTCTGAGGGTGAAGATCAGCCCTCAGCTGACGGCCCCAACGCAGGTTCTGGCGAGGAGCTTACAGATGAGAACAAACCTGCGGAGGAGGAAGCTGCTGAGGATGCGGACGAAGTATCTGACAAGGTTACTGTAAACGACAGTTCCGTCAACGCGGTAACGCCCACTGCTGTCACAATTTCGGTGAAGCAGTACGAGAAGGATGGTACGCCGGCAACTGAAGAAGGCGGCAAGGCGACAGACCGGGAGCTGACCGGCAGTGAAAAGGCGGCTGAGGTTACCTTTATCGACGGTACATCCGCGGACGACTCGAAAGCGCTGGGCGGCAGCAGACCTGTTAAGTTCCTTCTTGATATGGAGGACGGCTGGAAAGAGGAGGGACTGGCGGTAACCTATAGCATCCCTTCTGATACGGATTCCCAGAAGAAAGAAAAAGTGTCGCTCTCAAAGGGCGATGACGGTGCGTACACGGTGCCTACCAACGTAGACGCTGTTACGGGTGAAAATCCGACACCCGCCGGTTATTCCGGGAACATCACCATTGAGATTGTGGCGGCTGCCACAAAGAGCACGGTGAAACTGAGTGCGGCGGCAGGCGATAAGACGGTTTGCCTGGTAAAGACTGACGGTACACCCGACACCGACAAGACGATCACAGATCAGAACGCACAGGAGCTCGACTATGCGGCTTCCACAGCGGATGTGACGCTGGCTGTGTCCGGGCTTGAAGGGAAATATAGAAATATCAAAGTAAAGGTCGGTGACAGCGGAGAAGAGAAACCGGTATACTCTTCCGGCATAAAGCCTGTCGGCACAGGAGATGCTGCGAAAACATACGACCTCTTTACCTTTAATCCTTCCGAGTTGAAGGGCTTTGATAAAGCGAACGACAATGAAATCATTGTTACGCTGGGGACGTCTGAGGCAGCTCACACTTTGACTTTGGAGGATCCCGGTGTGACCGGTGCGTGGGCAGCAGGGGGCGTAACACCTGCAGACAGCGCTACAAATACTGCGGTGACGTATATCACCATAGATGGCAGTGCTTTCAAACTTCCCGATGGCACAGGTGCCATCACCGAGGACAACTATATAAACATCGGAACAGCAGATGCTCCGAAAAAGCCCGTTCTTGCATTCACGGTAACACTCGATGAAAGCGCAGGCCTGAAGCTGAAAGGTGACAAGCCTGTCACTGCTGTTCTGAAGGATACGAGTAACAAAGAGGTACAGGTTCTTGAGGCGAAAGCTGTAGCGGCAACGACCGGCGATGACGGTGTAGCGGCGCACTACCAGATCGACCTGTCCACCATTACTGCGGCAAACTTTACGGGCGATTTGACCCTGACCGTGAAGGTCGAGACAGAGGTCAATGAGACCGCGGCCGGCGTTCACAAGATCAGCTTTGCGGGAGACGGTCTGAAAAACGTAACCGTAGGTAAGAAGAACGACAGCAAAGGATTTGATGAACTAGAAGACCCTTACACGGCAAAGATGGACGACATCACCATCGGCGTGAAGCCGGATGCCGGCTACCGCCTGAAGAACGGTACGGATTTCGGCACTGGCGGCACAAGCAACGATGCGGTTGTAAAGGTATCCTACGATAAGGTATACGCTCTTACGACAAAAGCGGCTGAAGGCGCGGAAGCAAAAGACGTAAAAGCGACCATCGCAGTAGAAGATGAAGAGCTGGTTGTAGCGTCGGACAGCGATGATGCTGCATACTTCGCGGCAGCGTTCGAATTTCAGAACAGCGGAATTTACGAGGATGCCGATTGGAAGACAGACACAACAGCGAAGTTTTCCGACGGCGCGACTGCTGCAGAAATTGATACAGGCAGCTTGACCGACGACAAGGCGGAGTTCACCAAGGAAAACGTAGTCATAACGGTTGAGACCGAGATTTCCGGCGGCAAAACCGGTTATGTAGAAATCGAGTCCGAGGACGCGGATTTTGTAGTGAGCGGCGACGGCATCACGAAATCGATCGGTGATACCTACTGGATTTCTGAGGAAGCGACAATCCTTACTTTGACGATCACTTCCGACGTAGAGCCTACTGTATTGTATGATGAGACGAACGGCAAAACAGCAATTGTAAAAGCCGGCGAAGCGGAAGGCACTTATGTGGCGGAGATTCCGGTAAGCGAACTTGCGGATGGCAGCAATCAGATTGATGACACGATCAAAATCTCCAAGGGCACGAAAACCCTGAGCGTAAGCAGTAAGACCGATAGCGGTGCGGAAGAAACGTTTACCGGCAAGATTTATGTGAATGACAAAGCTTTTACAAACGGCGACGGCATCACCAGCGGTCAGAAAGCTAATGTGAAGATCGTTGCACCTGTAGGCACCGAGTTTGTCAGCGTGAGCAAGGTAGTTGGCAGTGACGGCGAGGAAGAGGCGGTCGAGGTAGGCGAAGATAAAGGCGCCGTGACATTCGAGGTAACCATGACCGATGATGTTACCGTGAACGTAGCGTTAAAGAGCGTTTTCGCGGCGACGGTAGAGGTTGGCACAGAGAAAGCAGAGCAGATGAGGAAGGCGTATATGTCATCCCTGCAGGCAGCGCAAACATCAAAGTAAGCCTGTTCAAAGGCGATGCAGGTGAAGCTGGCAATGCAGAAGGTATTCTGTACGCAAAGGTTTATGATGGCAATGAAATTGCAGCCACCACGGCGACGGTAGCGAATAACGTAGCGACCATCAGCGCGATCAGCGCGGACGACACGGGTGTACTGCGCGTAGATTTGGCTTCCAAGATCACGAAGAAGGTGGAAGCTTCCGTGCAGATTAAGCAGGAAAAGGCAGCTTCCGCACTGGAAGTTAAGGATGCAAAGAATAAGAACGTTACCACCGTGTCCGTTATGGCGGACGGCGAGCCTGCGGAATTTACCGTGAGCGCGAAGGACGGACGTCTGGAGTATGCGGAGAGCAACATCGGTATGGAAATCGTAGCGAAGGCTGACGATGCGGCTGCTGCAACTCCCGTGACGGAAAACGACGCTGTAAGGGCGGAGTATGCAGACGGCAAGCTGACTGTCACGGCAAAGCCTGCCACGGAGGGTAAGGCGGCAGCGGCTGTGATCAGATTCTATGATATCGCGAAGAGAACAGCGGCAGCAAGCGACACAGCAGCGACAGATAAACTCTGCCTGATGGCGGATGCGATTACCGTGAATACGACCAATCCTTCCGTAGTGGGTCAGAAGCCCGTAGTAAAGGAGGCGGCAGGCACACCTAAGACTCTGAAAGTAGAGCTTTCCACTTCCGACAAGGTTGTGGCTCCTAAATCCGTCAACAAAGTGTTCTACAAAGTGACGGTAGAAGGCACGCTGGCAGGCACATTGACCGATGCGGACAAGGTACAGTACATCGAGAAGACCGCATGGGGCAAGGACAGCCAGATCGCAGAAATTATAGTAGATAACACCGTAGAAAACGTAAATGACCCGGCTACACTCGGCTCCGCAAAGGATTATTCCTTAAAGGTAGAGCTGGTGCAGACCACCGCACAGACCGCGGCGCCGGCAGACTGGCAGGCAGCGGTAAAAGCGGAGGCTGCGGCGAATCCCACGACCCTCGCGATGGGCGGCGACAAGGCGATCGCGGAGCTTAAGAAGATTTCTACGAGAGACCCTCTCTATGAGACAAAGCTCACCATGAAGCCTGCGTCCGTTACCGTTTACACAAAGCAGACGCTTGACAAGGAGTATAAGGCGCAGACACAGGCAATCTTCGATAAGAAGACCGGCTACACGATGGTGCCTTATGTACAGTTTGTTGACACCAAGACAGGCGTACTTCTGGGCGACCCCAGCGATAAGAAGGACACCGGCGGCAAGGCAACATATGGCAGGGAAGACGAAAAAGGTATCTTCGATTGGGAAGCTACGGTAGATCCAAACGGTAATGTCAAAATCGGTTATAACGGATGGTCTACCGCTGCCAAGAATCAGCCGAAGAACGTGGGCCTGAAGGTGACCGCAGTTTCTCCCGACGGCGTATACGCAGCTTCCGCCATTGTTAAGATTACTGTGGCAAACGGTATCGAAGACATTGACTTTGTAAGCGGCGATTACAGAACCATCTATAAGCAGTCCGGCAAGGCATCCCTGAAACTCACCCCGATTTTGAACTGGGGTTACAAAGATCAGGCGCCGAAGAAGAAAAC
>VSNH01000038.1 GCA_009774215.1 Lachnospiraceae bacterium
GTTCTGGAAAGATACCGCAACCACAAAATATAAGAGCAGTAAGAGTGCCGCAAACGATATGGCAATCACGCCGAGTTCCAGAAGGATATGACTTTTTCTTTTTTTGTTCATGCCGTTTTTTCTTTCTAAACTTCCATCGTCTCAATCGTGCTGTACGTCTCGATCCGGCTTGCCTCGATCTCCGACATGCCTATAAAAATCGAACCGTAGGAAAAGATATTGTCATCTTTCTTCTCAATGCGTACGATCTCAAGAAATGCGTGAATCACTTCCTTCGTCCAGATCGTCAAAGATGCCTCATAAACCGCGCCGATCTCCAGAGCTTCACTGCACAAAAAACCCGCGCCCGTCTTAGACACATCCACCACGTCTATGTCTACCTCTTTCGCTGCGTCCTCCCCATCCAGCCTCTTGATCAACAGCTTGGATGACAGCCCTATCCTCTTGTTTCTCCTGCGTTCTTCCATGTTTTATGCCTTTCTGTTTTATCCTGTAATCACACTACCCGAAAAATGTCTTCTGTTCTGATATCTTTCTACGATTATAATACGTTTTTGCGTAAATTACAAATACTTTGTATCAGCCAAACGGGAAAATCATTTCGGAATCCTAAGCCACGGACTTAAGTAAGCCTCCTTGGGGCAAGGCTCCGCAGGCAGACTGGATCGGTATTCGTTCGGTCTTGAGGAAAGCACCTGAATGGCAAAACGATAAGACTTTCCGGGCTCATTCACAAACTCCGGTCTGATCCGAACTCCCGGCCAGCCATTCTCAATCATGAACTCCATCTCTATCGTGTTGTTCATGACATACTCTCCATCCTCATTGTAAACATAGGCGTCAAAATTGTCTTCCTCCTCATAGTCATCCCAGTTGGAAATGGCGGCAAAATAGTATTTTTCCTCACCAATCTGCTTCATAGTCCAGTAAAGCCCCTCCGGCGTCGGCAGCCTCGGCGCGTCCTCTCCCGTGAACGCAAACCCATCCGACAATACATAGGGACTGTCCGCATAGGTGACGCCATCCCCGGATGCGCACACCGCAAAATAGTAAAAGCCGTTGTCCCAAAGTTCCTCCGAGAAACTCATATCAAAATAATCGGTCGTGAGGAGATTTCCGCTCATCTCCCCTTCCCTGTCATATTCGTCCTTCTCCGGATCGGGCGCCGTCTCTGTATCGCGTCTGTACAATCTCCAGCCATACCTCTGATCCCTGCCGACTCCCGACTCCGGCACATGCCCCCACAGAGCGATTCCCGTCTCCCCATCCCAGTGCGGATTTGCCGGCGCCGGCAGTACAGTCAGTTCCGTGCTCCCGGAAAGCGGCTTATCCTGTGACAGCATACTGTCCGGCAGGAGATTCCACAAAATAACTGCCGCCAAAACAACCGCCGCAGCGCACGCAATCCCCGCCCGCCAATCCCAAACAACAGAAAACGCTTTCTTTACCTGACGAACGGATCGGTATCTTTTATCCGGATCCAAATTCGTGCACTTGGAAAGGACTCTTTGATAGCGCCGTTTCCCCGCATTTCCGCCCAGAAGCTGTTTTACGGTTACACCGAGCGCATAGATATCCGCCCGCTCGTCCGTCTGGGAAAACCCGTACTGCTCGGGCGGTGCATACCCTCCCGTGCCAAGCTGTACGGTGTCCTGTTCCGAATTTTCCTTCGGCATCCGCGCCGCGTCAAAATCGATCAGACGGATATGCCCGTCCTGTGCAATCAGTATGTTGGAGGGCTTGATATCCCGGTGGATGATCCCCTGTCCATGCAGGAAAATCAGCGCGTCGCAAAGCTCCCTCACAATCACAAGACACTGTTTTTCCGTAAGCGCTGTGCTGCCTGCCGACCGTCCCTCAATATACTCCTCCACAACAATCGTGCTGTCGCCCTCAAAAGTAACCTCGTATACCATCGGCAGTGTCGGTAGACATTTCCTCCACAGTTGTCACGTTTACCATAAACAGATATAATAGGATTTACAGGAAATACACAGGAAGGACTTCGATGCAGAATGGATGAAAAGTCAACGGATGAACTGCGGCATGAAATCAGAACCGCAACGGATATGGAAGACTATCTGGAGAAAAACAGAACACATATGCTGAAAGAAAGTCTGGCAGATCATCTGCACATGCTGCTGGCGCAAAAGAACCTCCGGCGTGCGGACGTGATCCGGGGTTCTCTGCTTGGGCGCGCCTATGTCTATCGGATTTTTGCGGGTGATAAAATTCCCTCCCGTGACAAGCTGATCGCCCTTTCTTTCGGGCTGAGACTGTCCGAGGAGGAAACACAAAAAATGCTGAAGCTTTCCGGCAATCGGGAATTGTATGCCAGAGATGGGCGGGACGCGCTGATTCTGTTCGCCCTGATGAATCATATGACCATCATGGATGCCAACGAAATGCTTCTCGACCACGGATTTGCCGTATTGGACACCGCGAAGGAATCATAACACAAGAAGCCGATCAGGGATATTGTAACACTGCGTGGAAAACCATATCTTCATAAACAGGAATATGCAAATCAGGCGGCTGACCATCCTTTTCTGAAGTCCATCCCAGAAACTCCGCATAAGATATTTCCGCATCCGGCATTTTCGGCATCTTCTCTCCCGAAAAAACATACAGCGTATCATAAGGGGCATCTTCGATGAATAACTCAATTTCATGTATCGCAGTCTGCTCTATCCATGCCTTGTCCAGAAACACTTTGCGTTCTAAAATATAGTCCGCCAAAAAAGCGACCTCCTCTTCACGGCTCTCCCATGTACTGTTTTCCGCATACTGTGCCGACCACCGAACCCTGTCCATAGCCGCGGACGCGGCGGTCATCTCCGCAAGCTGCGGAAGCGTCTGCAGCGCCACCGTCTCCAAATAGGGACTGATATCTCTCCGGTAGCAGGAAATAACCGCCTGTGATATCCACAGGGTCTTTCGGCACATCTTTTGCCTTTGTCGTATCCGTCCACGCAGTCTCATAGACGTTGAACGCTTCGTTGTTGTTCGTAAGTTCCGCCACCTTCTCCATATCCGTTATCGGAAGACGATTTTTATGCACTTCCACCTTTTCCGTGACATAATAGTTTCCTGCGTATTCCCCATTTAAATACAGATCCACAAAGACACCGTCCTTCGACTGCGCCAAGTCAAGCTGCCCTGCAAGCTTTCTGGAAAGCGCGTTCCTAAGAAGCGTCGTGTCCGGCGCATTGGAAATGAAAATCCATTTTTTCGCGGCATCCATACCCAAAAGCGATACTGCATCCGTCAATTTAATCTGATAAGGCTTTTTTCAAAAGAAGTAAAAGAAGTGTTGCCCCTACTCTTGATATAGGCAAGCGGCATGCGGAGGCTGATGCTGCCGTCCACTTCCAAAACGGAAATTTCCCCTGCTTCTTTTACGTTTTTATCCGCATGAATTTGTTCCGCGCTCCCGGACTTTGTATCAATAAAAACGGCTGGAATATTTTCCGAATACATCCACACGATAGAATCGGGCGCGGTCTCCTCCGGTATTTCCGGCTGCAAGTCCATCTCCCTGCAGGCGGAAGGAAGAAAGGCGTAGAACTGACCGCCATGCTGACATAACTTTTTCCCGTATTTGTCTCCGATACCGCGCCTGCAGCCGTTTCCATCCTGTTTTCCAACTCGGACTCCGAATAGAGACTGACCGTATAGAGCAGAACCAGAAGATATTTCGGTTAATTCTAACCCAAATATCTTCCAGTTCTCTTTGAAAAGCAAAATAATATTAAATCACAAGCATCGCATCCCCAAAAGAGAAAAACCGATACCTCTCCTCCACCGCCTCCCGGTACGCCGCCAGCACGTTCTCTCTGCCCGCAAGCGCAGAAACAAGCATTACCAGCGTGGATTCCGGCAGATGAAAATTCGTGATCAGGCAGTCCAGCGCCTTAAACCGATACCCCGGGTAAATAAAGATCTCCGTATCTCCGCACCCCGGCTGCACCCGACCGCTTTCGTCCGCCGCACTCTCCACCGTGCGGCAGCTTGTCGTCCCCACACAGATCACGCGACCGCCGCTCTCCTTCGTGCGGTTGATCAGCTCCGCCGTCTCCGGCGTCACCTCATAATGCTCGGAATGCATGTGGTGCTCCAAAATGTTGTCCGCTTTCACGGGACGGAAGGTGCCCAGCCCCACATGGAGGGTCACATAGGCAATATTTACGCCCATTTCCTCTATCTGCGCAAGCAGTTCTTCGGTAAAGTGAAGCCCCGCCGTTGGCGCCGCCGCAGAGCCCTCATATTTCGCGTACACGGTCTGGTAGCGGTTTTTGTCCTGCAATTTATGGGTGATATAAGGCGGCAGCGGCATTTCCCCAAGACGGTCAAGCACCTCCTCAAAAATCCCCTCATAGTCAAAGCGGATCAGGCGGTTTCCCTCCTCCACCACGTCCAGCACTTCCGCCCGCAGACACCCGTCCCCAAAGACAATCTTTGCGCCGGGTCTCGCCTTTTTCCCGGGCTTTACAAGGGTTTCCCAAACGTCGTTGTCCCGCCGCTTTAACAGCAGCACCTCGATTGCCGCCCCCGTATCCTCCTTCACGCCCATCAGCCTTGCCGGAATGACCTTGGTATTATTTAAAACCAGACAGTCTCCCGATCTTACATAATTCATGATTTCTTTAAACGTATGATGTTCCACCGCTCCCGTCTTTCGGTTCAGCACAAGGAGTCTGGACGCGGAGCGATCCTCCAAAGGATCCTGGGCAATCAGTTCCTGCGGTAAATCAAAGTAAAAATCCGATTTTTTTAATTCTGACATTTCGTCTCCATTCCGAGGCATTTTCTAGTGATGAACGCGAAGAGAATCCAGAAGTTTTCCAACGGAATACTCTGATTCTCCTCTGCGATCATTTATACTTGAGAAAAGAGCGCAAAAGCTCTCACTCTGCCATGCGCTCCCATCCTTACATACTTCATTACACATACACATCTTTGACTGTCCAAGTCAGTTTTCCACTCTAACCGCCTTGATTCCTCTTCGCGGAATCTCAAATCGGTGCGGAGAATGCCGCTTTTCAGGCATTCTCCTGCGTGAGACTTAGTGCTTCTCCACGAAACAGCCTCTGCTGTGAGTGGTTAGAAGTACTTCTCACGCTAATATAGGCATGCATTTTCCAGAAAAGCCACATACCCGCGCTTCGTCTCGTACACATCCGCCTTACTTGTTGCCTCCCAGGGCGCGTGCATGTTTAATACCGCCACGCCGCTGTCGATCACGTTCATGCCGTAGAGCGCAAGGATATAGGCGATCGTGCCGCCGCCGCCAAGATCCACCTTGCCAAGCTCCGCTGTCTGGAAATTCACCTTCTCCTTCTCAAAGATCGCACGGATGTGACCGAGATACTCCGCGTTGGCATCGTTGGAGCCGGACTTGCCGCCCCTGCCCGTAAACTTGTTAAACACCATGCCGCCGCCAAGGTAAGCCACGTTCTTCTTGTCAAAGCTGGACGCATATGCCGGATCATATGCACTGCTCACGTCGGAGGAAAGCATACAGGAGCGTGCAAGGCATCTGCGCAGACCAAGCTCACTGTACTCACCGAGAAGGTTCATCACCTCCGCCACCGCGTTCTCAAAGAATTTGGACTGCATACCGGTCGCGCCTACGCTGCCGATCTCCTCTTTATCCACAAGAATACAGCATGCCGTTCTTTCGGTCTGCCCGATCTCCAGCATCGCTTTCAGGGAAGAGAACGCGCACACGCGGTCATCCTGTCCGTAGGAAAGAATCATGCTGCGGTCAAAACCTGCCTCCCTCGCCTTCCCGGCGGGCACCACTTCAAGCTCGGCGGAGATAAAGTCCTCCTCCTCAAAATCGTAATCTCCCTTTAAAATTTCAAGGATTCCCTTCTTCACAGCGTCCTTCGGCGCGCTGTCCTCCTCGTCATCCTTCTTTTTCTTCTTATCGATCACAAGAGGCTTATTGCCAATGATGATATCCAACGCCTCGCCCTCAATCACCTTGTTTGCCTTTTTCTCAAGCTGCTCGCTCGCCAGATGGATCAAAAGGTCGGACACGAAGAAAACGGGATCGTCCTCGTTCTCGCCCACGTTGACCTCCACGGTGCTGCCGTCCTTCTTCACCACCACGCCGTGAATGGAAAGGGGAATCGTCACCCATTGGTACTTTTTCACGCCGCCGTAATAATGGGTGTCCAGATAGGCGAAACCGCCGTCCTCATAGAGAGGATTCTGCTTCACGTCCAGACGGGGAGAGTCGATGTGCGCCCCGAGAATATTGATGCCGTCCTCCATCTTCTCCTTGCCGATCTGAAACATCACAATGGATTTATTCATCCATACGGAATACACCTTGTCCCCTGCTTTCAGCTTTTTGCCGTCCTTCACCAGCGCCTCCAGTTCTTGATATCCCGCCTCATCCAGCGTATTTACGATCTGGTCGATGCACTCCCGCTCGGTCTTTCCTCTGTCCAGAAAGTCCATATACTCTCTGGCAAAAGCATCCACTTCCCCTAGCTGTTTCTCATCATAAGTTTCCCATGTGTTTTTCTGTTCCAAATTTACCACTCCTCTCTTTTCTAATCTTTTGGCACTTTTCATGTGTTCTTATCATACTTCATCCAATGCTTATCATCTTCCCCTACCGCTGCTCCATTCTGTCCTCTTCCGTAATCTCCCTAACAACCCTGCACGGATTGCCAACGGCAAGACTGTGCGGCGGAATGCTTTTTGTTACGACACTGCCCGCTCCGATAACGCTTCCTTCGCCAATTGTTACACCACCGCAAACAACTATGTTGACGGCGAGCCAACAATCATTTTCAATGGTAACAGGTTTTGCGTATTCAAGATTATAAATGCTGCCATCCTCACGTAACCTGCAGTTCCGCTCTTCTGGGAGCATTGGATGCATAGGCGTTGCAATGGTAACATTGGGGCCAATCATTACATTATCCCCAATATGGACAGGGCACACATCCAGACAGGTAAAATGAAAGTTTGCTCCACTGTATTTTCCAAAGTACGTATTACAGCCATAGTCAAAATAAACAGGCGCTTGCAAGTCAGGCATTTCCAGGGTATTGGGGAGCAGCTCTTTAAGGATTTTATATCGTTTTTCCCTTTCGTCCTCGTCAGTCATATTATAACGTCTTGCCAGTTTACGTGCTTTCAAGCGCAATTGATCCAGTTCGGGATCAGACGGGTCATAAAGCTGTCCTGTAAGCATTTTTTCTTTTTCAGTCATTTTTTTGCCATTTCTCCATATGCCATATTTTAACTTCTCAATTCTATCCCCATGCCTTTCAAACCGTTGAGAATTTTCTTCATGGCGCTGGTCACATCCGCCTCCTCAAGCGTCCTGTCTTTGGCACGGAAGGTAATGGAGTAAGCCATGGACTTGAAGCCCTCTTTAATCTGATCGCCCTCATAAATATCAAAGAGCTGGTAATCTTCCAGAATCTTTCCGCCGCGCTGGGCAATGACAGCCTCGATCTGACCCGCCATCACGGTCTTCGGCACCACCATGCTGATATCGCGCAGAACTGCCGGGTACTTCGCGATCCCCTCATACTTGCGGTCAAAGGTAGCATAAGGCAGAATCGACGGAATGTCAAGCGCCGCCACATAAGCCCTTGTCTTCAAATCATAGTTGTCGCAAACCTCCGGGTGCACTTCGCCGAGATACCCCACAAGCGTCCCCTCGTATTCGATATTCGCCTGTCTGCCCGGATGCAGATAGTTTCTGCCCGCCTGCGGGTCATAGACCGCCTTTTTATGCATGCCGACACTCTCAAAGAACTCTTCCACCACGCCCTTCATGTCGAAGAAATCACAATCCCCATACATGCCGAGGGTAAACTGCATCCGCTCCTCGGGCAGTTCCGTGAGCGGCAGAGCCTTGGGCAGATAAATATTGCCGAGCTCGTAGAGCCGCACATCCTTGTTGCGCCTGTTGTAGTTTGTTGCAAGGCTGGTCAGCATCCCGTGCAAAGGAACCGTCCGCATAATCGAAAAATCTTCTCCCAAAGGATTTGCAATCGTGATCGCCTGCCTTGCCGGATCGTCCGCGGACAGCAATAATTTATCAAATACCTTCGGGCTTTCAAAGGAATAGCACATTCCCTGTGAAAAGCCACAGTATTCCGCAATATCTCTAGCCTTCTGCTCAATGCGCAGTTTGAAAGGGAGTTTTCCCGTAGTCGCCTCGCCGTTTGGCAGCGTGGTCGGAATCTTATCGTAGCCGTAAAACCTTGCCACTTCCTCCGCGATATCGCACTGGCGAAGGATATCCTGGCGGAAAGTCGGCACCGTAAGCGTCCGCTTCTCGGCATCATATTCCACTTCAATCATCTTGAAAATATTAAGCATTTCCTGTTCGGAGACGTCTGTACCGAGAAGGCTGTTATAACGCTCCGGCTCAAAGGGAAGAACCACCTTCTCCTTCATCTCGCCGTGCACATCCACCATGCCGCCGACCACCTCGCCGCAGCCAAGCTCCTCAATGAGCTGGCAGGCACGGTTGATCGCCGCCTCCGCATTGTAAGGATCAAGCCCCTTTTCAAACTTGCCCGACGCGTCCGTGCGCAGTCCGACGCGCTTTGCAGACTTGCGGATGTTCGCGCCGTTGAAAGTCGCCGCCTCAAAGAGCACGGTTTTCACGCTGTCCGTAATCATGGAATTTTCGCCGCCCATAATTCCGGCGATACCTACTTCTTTCTCCGCGTCGCAGATCATCAGCACGTCCGAATCCAGATTCCTGTCCTGTCCGTCCAGCGTGCGGAAAACGTCGCCGTCCTTCGCCCTGCGGACGATAATCTTATGCCCCGCGATGGTGTCCAGGTCAAAGGCGTGCATGGGCTGGCCGTACTCCTCCATCACATAGTTGGTAATGTCCACCAGATTGTTGATGGGGCGGATACCGCTTGCCGCAAGGCGTCTCTGCATCCACTTCGGCGAGGGCGCGATCTTAATGTTTTTGCACACTCTCGCGCAGTATCTCGGGCAGAGCTCCTGATCCTGCACCTCCACGGATACATAGTCCTCCACCTTCTCGTCGTTTCCCTTTGCTGTCACTGCCGGCAGCACAAAAGGCTTTCTGAACGTAGCCGCCGCCTCTCTGGCAATGCCAATCACACTATAACAGTCTACACGGTTTGAGGTCACTTCATACTCAAACACTGTATCCCTAAGTCCCAGTTCTTCCACCGCGTCCGCGCCAACCTGTACATCATCCCCGAAAATATAGATGCCCATTTCCGGCGCCTCCGGGTAAAAATTCCTGTCGGAGCCAAGCTCCTCGATGGAGCACATCATGCCGTTTGAGGGTACGCCGCGCAGCTTTCCCGCCTTAATCGAGATACCGTCCTCCGGCAACGGCCCGCCGTCGTGCCCTCCGGCAACCTTGCCGCCGTCCAACACCACAGGAACCTTGTCACCCTCCTTCACGTTAGGCGCGCCGGTGACGATCTGAATTTCCTCGCCGCCGATATCCACCTGACAAACGATCAGCTTATCCGCGTCGGGATGCTTCTCGATCTTCTTGATCTGTCCCACCACGATCTTTTCCAGATTTTTGTCCAGTCTGGCGTAGCCCTCCACCTTCGTCCCGGAGAGGGTCATCGCGTCCATATACTCCTGATCCGTGCACGTAAGTTCCGGCACATATGCTTTAATCCATGACAATGCTGTATTCATGCTGTAAACCTTTCCCTTTCTTTTCTAAAAGTCTATGCTGATTGCGAAACTCTTCACAGCGTTATAAACTGGGTATATTTTGAAGAATTTTGATAACCATGCAAGCAATTCACAATCGTGTAATTTTACAAAACCACTTATTTCAAAATATGATAAACACTCGGAATAATATTTAATCGTATGTGTATCCCGGTTTTTTATATAGCAAATCCTGATCGGCAGCCATATCTTTATCCCAGACCTTCTCTTTCCAGTCCTCCTGCGCAACATCTTCAATCGCGACAGAGACACTGGAAATATCACATCCAAGTATTTCAGAAATGTCTTCCGCAATTCTTTCTGCACATCTTCTTTTCTGCTCCTCTGTCCTGCCGGAAAAACATTTGATTTTTACATGTGGCATATTTATTTCCTTTCACAATTACTTCCCTGTCAAAACAGTTTAAGGAAATGTCGCACATCAAACATATCCATTATGTCAGCCTTTATCCATTAAAACTGCTTCAGGAAACGGATATCGTTTTCATACAACAGTCTCATATCATCAATTTCATATTTCAGCAATGCGATACGCTCCAGTCCCACGCCGAAAGCAAATCCCGTGTATTCCTCCGGGTCGATGCCGCTCATCTCCAGCACATGGGGGTGCACCATGCCGCAGCCGAGAATTTCAATCCAGCCCTCGCCCTTGCAGAAACGACAGCCCTTGCCGCCGCACTTAAAGCAGGATACGTCCATCTCCGCGCTGGGCTCTGTGAACGGGAAATGATGCGGTCTGAATTTCACCCTTGTGTTCTCACCGAACAGCTCCCTCGCAAATTCGGCAAGCGTCCCCTTCAAGTCCGCAAAGGTGATATGCTTATCGATCACCAGCCCTTCGATCTGATGGAAGGACGGGGAATGGGTCGCGTCCACCTCGTCCGCACGGAATACCCTTCCCGGCGCGATCATGCGGATGGGAAGCTTTCCTTTCTCCATCTCATGCACCTGCGTGGAGGACGTCTGCGTCCGCAGCAGGATATCCCCGGTAATATAAAAGGTGTCCTGCTCATCCTTTGCAGGATGATCCGCAGGAATATTGAGCGCCTCAAAGTTATAATAATCTTTTTCCACATCGGGGCCTTCCACTACCTCATAGCCCATACCGATGAAGATTCTCTCCACCTCTTCCAATGCGATGGTATTGGGATGGCGGTGCCCCATCTTATTCTTTTTGGAAGGCAGGGTCACGTCGATGACCTCCGTCTTTAACTTCGCTTCCCTGACGGCTCTCTCCATCTTTTTGACTGAAAGCTCAAGCACCTTCTCAATCTCCGCTCTCGTCTCATTGACAAGCTGTCCCACCTTCGGGCGATCCTCCGGCGCAACATCCTTCATGCTCTTTAACACCGCCGTCAGCTCACCTTTTTTTCCAAGGTAATTGACTTTCACTTCGTTCAGTTTTTCCAAGGCATCGCTTGCCTCGATCTGGCGCAATGCCTCGGCTTTAATCTGTTCCAATTTTTCTTTCATACCTCTTTCTCCTTTTTTGTGGATTTCTTATATTTGAATACAAAGATCATTTCTTCACTGTGATTGCCTTGCAAACATTATATAAGCAAACTGTAAGTTCTTTCAGAGCGAATCCTCCATCGTTTTCATCATTTCACAAAAACCATTTTTCTCATAAAACCTGATTCCATCCGCATTTTGCGGAAAAACCTGCATTCTGATAAAATCTGCGCCTTTTCTTTTCCCATATTCCCTACTTGCTTCAAGCAGAAGCGTTCCCACGCCTTTTCCCCTCTCCGCCTCTAAGACATCTAAATCCTGAATGTAAACCGCAGTTTGCGGTTTCAGACACGCGATCTCTTTCTGCTGCAATATCATAACATGCGAAAATCCGATCACCCTTCCGTCCACATCCGCCACAAGAATCTCCTGCTCCTCGTTCTCAAATATGAACCGAAAAAAGTCATCACTCCGAACCCCCATTGTAAAATGCTCCGGCTGATACCTTACGGCATCTGTCTCCAACTCTGCATATAAATGTCTCAGTTGTTTCACATCCTCCATGTTTGCCGTTCTGATCTGCATATCCTTACCCTTTTCTGACTCTGCTTATGCGCACAAAAAACGCCCCACGTGCAACGCACATGGGACGAATAAACTCCGCGGTACCACCCAGTTTCCCGTTTTCGGTTTCTGCCTTTTACACAGACCGACAAACGAACGCTTCCTTTGGCGTAACGTGCCTGTACGTTCCGAACTAATACGACCAACCCGCAAAAACAGTCAATCGGTTCATACGGAAAGCTCCGGTGGGAAATTTCGGATCATTTCTGTACCGAAGGGAACTTACAGCCGATGATTCCCTCTCTCTGGCGGAAAAAATTTCCTACTGACACCTTCTCAGCTTTTGCAATGATTTTGTTTTTTCATTTTGCCCAGACAATTATGTCCGCAACAAATCTATCTGCTATTTTAGTGGCTTTCCTTTGACTTGTCAAGCCACCCGAAGAGAAATTTATAAACCGGTCCGAAATACCTGTTGATATGGGCCCCGATCATCAAGATATACATCAGCATGTAAAACCAGAGCATCAAAATGACCACCGTAGTCAAACTCCCGTAAGTGCCGAAATCATTGTAGTGATCCACATATATGGAAAAGGCAAAGGAGGCGATACTCCACAAAACCGCCGCAAAAGCCGCCCCCGGGATCTGCGCCTTAAAACGAAGCTTGCAGCTCGGTACAAAGGCATAGATCATGGCAAAAATCAAAGTCAGAACCGCCCACGAAACGAGAAAGCGAAAACGCATAATCACATGCACCACCAGATGAAGCGGTGGGATATCCCTGAGAAGAATATCCACAATCACATTGCCGAATACCATCACGAAAAGCGCCACCAGCGTAGCCGCCAGAATGATCACCGTATAAAAGCAGGCGATGGCGCGCAGCACAAAATAATTACGCTTCTCCTCCACATCGTTGACCGCGTTCAGCCCGTGGATCAGCGCCAGCATTGCCTTTGCCGCCGACCAGATCGTTACCAGCGCAAACACCGTAATCGTCCCCGCCGATCTGGCATAGACATCCGACACGATACGTATCACCATGCCGTCCACCGCATCCGGCGTAAACTGTGTGATGGCATTGATTAAATCTACCTCCGTCAGCCTCGTGTACGGCAAAATCGCGCACAGCGCCATCAGAAGCGGAATCATGGACAGAAAGAGGAAAAACGCCGTGCTTGCCGCGAAGGCGCTGATATTCTTTTTCGTCATCTGCCAGTTAAAGTCCCGCAGGATTAAAAAAAGTCTGTAAATCGTTCTCATCATACTCCCCGGTTGCTTTCTGTCATGTTCTGTGTATTCCGCTTAAAGCTGTAACTAAGCTGAAATAGAACTATCCCCGTTCTACTGCTCTCTCAGTTCTTCGGCGTCCGTCACCTCACAGCCGGGATAAAACATCGAGAGGATCTGCCCATAGTCAGCCCCCTGCACTCCCATCGCCTTCGCCCCGTTCTGGGACATGCCGACTCCGTGTCCGTAGCCGCCGCCAGTCAACGTATATCCTACCACATTTTCCCCGTCTTTTCCAGTCCCGCCGACGGTATCCAGCACAAAAAAGCCGCTGGGAAGAAGTGTTTTCGGCACGGTTTCACTCCCGTCCTGTTTCCTGACAGTGCTATTTGCGTCGCACAGGACATAGCGGATATTGTATTCGGAAAGCACTTTATACGTCGCTTTTTCCGTCTCAATGTTCAACTCCTGCGCAATCCCGCCAGCGCCCCTTTTTGCGATCTCTATCCTCCTTATTTTCCCCGGTTTCCCAATCGGCTCCGACACATAATAATCCCCTTCCGCCTTCGTCAGTACAAAAGCCGGCGCGCTTGCATACCGTTCCTTCAAACGGGCAAACAGACCTTTTTCATCCAACTCTTCCACATGGTAACTCCACCGATACCAAGGTTCATCCTTCTCAAAGTCCGTATCGTGTACCGCGGTAATAAACTGTCGGAAAGCCTCCTCGTCCCGTAAATCTTCCGCGTCAAAGTTCTCAACCGCGCCAGATGCCGCTGCCAGTGCCCACTCGTCATTCGACTGCTGATTTCCTACCCGCCCGGAGTCTTCCGTGTCAAATCCATCCTCCGCTTCCATCTCTTCATCTGCCTGTTCTGCCCTCTTCGCTCCAGACTCTGCTCCCGCCGCGCCGCTCACGCGCACGCCCCGCAGATAAGGCACTTCCTCCCCGTTCCCTCCCTGCCAGCTCACCACGTCCGTCCCTGTCCCGCAGGATGTAGAATAATAATAATTACCCGCAGCCTCCCCCTCATAAGTGAGCAGCACCCCGTCCGTCTCCTTCACCGCCGTGGTGGAAGCCGCATGTTCCTCGATATTGTGATAAACCTGGTACGCCGTGGTATCGTCCACATGGGCGCCAAGCTCTGGGATGCCCGCCCGCAGAATATAGCGGTACGCATAGGTTCTGGCGCACACCGCCTGCGCTTTGAGCGCTTCCTGCGGATAGGACGACGGCATCTCACTGGGCACCACCGCATAGAGATATTCCTCCAAAGGCAGCTCATTAATCAGTACAATTCCCTGCTCCATCCGCAGACATTCGATCGTTCCCCGATAAGCATGATCCGCTCTGCCGCTCCCCTCCATTTCCAACGTAACCTTGTCCGTTAGATTCGTGCTCCTATAGGTTCTGCGCTCCCCCACAGTCATCTGATCCTTCCGAAGCTTTATTTCTTCACCGTCCACCGTGATTCCCAAGTTTTCATGGAAATTGCTGCCCGCCGCCGTATTTTTTAAAAGCACCCGGATCTGATCCGCCCCTGCCTCCTCCGAGACCAGACAGGCATACACCTTCCCCCTGTCAACAACAAAATCCGTATCCGCACAGCCTACGCGCAATTCCGCCTGTTCCAGCGTTTTCAGACTCCCATACAGCCTATAGATCTCCATCTCCTCCGCAATCTGATAAACCCCGTAATCCTCAATCTCCAATTCCTGTTCGGAGGCGCGAAGAAGTTTTCCGTGAATTTTTTCCCTGCGCTCCTTTGCCTCCACAATCCGTCCGTTCCGGAAAGTCAGATCCGCAATCTGCTCCCGTTCTGGCTGATCTTTTCGGGCCTCCTCGGAAAGCGCCGCCCGGAATGCGGTCTGATGATAAAAACAATCCAACGTGCCGTCTGTGTTTTCCATCACCCACACACTCCCCAGATAATGGTCTTCCGGCAGCACCTCCACTATGGTCAGCAGCGTATTTCCTTTCACATAAACCTTTAGCTCCTGCAGCTCACTCTCCGCAAAAGCGGTTGAGGCATACGGACACGCACCCTGCATGGCGCCGCTTTCCGTGTAGGCTTCCGCCTTCTCCCGATCCGTTTTCAGCACAAATACCGTTGTCTCCCAAATCGAAGCTTCCGTATCAAGATAGGCCAGAAAAATACGAAACGCCTCGTACCAATCTTCCTTTAAAAGTGCCTGCTCCGGCATATAACGTTCCCCGTAATCGGGAAGTTCCCACGCCCCCGCCGCCAGACTTTCGCACAACGCCTGATACTGTCCGTATGTAAAATATACAGGCTCTTCTTTCTCTTCCGCGTCCTGCACGCCCTGCGTCTGCCCCTCCGCGCCGGAATCTTCTATCGAAAAGGAAATCCCCAGCGCATCTAAGAGAATCGCCACGTCCTCCGTGGTAATCCGTTCTCCCTCCGGCTGAGTGGGCGTCTTCTCCATTGCCTGTCTTCTCCCCAGAAAAAGACAGACGATAAATAAGAGCCCGAAAAAAATAAGAGCCAGCTTTGCAAGCTGTTTCCCGTCAAACTTCATGTCTGCGCCCTTTCCATGTCCTCCTCTATTTCTATGCGCAGAGAGCCAGAAATAGTATCCGAGTATAGAGAAAAAGCTTCACGGTCAAATCCCTTCTATTTTCCCGTGAAGCCTTCTTTTTTTGTATGCTGTATCATTACTTAGAACTTCCCCCGAACGGCCGCGCAGGTATTTCCCGACGAGGAAGTATTCCTGTCCGACATTTTCGTGGAACCGTAAACGGGAACGTTTTTAAATTCGATGCTGTCGCTCCATGTCCTGACTTTCGTTGCCTTATAACGGATATTCACTTGCGAACCTTCCCTACCGCTTTAAGTCAACTGTATTTTCTCAAGATACCTTTTACAGCATCGACGCCCGCAGTTCTTCCCCGCTCTTCGCGCTTAAGTATGCCGGCGGAATATCAAACACCGTCTTCGCCCCCGTCTGCCCTTCCTTATAAAGCCGGTATGCCGCCCTTGCGTAAGCGATGATCACACTGGAGGTAAACTCCGGGTTGGAGTCCAGTTTCAGACTGTACTCAATCAAATGGCTGTTCTCCTCCTCCCAGCCGGTCTTTCCGCTGCGGAGCACAAAACCGCCGTGAGGAATGCCGCTGTGATCCCGCTCCAGCTCCTCCTCGCTGATAAAATGCACCGTGGTATCGTAGTCCGCAAAATAGTTCGGCATAGTCTTAATCTCCTGTTCCACCTTCGCGGCATCCGCCCCCTCTTCCAGAACGACAAAACATTCTCTGGTATGTTTCTCTCTGGTAGAAAGTGCGGGATTTTTCCCCTCTCTCACCGCCTCAAGCGCCGCCTCCACAGGAATCGTATACTGCTTGGCATTTCTCACGCCCTCGATCCGGCGGATCGCATCGCTGTGCCCTTGGCTGACACCCTTTCCCCAGAAAGTATAGTCTTTTCCGTTCGGCAGGATAGCGGAGGCATACATCCTGCTTAAAGAAAACATCCCCGGATCCCAGCCCACGGAAATGATGCCTACCTTCCCCGCCGCCTTCGCCGCAGCGTCCACGTTCTCAAAGTGCTTCGGTATATTGGCGTGGGTATCAAAGCTGTCCACCACATTGAACAGCTTCGCAAAGGCTGGCGTCTGCTCCGGCAGATCCGTCGCGCTGCCGCCACATAAAATCAGCACATCAATTTTATCCTTCCATGCCGCCGCATCGGAAACATGGCAGACCACCGCGCTTTTCGTAAGAATCGACACCTGATCCGGCTCTCTTCTCGTAAATACCGCCGCCAGTTCCATGTCCGGATTCTGTTTGACGGCACACTCCACACCGCGCCCCAGATTCCCATACCCTAAAATTCCGATTCTTATGCTCATTCTTCATCCTCCATATCTGCAAAAGCAGCCGTACAAGACGACTGCTTTTCCATCTTTTGTATATACCCCCAAAATGCCGGATCTTGTATTTTGACTCCTAGCAACGCTAGGTGGGTAACCGCAACCATACTTCTGTCTTCCACTGCGTAATGCCTTAAAGGCTGGAGGCCTGACATCTATATGACAATGTAGGAATCCCGTTTAAAGTATCTGTAGGTTCAAAATAACAAGACTTTATCGCACATTTCAGGTTATCTCTATTATATCCGAATTGACCGCGAAATACAACAGCATTTTTTACCTGTTGCTCTCCTTTTCCTGATACATCAATTCATCCGCTTTGTGGAATAACTGATGGAAAGACTCCTTCCCGGTCAGAGAATAAGCGGCTCCCACGCTGGCGGAAATATTCCAAAAATTTTCGTGCTTCGCGTATTCCCCATCCAGCCGCTCCTTGATCATTCGCCTCGTCCGCTCTACCTCGTCTTCCGTGCGCGCCCCGACGATCACTACCAGGAACTCATCGCCTCCCATACGTGCGATCAGCCCCTCCGATATGCTGTCCTGAAGCGTCTTTGCCGTGAGAACCAGCGCCTTATCGCCCTCATGATGACCATAAATATCATTGACGCTCTTAAAGTGATCCAGATCAATACAGAACACCGATAAATGCCCATCCCCTTGTTTGTCAATAAACTCATACACATACCGTCTGTTATACAAACCTGTAAGGAAGTCCGTGTTTGCGTTCTTTATCATCATCTGCTCGTAAAGTCGTTCCTGCGTCACATCAATCGCAACACCTACGGTTCCCATAACGCTTCCATCCAGATCAAACAGCGGCGACTTATAAGTTTTCAATTCGCGCATACTGTCCCCGATCTTGACCGTTTCATCGAAAACGCAAGTCTCTCTCTTTTCCATTACCTCGTATTCCGATTCCATGCAGATAAATTCACCTTTGGCATACTCGTCCGGATCAATGTCCCAGATATAATAGTGGCCGTGCCCCTCAATCTGGTCCATTGTCTTATTGACCGCCTTGCAGAATGCCTCGTTGACCTTCATGTGGGCGCCCTTCTTGTTTTTATACCAGATCAGATGGGGAACGCTGTTGATCGTCGCATCGAGGTAGCTTTGCGCCTGCCAGAGATCCCTGCTCATCTTGTATGTTTTCTGCCAGCGGATCAGGCGAAACCTGAATTCGGATACCAATAACGGCATGATCCAGATATCCGTAATATTTTCGCCATCCTGCATGGTCAGAGTCGCCGCCTGTTCCTTATCCGCGAGAAAAATCAGCTCCGCTCCCTGCTTCCTGCTGGAAAGCAGAGTAGCAACAGTCTTCTCCATCTGCGTCCGGCTGATATCCGCTAGAATCACATCCGCCCTGCCGGCCAGCGCCTCGTCCGGCTCAGCGCTTCTCAAATATTCGTGCGCAAAATGCGGAAGCGGCGAAAGTTCTTTCAGGGCATCAAACAATTCATCCTTTTCTGTCATCATATAAAAGCAAGTTCCACAACAATACATACATATCCCCCATAAGTGAAAAATGTATCCGAAAATCAGACGATTCCCGGATACACTTTTTTACCTGTATAAAATTACCCTTTCAATTACAGAGCATTCACCAGCTTCTCAAGAGCTGCAAGCGCCTCTTCGGGAAGCTTGTCATAGCCTTCCTTCTTCTCCGCAAAGCCCTTGACCGCATTTACACGGGTCTGCATAGCATTCTTCAACTGAGCCTTGTAATCAGCGTCATTTAAGTCAGGTGTGAAATCGCCTGTCTTGCCGTTCCAATCGTTCATGATTTCGATATCCTCGAACGGTCCCCACTGCTCGAATTTCGCTTTGCCCTCAACGATGGTCTCAAGGATGCCCAGCGTATCTTCCTTCTGGCACTTGTGACCCATGAAATCGCCGGTGTTGACGATGTAGCAGTCAACGTTCTTCTCCTCAACCAGCTTCTTGAACTTCTCATAGTCGTTTACCAGAGGATAAGTTCTGAAGGGGTTTGCATAAGGCACGATACGGATCGCATTCAGGTCTGTACCGGCAGCCACACGCTCTGCGGAAGAGGTCTTGGTAGCCAGCGTTGCGCCCATAACGGATGCCAGTGCGGAACCTTTTAATTTGATGATCGGCGGAATCGTAGGATCTTTCATAATCCAGAAGATCGCATTTACGGGTGCGTCGATCTTATCTACACGGTTAGGAGACCATAATTTGGACTTAATCGCACGGCCGTTACCGTTTCTGATATCCTCGGTAACGAGCTGGATCTTGCCCTCGCTGTCCATGGTGCAGGAGCAGTTCTGAGCAGCTAACAGATACTCGTTATCCGGGCAGCCGGTCGGATAATCCGCTGTCTTATCAAAGTAGGTAGGCTCAAGAGCGATGGATGCACAGGTGTCGCTGTTGATGATGAACGCATCATCGTGAAGCACCTTGATGCCGCCGAACGCATCGTACTTGCCGTCATGTTTCGCATGGGTCAGGGTGGACTTACCGGAACCTGACAGGCCATATACGGAAGCAACGAACTTCTTGCCGCCCTCTAAGGAGTACTCTTTCTGTCCGCCGTGACAGGATGCATAGCCATTTCTGTTCGCAAGCGCCCATGCCATGGTCAACGTGCCCTTCTTGTGCTCACCGAAATACTTCATGCCGAGGATTGCAGCGCAGTTCTCGTTGGTATCGAAGTAGCACAGAGTCAAAGGATCGCTTAAGCAGCTGTAATCCACATCGGGAGCCTCGTGGGGCGCCCACTGGGGATCGGAGAAGATATAGATATCAGGCTCCTTGCCGCCGCCGATGGGCTGGGACTTCTTGTACATCTTCACATACTCATCAGACATATACTGGAAGTTGATCATCCAGTTGTAAAGCAGATTCTCTTCTCCTTCAGGAATCAGAAGATGAGCCTTTGCCATAAATTCAGGATCAAGACCTACGAAGCACTCTGCATGGTACATGGTTTTCCAGCGGGTCTCATAAATCGCGTCCATAACCACTTTATCTAACTTTGCCTCATCTACGCCGGGCTCGCCTTTGATGCGGCGCGCTGCAGCATAACGGCCGGTTACCGCACCGTCGTTGAATAACAGAACCTTTGCATCTGCCGGAAGACCGAAGGTCTCGCCATCCTTAACCGGCATATCCGTCACCACGGTACCGGGTGAGTTCTTTGCCAGCTCATAAGCCTCTCTCAAGGTGTTCACCTTAACTACGTTGTTTCCGTAAAATGCCGCCTCAATAATGGAACGGGTCTTGGAAAAACCAACCTTGCCGGCGCCAATCTCGGAAATGGGATAATACGCTTTTGTTGCCATTTTACGTTCTCCTCCTTAAAAATTGTATTGGTTCACGGAATATTCGGAGAATCGATCTCCGAAATCCCGAATGTCCCTCACATGCCAATGCAGAGAATGCCGTATTTCAGGCGTTCTCTTATGCGAAGCTTAGTACTTCTTGGCGTCTCGTCCTATGTCGAGACATCTTTTAGAAGTACTTTTCGCATTTCTCACGTTATTATCGCAGACAACCTTTAAAAAGTCAATAGACGAAAAGTGCTGTGATTTTAGAAAAATGCCATTGCGGACTTCCTCTTCTCGTCCATCTGCCGCCGCAGCATCACCATCCGATACTGTCCGAACACTTCGTCCTGTTTCTTCTTCGCAATCGCCTTCGGGAAATCCAGATCCTCTATACGGCTTCTGGATGAAAGCTGGTTGATCGCCGCGGAATTATTGAAATTACGCGTATACTGCAAGGCGTTTGTGGACGCGCCCAGACTGCTTCTGCGCTGGGATACCATATCCATCGCCTTATCTATGGCATCCAGACTGAAATCCTTGGATGTGACATCCAGATCAGCGATGCCCAGAGCCTCCAATGTAGAATTTTCCATCTGGATATGCATACTGCCACCGTTCGGGGAAGTCGCAATCGCCATATCCGCCATACTGCCGTCCAAAAGCTTCTGCTCGTTAAAGCTGGTATCCCTTGCCAGCCCTTCTATACCCTGTTTGAGCTGATCGATTTCTTTCTGGTAAATCTGCTTATCCGCATCGGAATTGATCCCGTTCATGGATTTCACGGCGAGCTCACGGATTCTCTGCAAATAATCCGACATGCCGCCCAGAGCGCCCTCTGCTACGTTGGAAGCGCCGATGGCCATACCCGCGTTATCCGCGCCAACCTGATAGCCTGTTTCCTGCGTTTTCATTCGATTTGCAATGGCAAGCCCCGCCGCGTCATCCTTCGCCGTATTGATCCGCTTTCCGCTGGAAAGATGGGAATATGCCCAAAAGAGATTCTTTTGAGATGATACCGCACCCACGTTCATATATGCACGCTCCTTCCTTAATATTAGACTCGCACCCCCGCGCTTGCGCGCTCCATGTCCGATTGCATCGGACGTCTGCCCATGTTTATTATATTATACCGCCTAAAGGGCAAAAAAACAAACAGAAAATAGGAAAAATTTCCTAAAAAACTATAAACTTACTCCCGGAGCAGGCCGACCGCCCTCGACGTGCCGATCCGATCACAGCCTGCCTCCACAAAGGCTTCCAAATCCTCCAGCGTGGAAATGCCGCCCGCCGCCTTGATTTTCACTTTCGGGCCGATATGCTCCCTAAAGAGATTCACATCCTCCAGCGTCGCCCCGCCCGTGCCAAAGCCCGTGGAAGTCTTGATATAGTCCGCGCCCGCCGCGGTCACCGCGCGGCACATGGCAATCTTCTCCTCCCGCGTCAGATAACAGGTCTCGACAATTACTTTTAATATGTGATCCCCGCAGACCTTCTTCAGCGCGCGGATCTCCTCCTCCACTTTCCGATAAAGCCCGTTTTTCACGTCACTGATGTTTATAACCATGTCAATCTCATTTGCGCCGTCCGCAATGGCCTTCTGCGTCTCAGCCAGCTTCGCTTCCGTCACGCTGTAGCCCAGCGGGAACCCCACCACGGTGCAGATATTGATTTTATCCCCGTAGATTTCATGGATTCGCCCGATATAAGCGGGCGGCACGCAGACCGAAGCGGTTTCGAACGCAATCGCTTCGTCGCAGAGTGCCGCGATATCCTCCCATGTGGCATATGCCTTTAACAGTGTGTGATCCACCCGCTTTAAAATTTCTTTCCTGTCCATTTCTGCTCCTCTCCCATCCGGTTCCGTTTGCCGTATCTTTTATATTGTAATCCCTGCCGCCAAAAATTTCCACTCCCAAAAGGCAAATTATACGCATTCCTGTCTGGTACTATTTTACTATTTCGTGAGTTAATTTTGTTAACATAATATTAAATATTTGTTAAATTACTTATTTTTCTTGTTTCCATACCATTTTTCATGGTATGATAATAAAGTCGGTGCAAGGGTGAACCGTACCCCTGCGCCGTTTTTGTCACAAGGCAACATTTGTTTTCTGAAAGAAGGAGGTACATATATGGAACAGAATGGTTTTTCTGAAATTACCCCCGAAATTGTGCGGCTTGCCAATATGAGTGAACAGGCTGGCATTATTGATACGGAACTTTTTACCAAATTTGACGTAAAGCGCGGCTTAAGAGATTTAAACGGTAAAGGCGTACTGGCGGGTCTGACCAACATTTCCGATGTGCGCGCCAACAAGATCGTGGACGGCGTGCAGGTTCCCACCCACGGCAAACTCTTCTACCGGGGATATAATGTCAAGGATCTGGTGGATGGTTTTTCGGCTGACGGCCGTTTCGGCTTTGAGGAAGTTACTTATCTTCTTCTCTTTGACCAACTGCCAAATGAAAAAGAGCTGGAAGACTTCACAAAGCTTTTGAACAGCTACCGCTCCCTGCCCACCAGCTTCGTGCGGGATATCATTATGAAAGCTCCCAGCAACGATATGATGAACACGTTAGCCAGATGTGTACTGACGCTCTACTCTTATGACGACAGAGCCGATGACACCTCCCTGCCAAACGTGCTCAGACAGTGCTTACAGCTGATCGCGCTTTTCCCGATGCTCTCCATTTACGGCTATCAGGCTTACAACCACTACCACAACGGAGAAAGCTTATACATCCATCAACCACAGTTACATCTGTCCAACGCGGAAAATATTCTACATATTCTGCGGCCCGACAATAAATACACGCCTCTGGAGGCAAGAGTTCTGGATATCGCCCTGATCCTGCATATGGAACACGGCGGCGGTAACAACTCCTCCTTCACCACCCATGTGGTTACCTCCTCCCTGACGGACACATATTCCGTGATCGCGGCGGCCATCGGCTCCTTAAAAGGCCCCCGCCACGGCGGCGCCAATATCAAAGTGGTGAAGATGTTTGAAGAAATGAAACGGGAAGTATCTGACTGGAGCAATGAAGGCCAGGTGGCTGATTATCTGAAAAAACTGCTCCACAAGGAAGCCTTTGACCATGCGGGCCTGATCTACGGTGTGGGACATGCGGTGTACTCGAAATCCGATCCTCGTGCCGTTATCTTCAAGTCCTTCGTGGAAAGGCTTTCCAATGAGAAGGGCCTGCAGGAAGAATTTGCCCTCTATAATCTGGTGGAGCGGCTGTCCCCTGAACTGATTGCGGAGGAACGCCCCATCTACAAGGGCGTCAACATCAACGTGGACTTCTACTCCGGCTTCGTGTACAGTATGTTAAATCTGCCGATGGAGCTGTACACGCCGATCTTCGCTATCGCCAGAATCGTGGGCTGGAGCGCCCACCGCATGGAGGAGCTGGCAAACAATGGCAAGATCATCCGTCCCGCTTACAAGACGATCTGCGTGGACAGGGATTACGAAAAACTTCTTGACAGAAATGCCTGACTTGCAGAAATACACAGATCATTTCCATCGAGTAGAGAAGATTCATCTTCCCTACTCGCCGCGCGGCCTGCATGTTGTGAAACAGCAAACTTCCATATACAGGCCTGCGCATAAAAAGAGCACGGTGCAGGGCCAAAAGATATAGCCGCACGGTGCTCTTTGTCTGCCAGTAACTATTCAGCTTCGGCTTCATAGCCTCCGCCCGGCTCACTTGTCACTTCACGACGATTGATTCCTGCTGCAATTCTTCCCTCATCCATTCCACAAGTGATATAATGTTCATACAGCGCTTCCCTGTCATATCCGAAAATTTCCCGCAAATCGGGATAGCTGTCTGCATACGCCACATAATCGAACTCCTCCATGGTTCCCGTAAACGGAACCGCTATGGCGCCATCTCCGCCAAACCAGGGATTCTCAACACTGTCATCCGTCGGATCCCATATCCTGTAGGGCGAATCCGCATCTATCTGGACTGCGGACGGTTTCCCCAATTCTCCGGCCTCCTCCGTATCGGAATACACGATTACCTTTGTTCCCCTCTTACAGTTGTCATAAATCCATTTGGCATCTTCCGCCGCCAGTCTGACACAGCCGAGGGAGGCGTTTTCTCCCAACAAATTGTATTCTTCCCACTTTAACGTATCCGGCGATTCCTCTATGTATGGTACGGAGTGAAAAAGAATCTTTCCGTTGAACCGCACGGCATATCTGCCGTAAGTATCATCCACCATCTTACGCCATTCATAATAATTCGTGGTTCGAAATGTCCCCTCCGGCGTCGCGGATTCCTCGCGCCCGCAGGAGCACACCATCGCTTTTACCGGTGTCAGGGAGCCGTCCTCCTCCTGTATTTTAACGGTAACACAGTTTAACGCCCTGTTCACATAGAGCGCATAATCCGGCCTGCTATCGACTTTCTCGCTCTCCTCCTGCACTTCTTCCTGCTCAGCCGCATCGACATAAGCAGTCGTGCCCGAAAACAATAGCAAACCCGCACACATGATACCTGCAAGTAAAATTTTATCCCTTTTCATTGTGTACTTAATACCTCTCCCACTGTTTCTATTCCTTTTATGTCCTGTCATGCCATGCCGAGGAACTGCTTCACCGCCGCTTTCATCTCCGACTTATCGCACACATGATCGTGCAGCACCGGCGCGGTGCGTATCTCCTCTATGGCCTTTGGCACGGCCACATTTCCGATCTTGGACAGCTCGTCCACCAGCTCGAAATCACCCATGGCGTCATACTTCGGGTCGATGGCATTCATCACGCTTCTCGTAAACTTGAAGGGGCTCGCCGTGGAGGCGATCACCGTCTTCGTCTCGTCCTTCGTGTCGGACACGTATTTCCGATACACCGCGCTCGCCACCGCCGTGTGGGTGTCGAGCACATAGCCCATGTTTTCATACATGGTTCTGATTCTGTCCGCCGTCTCCGTCTCGTCCGCAAAATTCCCGTAGAAATCGGCAAGCTGCTCTCTCATTTCCGCTGTAATCTGATAACTGCCCTGCTCAGTCAGGCTCTGCATCAACGCTGCATTCTTCTCCGGGTCACCGCCCGCAATACGGTAGATCAGCCGCTCTAAGTTGCTGGAAATCAGAATATCCATGGAGGGGGAGCTGGTAAGTTTAAACTCCCTGTTTCTGTCATAATCTCCCGTCTGGAAGAAATCGTAAAGCACCTTATTTTCATTGGAGGCACAGATCAGCTTGTTAATCGGCACGCCCATATTCTTCGCGTAAAATGCCGCCAGAATATTGCCAAAGTTTCCGGTGGGAACGACCACGTTGATCTTTTCCCCATCCTGAATCTTCTCTTCCTTCAAAAGCTGCGCATAGGCGTACACATAGTAGAC
>VSNH01000039.1 GCA_009774215.1 Lachnospiraceae bacterium
GGCATTCTCCTGCGTGAGACGGAGTTGCAAGGCAACTCCTAGGGAAACGCTGATTAAAGCGTTTCCCGCACCGGATTTGCGCCGCGAAGCGGCACATTCCTTTGCAAATCCGTGTGCATCCGCCGGAGGCTCTAAGGAAGTGCTGATTTAATCAGCGCTTCCCTAGAACTTCTTCGCGAAGCAGCCTTTGCTGCGAGAGATTACAAGTTCTTCTCACACTAGTATTTCGCCACATTCACCTTCACGCCGGGGCCCATGGTGGTTGCCAGCGTAATGCTTCTGAGATACTGCCCCTTGAGCGCCGAAGGCTTTGCTTTCACAATCGCCTCCATCAGCGCGTCGAAGTTCTCCTGCAGCTTGCTCTCCTCAAAAGAGGTCTTGCCTACAGGCACATGGATGATATTCGCCTTATCCAGTCTGTACTCGATCTTACCGGCTTTGATATCGCTGATGGCCTTGGCCACATCCATGGTCACCGTGCCTGCCTTCGGGTTGGGCATCAAGCCTTTCGGGCCGAGCACCTTACCGAGACGTCCCACAACGCCCATCATATCGGGTGTCGCTACTACCACGTCAAAATCAAGCCATCCTTCATTCTGAATCTTGGGGATCAGCTCCTCGCCGCCTACATGGTCAGCGCCCGCTGCCTCCGCCTCGTTCACCTTGTCGCCCTTGGCAAATACAAGCACGCGAACCTTCTTACCTGTTCCGTTAGGCAGTACCACCGCGCCACGAATCTGCTGCTCTGCGTGACGGCCGTCACAACCGGTTCTGATATGAACCTCTACGGTCTCGTCAAATTTTGCTGTTGCCGTCTTTTTTACTAAGGCGATCGCCTCCACCGTGTCGTACTGCACCGAACGATCTACCAGCTTGGCCGCCTCCTGATATTTTTTACCGTGTTTCATCTCGAACCCTCCATTACTCTTCTACTGTGATACCCATACTTCTCGCAGTACCGGCGATCATGCTCATAGCCGCCTCAACGCTCGCCGCGTTCAAATCAGGCATCTTCATCTCCGCGATCTCCTGCAGCTTCGCCTTGGAGATGGTAGCCACCTTCGCCTTGTTGGGCGTAGCGGAACCGGACTTGATGTTGCACGCCTTCTTCAAAAGTACCGCAGCCGGGGGAGTCTTCGTGATAAAACTGAAGCTTCTGTCTGCATACACTGTAATGACAACCGGGATGATCACATCGCCCTTGTCGGCTGTCTTCGCGTTGAACTGTTTTGTAAATTCAACGATGTTAACCCCATGCTGTCCCAGTGCAGGACCAACCGGGGGCGCCGGCGTTGCTTTGCCGGCCGGAATCTGTAACTTGATGTAGCCTTCTACCTTCTTTGCCATATTGGCACCTCCTAATAATATTGTGGTGCAAGCGCCTTACTACCTGCCTGTCACAATCTGAGAGATTGTCGAAGACAAGCTCGAATTTTAAATGCAAAGCATTTTAAATTAGCTCCCACACGCATATCTACACCGCCGGAGCGGAATAAATATCTACCGCATACTTCTGACTTCCGCAAAACTGATCTCCACGGGAGTCTCCCTGCCAAACAACTCCACATTGATGGTGGCCGTCTGCTTGCCATAGTCGATTCTCTGCACAACGCCCACGGTGTCCTTCCAGACGCCCGCAACCACCGCAATGGTGTCGCCCTCCGCGAAATCGACGCTCATATTTTCCACCTTGATGCCGAGAGGCTTCATCTCCGCCTCCGTCAGCGGCACCGGCTTGCTCCCCGGCCCCACAAAGCCCGTCACGCCTCTGGTATTTCTCACAACATACCAGGTGTCGTCATTCATAATCATATTAATCAGAACATACCCGGGAAACATCTTCTTCTGAACGGTCTTACGCGCGCCGTTTTTCAGTTCCGTAACGTCCTGCATCGGCACTCTGACCTCCAGAATTTCTTCCTCCAGATGTCTGTTTTCGATTGTCTTTTCTATGTTGGCTTTTACTTTATTTTCATATCCGGAATAAGTATGCACAACATACCAATTCGCCTCTGCCATACGGACCCTCCCTGTCTTGCCTGAATATAGGTTAAAATTTCAGTGTAGTAATGAAATCCACGCCGTACTGCAGACCAAAATCCAACACCGTGATAATTGCCCCTACCACAAGGGAAATAATAACGACTGCAACAGACTGTTTCAGCAGGGAATCCTTGTCGGGCCAGCTGATTTTTTTAAACTCAGCCTTCACGCCGTCAAAAAATTTGACTGCTTTCTTATCTGTTTTTGCTGAATCTGCCATAATTCAATATCTCCTTTATTCAACGCAGCGAATAATTACTTCGTCTCTTTATGCAGGGTATGCTTCTTGCAGAATCTGCAATACTTCTTGATTTCCATTCTGTCAGGATGAGTCTTCTTATCCTTCGTCGTATTGTAGTTACGCTGTTTACATTCCGTACATGCCAATGTGATCCTTGTGCGCATCTTGCCACCTCCACCTGTATTACGATTCGTTTGATCTTAATATTTCTCATTTTTTGAGCATAAAAAAAAGACCTTATTCTCTTCTCGCTCACACAATATATCATACAGCCTGCCTTAAGTCAACCGCTTTTTTGCATTTTCTCCGCATTTTTTTTGTAATACCTCTTAATAAAATGCCGCTGCCATACGATATATATTATAATTCAGGAAATACTTGCAATTTTCGTGAAAAAAATGATAAAATAAGGTTACCACTATAATATTAGGTAGGAACGCCCATAAAGATACCTTGCAGGCTACGGACGGCCGCAGGAGGTATCTGTTATGCTTTCACGGAAGAAAGGAGGGCATATGGCTTACAACACCATTAACAACTTAACTAACGTCTATAATTTCTATATGACGTCCTATGCGCCAAAGTCGAGCACGCCTTATGATACGCATAAGAAAAGTGAGCTTCGCAGCGTGTACAATTCGATTGTCAAGATGAACAAAGAATCGCCTCTGTTCATCCTTGACACCAGCAAGGAATCCCGTGAGTTTGCCGTAGGCATAAAGGAAAACGCCAGAGAGCTTCGCAATACCATCGCGTCTCTCGGCGGTCTCGACGAAGAGGAAATGCTGAATAAAAAAGTGGCCTATTCCAGCAATACGGATATCGCCACCGCAAAATATGTGGGTTCCCGGAAACCGGATGACGACTTTCCCTCCTATGAGGTGGAAGTTAATCATCTCGCTTCGACTCAGGTTAATCTCGGGAAATTCCTTCCCGCCGATGAACCTGCAGCGCTCGCTCCCGACACCTATTCTTTCGACGTGGGGATTGATGATTTAAGCTATGAGTTTCAGTTCAGCATAAAGGCCAGCGACACGAACAGGGATGTGCAGGCGCGCCTGTCCAGGCTGATCAACAATGCGAACATCGGCATGTCGGCACAGGTCGTTACCGACGAGAACGGCGGCTCCGCCCTGCGGATGGAATCGGACGCTACCGGCCTTAAGGAAGGCAAAAAGATGCAGTTCCATATTTCCGACCAGCGCACCAGTAAGACGGCGGGCGTGGTGGATTATCTGGGGCTTGATTACATTGCCTCCCCGGCGACGAACGCGTCGTTTTTGGTAAACGGTGAGGAGCACACCTCCACCAACAACCATTTTACGCTGGATCACACCTATGAGTTACAGTTCAAAGGCGTAAGCAGCGAGGAAGGCGAGAGCGCTTCCATCGGCATTAAAACCGACGTGGAATCTCTGGCTGAAAATATCAACACACTGGTGGGCGGGTACAACTCCTTCCTGCAGGCCGTTTCCGAGTACAGCGGCGTACAGCCCAAGAGCGACCGCCTGTTCCACGAGATGAGCAGCGTTGCCAGAGTTTACGCAAAGGGCCTCACCTCCGCGGGACTGAATCTGAATCTGGACGGCACTCTGGAAGTAGACAATAACGTGCTGCGCCAAAAGGCCACCAGCGAGGACGCCAAGGAAGCGTTCGCCTCGATGAAAGGCTTTACGAACTCTATCCTGCGCAAAACAAATCAGGTGTCCTTAGACCCGATGCACTATGTCAATAACGTGATCGTGGCTTACAAGAATCCCGGAAAGAACTTCGCAAGCCCCTACATCACAAGCGCGTACAGCGGGATGATGTTTAACAGTTACTGCTAAAACCCCAAGATATACGGGCTGTTGCAACGGCAACAGCCTTTATTTATGCACATGCACAGGCCCGCGTATGGAAATTTGCCGCTTCACAACGCGCGGTGGGCAGAGAGGAGATCTTCCATGAACCGTCAGTCATCCGTTTTTAAGGAAATCCGGACGCACGGAACGCAGTCCTTTCCCTGTGCCGCATACCGCACCCACTCTTCGGAACGGGGCACGCTCGTCAAACATCACTGGCATGAAGAAGCGGAGATTCTGTATTTTTCCGGCGGAAAATTTCGTCTCGAAATCAATATGGACTCCTTTCCCGCGCACCCGGAATGCTTCTACTTCATCAATCCCGGCGAGCTGCACGGTATCATCACGGAAACCGCTGACAGTCACTGGGAGGACGCCGTGGTCTTCTCCCCCGGCATCCTCAGTTTCGATTCTTATGACGAGGCACAGATTCATCTGGTAAAGCCGATCCAAAACGGAAAGCTGCTCTTTCCGCGCTGTATCACGCCCGAACACCCCGCATTTGCCCCGCTCAAGAAAGCCTTTTTGGACGTCATGCACTCCTTCGGGCAGATGGCGGAGGATTCGGTTTTCGACAGCACGCTGATTACGGACGATCTGACGAGCCAGCTTTATATCAAATCTTCCCTGCTCTATATACTCGCCACCCTCTCCGCCCACAGGCTTTTTGCGCCCGCGGAGAAAAACTTCGACAAGCGTGTGGAAAGTGTCAAAACCGCCCTCACCTACATCAGAAATCATTACCGGGACAGAATCTATATCGCCGATCTGGCCGGTCAGGTAAATCTGAATGAACAGTATTTCTGCCGCCTGTTTAAAAAAGCCGTCGGCTGTTCCCCCATAGCCTATATCAACGAGTACCGCATCAAACAGGCCCTCCGGCTGCTGGAGGAGACGAATCTGCCGGTGACGGAAATCTGTCTGGAATGCGGGTACAACAATCTGGGAAATTTTCTGCGGGAATTTCGACGGCACACGGAAACCACCCCTTTACAGTATCGGAAACGTTCGGACGCCGCTGAGTCAAAATAGTGTAGTTTTTAATCAAATATTCGTAAGACGGACACCATATAAATCATTAAAATGTATCTTAGTAAGATAAACGCACACAGGAGGCGCATGATTGAAAAGTAAGTCTGATGACCTTACTTTTCAATCGGCAATTTGAGTCAGAGCCTCAAAATCGCCGTGATCGCAGATGAGAAATCGTCTTCACGAATTTCTCATCGCGTGTCATCGCAGTAAACTGCTCTGACAGGGAGGAAATTATGATTAAAAAATGGTGGCACGATAAAGTGGCATATCAGATTTATCCCAAAAGTTTTTATGATTCCAACGGCGACGGCATCGGGGATATTCCCGGCATTATCAGCAAATTGGATTACCTGAAAGAGCTGGGTGTGGATATCCTCTGGCTGTCTCCCTGCTATCGCTCTCCTCTGGCCGATCAGGGCTATGATATTTCCGATTACTACAGCATCGATCCCCGCTTCGGCACCATGGCGGATATGGAGCGCCTGATCGCAGAGGCGAAAAAACGCGATATGTACATACTTATGGATCTGGTGGTCAACCACTGCTCCGACGAACACGAATGGTTTCGAAAAGCCTGCGAAGACCCTGACGGAAAGTACGGCCATTATTTTTATCTGCGGGACAAAAAGGAGGGCGAACTGCCGACTAACTGGCGTTCCTACTTCGGCGGCCCCGTCTGGGACGATCTGCCGGGCACGGACAAACAATATCTCCACGTCTTCCACAAGAAGCAGCCTGACTTAAACTGGGAAAACCCCGAGCTGCGGGAAGAGGTCTACAAAAACATCAACTGGTGGCTGGACAAAGGACTTGGCGGTTTCCGCATCGACGCCATTATCAACATAAAAAAGGCTCTGCCCCTGCGCAGTTATCCCGCGGACAGGGACGACGGCCTGTGCAGTATGCAGGCCATGCTGAAAGAGGCAGCCGGCATCGGCACATTCCTAAGCGAACTGCGCGACCGCACCTTCAAACGATACGACGCCTTTACCGTGGGGGAAGTGTTCAACGAAAAGCCGGGGGAACTGCCTGACTTCATCGGAGACAACGGCTACTTTTCCAGCATGTTTGACTTTAACGAGACGATCTTCGGTCACAGTGAAAAGGGCTGGTACGACGCTTCACCGATCACGCCGGAGGATTATAAAAACTGCTGCTTTGCCTCTCAGGAAAAAGCAGGAAATATCGGGTTCCTCTCCAATATCATCGAAAACCACGATGAGCCGCGCGGCGTCAGCCGTTACATACCGGAGAGCGACCGCTGCGACAAGAGCAAAAAACTGCTCGCCGCACTGAATTTCATGCTGCGAGGCCTTCCCTTTATCTATCAGGGGCAGGAGCTGGGCATGGAAAACCTGCCGATCTCATCCATCGACGAGGTGGATGACATTTCCGCCCGGGACGAATATCGGGTAGCTCTGGATGCGGGACTTTCCGAAGAAGCGGCCTTAAAGGCACTGTCCCACGAGGTTTTCTGGCCCTGCATCACCTTCAAAAGCCGCGACAACGCCCGGACGCCGGTACAGTGGGACGACTCCCCGCAGGCAGGCTTTACCACGGGTACGCCCTGGATCGCCGTCAATCCCAACTACAGGGAAATCAACGCCAAAGCCGAGACAGCCGACCCGGATTCCGTCTTTCACTATTACAAAAAACTGATTGCCCTCAGAAAAGCCTATCCCGTGATCGTATACGGCAGATATGAGCCTTTGCTTGAAGACAATGAAGAGCTGTTCGTCTATACCCGAACCTTGGAGAAGGAAAAGCTTCTGGTGGTGTGCAGCTTCTGCGACCACGAGACGCATTTTGCGATTCCTGCTGAGTTTGCCGGAGCAGCCTGCCTGATTTCCAACCGAAACCGGACGTATACCGACACGGAGTTGACGCTGGAGCCTTATGAGGCGTTTGTGCTATATCATCAGGTCAAATAATACACAGAGGAAGGGGCGCCGCAAAATCATCTCATTTGCGGCACCCCATTTTCCAGTCTCTCACTTTTGTTACAGCGGAATATTACCATGCTTCTTCTTCGGATTTTCCATCTGTTTATTCTTTAAACCGCGCAGCGCCTTAAGCAGCGCGGCTCTCGTCTCCTCAGGCTTGATGACTTCGTTGACGTAGCCCCTTGCCGCCGCCACATAAGGGTTTAGGAATCTGTCCTCATACTCTTTCTTGCACTGGGCGCGCATGGCTTCGGGGTCAGCCGCCGCCTTGATCTTTCTCTTGAAGGCGATGTTCACCGCGCCGTCCGCTCCCATCACCGCAATCTCCGCGATGGGCCAGGCGTACACAATATCGGCTCCCATCTCCTTGGAGTTCATGGCGATATAGGCGCCGCCGTAAGCCTTTCTCATAATCAGCGAAATCTTCGGCACGGTTGCCTCCGAGTAAGCGTAAAGTATCTTCGCGCCGTGGCGGATGATGCCGTTATGCTCCTGCGCCGTACCGGGCAGGAACGCAGGCACGTCAATCAGCGTGATGAGCGGTATGTTAAAGCAGTCGCAGAAACGGATAAACCGCGCGATTTTATCGGACGCATGGTAATCGAGGGAACCGCCCATGGAATTCGGCTGGTTCGCCACAATACCCACAACCTTGCCCTCCATACGGCACCACCCCACCACCGCATTGGTGGCGAACTCCTTCTGCACCTCGAAGAAACTTCCCTCGTCCACAATACAGTCGATCACTTCTTTCACATCATAGGCATGGCGGGAATTATCCGGCACGATATCCTGAAGCTTAGCCGCTTTTGCTTTCATGACATTGTCCTGTCTTGCGCTCTCGCCTCTGCCGAACACTCTCCCCACTCTGGAGGGAATGCTCTGCCTCTCCGGCGTATTCACCACCGGGGGCTTCTCCATCCAGTTGCTCGGCAGATAGGACAGGAGCTTTCGCACACCCATCAGGCACTCGTTCTCCGTATCGTAGGTAAAGTGGGACACGCCGCTCTTCTTCGCGTGCACCTCCGCACCGCCCAGTTCTTCCACAGAGACTTCCTCGTTGATCACAGTCTTCACCACATTCGGCCCGGTGATGAACATCTTCGAAATATCCTTCACCATAAAGATAAAGTCACAGATGGCGGGCGCGTAGCAGGCGCCGCCGGAGCAGGGACCAAGAATCACCGCGATCTGCGGGATTACGCCGGACGCTTTCGTATGCCGCAAAAACATGCCGCTGTAGCCGCTCAGAGAAGAAATTCCCTCCTCAATCCGCGCGCCGCCGCTGTCGTTTATACAGATCAAAGGCGCCTTCATCTCCATCGCCATATCCTGAATCCGACATATCTTAAAAGAGTGATACTCGCCGAGCGTACCGCCTATCACCGTAAAGTCCTCGCTGGCCACAAACACCTGTCTGCCGTCTATCTCACCGTAGCCCGTCACCACACCGTCGCCGGGCACACGTCTCTTGTCCAGATCAAAATCGTCAATGCGGGACTCCAGAAACCCGTCCACCTCCACAAAAGTACCGGGATCAAGCAGTATCTCGATCCGCTCCCTGGCAGTCAGCTTCCCGCCTGCGTGCTGCTTATCAATCCTGCTCTGTCCGCCGCCTAGTAAAGCTTTCTCTCTTCTCCTGTCCAGTTCCCTGTTTGCATCATTCCAGTTCATAGGGCGCCTCCATAAAAATTCGGATCAGCCGACTCGAAATGGTTCGCATTTCTCGTTCGCTGTCTCCGTTCCACTCCGGTCCGCGCAAAGCAGACATCCCCCGGATGTCTTGCGCCTCGCCATAAGGTCTCGTGCACTGTCACTCATGCAAGCATGGCGACGCACCTGATCCCTTCTGTCTCCGCTGATCCGAAAATACTTTGATTATCAAACTATCTACGCACAATTATAGGCAGAGTACCATTTCTTGTCAATACTCTGCCTGTAAAATTTTTTAACACCTCAGCCAGAGCGGAGAATGTCTGCTTTTGGCGTTCTCCCACGCGAAACCTAATACTTTCAAGTCAGCCTTGCTGACTTTGTCCCTGTCCTATGACGGGACGTCTTTAGAAGTACTTTTCGCGTTATTCGCCGCCTCAAGCGCCTGCGCGATCACCTTGTCCATATCGTAATAGCGGTACTGACCCAGCCGTCCGCCAAAGATCACATGCGGCTTCGTCTTTGCCAGCGCCTCATACTGTGCCATCAGCTTCTCGTTCTTTTCGTCGTTGATGGGATAATAGGGCTCCTCCCCTTCTTTCCACAACGCCGGATATTCTCTGGTAATCACCGTGCCCGGCTGTGTCCCGAACTCGAAATGCTTGTGCTCGATCACTCTGGTGTACGGGATTTCCCGCTCCGTGTAATTCACCACCGCATTGCCCTGATAGTTGTCGCAGTCCGCAAAAAACTCTGTGTCAAACCGCAGGGATCGGTATTCCAGATGCCCCAGCTCAAAATCGAAGAACTCATCGATCATTCCCGTGTACAACACTTTATTATAAGTATTGCCCTCACGGTCTGTCAGGCAGATACGCCCGTCCCGCTCTTCTTCCGTCACAAATTCCCGATAGGACACGCCGGTCGTCACCTCAATACCATCCAGCATTTTCTCTACCATTATGGTATAGCCTCCCACCGGAATCCCCTGATAACGATCATTGAAATAATTGTTATCATAGGTAAAACGCAGCGGCAGCCGCTTGATGATAAAAGCCGGCAGTTCCGTGCAGTCCCTGCCCCACTGTTTCTCAGTGTAACCCTTCACCAGCTTCTCATACACATCCCTTCCCACCAGAGAAAGCGCCTGCTCCTCCAGATTTTTCGGCTCCGCAATGTGGAGATCCGCGATCTGTTCCGCAATTTTTGCTTTCGCTTCAGCCGGGGTTATCACGCCCCACATTTTGCTGAACGTGTTCATATTAAAGGGAAGGTTATACAGCTCGTCCTTATAACGTGCCACCGGCGAATTAACGTAATGATTAAATTCGGCAAACCGGTTTACATAATCCCATATTTTTTTTTCGGAAGTGTGAAAAATATGGGCGCCGTAGCGATGCACCTGTATGCCTTCCACTTCCTCGGTATAAATATTGCCGGCGATATGCTGCCTCCTGTCAATCAGGCGCACCCGCCGGCCCTGTCTGTACATCTCGTGGGCGAACACAGAGCCATACAGCCCTGCGCCCACAATCAAATAATCATACTTCATTTTTACTCCTCAACAGCCTTATACTTATCCAGCTGCGCATAGTCCTCCATCAGCTCAAGCGCCTTCTTGCGGCCTGTTTTATTCAGCTTCACATAATACTGCATCACACGGTTTTCCATAATCTTACCGCCAAGTAAACTCTTCTGGTTGATAGGTGTGAAATCCACGGGATTCAGATTCAGCCTGTCGCACATGCGGATCACCGTGCCGTAAGCCATACCCTCTATGCCTCTGTCCAAAGCGGTAACCAACGTAGAGTACGGTATTTCCATCTCAATCGCAAACTGCCTGACACTCTTATGCTGTTTTAAGATTTCTGCCTTCAAGATTTCTGCCTTTGTCATAATAGACCTCCTTAATCCTGTACTTTTTCTTTATGAGAAAGGTCTTCTCCTCTCCGCTTGGAGACAGTATACCATATTTCCGCCCAAAAAGGAACCACCAACCATTATTATTAAACGGAATATCGTCATGTTTATCAGCTTTGCTCCTTCTTTTTTGTACTTTTTGTACAAAAAGCCCAATAAATCTACCCTATTCTCCCGCAAAACCGTATTGTCGCCGCGGGTAGAAGGTGATAAAATAAACTTAGCTTGAATAAATTACAAAAGAGGTGTTACTATGTTACCCGTTTCTGTGTGCATGATTGCCAAAAACGAAGATAATCACATTGAAGAATGTCTGAAAAGACTTCGCCCCTGCCGCTTTGAAATCATCGTGGTAGACACCGGCTCCGTAGACCGAACCGTGGAGATTGCCCATAAATACGCGGATAAAATCTTTCATTTCGCATGGTGCGAGGACTTCAGCAGCGCAAGAAATTTTTCCATTCAGCAGGCGGCAAATGACTGGGTGCTGATTATCGACTGCGACGAATATCTGGAAAATGTCAATCTCGCGCAATTAGAAGAATCTCTTGCCGGACGGCGTGAAGCCATGGGTATGATTACCCGAAACAACCCCTACACCGTGCAGGGTTCCCGCTCTATTATGTCAGAGCGCATCGGCCGCCTCTTCAACAAGAACTACTGCCATTACGAGGGCAGCATTCATGAGCAGGTACGCACCATGCAGGGCAAGGAACCCGATACGTTTCCCATTCCCCTCACCTTTTATCATGAAGGCTATGTGAGTGAATCCGACAAGCGGATGCGGGCTACCAGAAATCTGGAAATGCTGCTGCACGATCTGACGCTGAAAGGTCCCAGCCCCTATATCTATTTCCAGCTGGGCCAAAACTACATATCTTTGAACGACATGGAAAAAGCCGCCCACTATTACAAGCTCGGGCTTGACCTGAATGCGGATCCCAATTCCGACTTTGTGCAGAGTATGGCGGAAACCTACGGTTACTGCCTGATGGATCTGGCCAAATACGACGCTGCCATGTCCCTGCGGGAAAAGTACGATCTGTTCTCCCACCGTGCGGATTTTGTCTACCTGATGGGTATGCTCTATCTGAAGAAGGGAGAGCCCGCCAAGGCTATCGAAGAATTTAAAAAGGCTACCACCCTCGCGGCATACTCCCGAAAGGGTGTCAACAGTTACCGCGCAAATTTTCATATCGCCGATATTTATGAGACCATGGGCGATCTGGAGCAGGCGCGCACTTATTACAAAAAATGCGGCGACTATGAACCGGCGCAGAGAAGACTGCGTGAGCTTGCCACCGCAGAGTCCGCCTCGTAATTTCTTTTGATTCCTGCCATACCAATGCAGCGTACTGAAGCCTGTCGCTGCCGGACAGTATTTTCTGCCCAAAAGGAGAACCTTTGATTCCCATATCCGTATGCATCATTGCTAAAAACGAAGAAAAACATATCGAAGAATGCCTGAAACGTCTGTCGCCCTACGGTTTCGAGATCGTGCTGACAGACTCGGGTTCCACAGACAAGACCCTGGCGATAGCTAAAGCATACACCGATCGGATTTACCACTTCGACTGGTGTAACGATTTCAGCGCCGCCAGGAATTTCTGCATACAAAAAGCCTCCCATGACTGGATACTTTCCCTCGATTGTGACGAGTATATTGAAAATCTGGACATACCGGCGCTTGAACGCTGTATGGAACAGTACCCGGATCGCACCGGACGTATTCTCATCCGCAGCCGTTTTCTGCGCAGCGGCAGGGCTGCCTTCGAGCAGACCCGGGTAAGCCGTCTGGCTGACCGCAGGTACTTTCACTTTACCGGGTCTGTACATGAACAGCTGGAACGCCGCGACGGCCGCACGAAAGCCATTTATGACGTTCCTGTCACAATCCTTCATGTGGGCTATGACGAGACCGAGGCGGATATGCAGGAAAAATCCCGTCGAAACATCGCTCTGCTGGAAGCACAGCTTGAAAAGGAAGGCCCCGATCCCTATCTCTATTTTCAGCTCGGGCAGAGTTACCGCCGACTGGGTGACGCGGAAAAAGCCTTTCAGAGCTTTGACGCGGGGCTCTCCATGGAGGTGGATCCCTGCCTTGACTATGTAAAAACCATGGTGGAATCTTATGGCTACACGCTTCTGGACTTAAAACACACCAAAGAGGCGCTCGGACTTGCCGAACTTTACGACGTGTTTGCGAAAAGGGCGGATTTCGTCTTTTTAATGGGGCTTATCTATATGAACAACGGGCTCTTTGACGCCGCCATTGCGGAGTTCAAAAAGGCTTCTACTATGGAAGACTTTTCCGTGGACGGAGTGAACAGCTATATGGCATATTACAATATCGGTGTGATCTACGAGTGCACGGGGCGTATCGGGGAGGCGCAGGCGTATTATCGAAAGTGTGAAGGTTATGCGCCGGCAAAAGAACGGTTGAAGGCGCTCAGGTAAGAAGCATAATAAATCAAAAAAGGTCAGATCTCATGCAAGCATGATTCCTGACCTTTTTCGCTTTCTGACTCGCTTATGCGCGTAACTTCCAGATATCCCTGTTGTACTCCTCGATGGTTCTGTCGGAGGAGAAGAAGCCTGCCTTGGCAATGTTCACAAGCATCATCTTTCTCCACTTCTTCTGATCCTCGTAATCCGCCATCATCTGATCCTTGGTTCTGATATAATCCTCCAGATCCAGAAGGGTCATGAACCAGTCTTTGTTTAACAGCTCCTTGTAAAGTCTCTCCAGATTTTCCTTATGGCCTGCTTTCAGCGCTTCCTTGCTGACGATAAAGTCTACCGCCTCCTTGATCACAGGGGACTTCTCATAGTAATCCTTGGACACATAATCCGCCTTCTCGTAGTGCTCGATCACCGCCTCGGACTTCTCGCCAAAGATATAAATATTATCGTCGCCAACCAGCTCGTGAATCTCCACGTTCGCACCGTCGGAAGTGCCGAGTGTTACCGCGCCGTTTAACATGAACTTCATATTGCCCGTGCCGGAAGCCTCCTTGGATGCCAGTGAAATCTGCTCGGAAATGTCGCAGGCCGGAATCATCTTCTCGGCGTAAGCCACGTTGTAATTTTCCACCATAAGCACCGTCATATAAGGGCTTACATCGGGGTCTTTATTCACAATCTCCTGCAGCACCAGAAGCAGGTGGATGATGTCCTGTGCGATCACATAAGCCGGCGCCGCCTTAGCTCCGAAGATGAAGGTCATGGGCCTTGCAGGCTTCTTGCCGGCCTTGATCTCCAGATATTTATGGATGATATAAAGAGCATTCATCTGCTGTCTCTTGTACTCGTGCAGACGCTTACTCTGGATATCAAAGATAGAATCCGGATTCAGCGTTACGCCTTCCACTTTCTGCACATAAGCCGCCAGATCCTTCTTGCGGTTCATCTTAATCTCGGCAATGCGGTTCAGCACCGCCTCATCATCCGCAAACTCCAAAAGCTTCTCCAGATTAGCCGCATCCTTCTTATAGCCGTCCCCGATGGTCTCGGAAAGGAAGCCCGCCAACTCATGGTTGCAGGACAGAAGCCACCTTCTGAATGTGATGCCGTTCGTCTTATTGTTGAACTTCTCCGGGTAAATCTTGTAGAAAGCATTCAACTCCGTATTCTTTAAAATCTCCGTATGGATCGCCGCCACGCCGTTCACCGAGAAGCCGTAGTGGATGTCGATATGCGCCATATGCACCCTGTCGTCCCCGTCGATGATCTGCACCTTGGGATCCTTATACTTCTTCGCCACGCGCTTATCCAGTTCTTTGATGATCGGCACAAGCTGAGGCACTACCTTTTCCAGATATGCCAGAGGCCATTTTTCAAGCGCCTCCGCCAGAATTGTGTGGTTCGTGTAAGCGCAGGTCTTGCTCACAACCTCGATCGCCTCGTCCATCGTGAACGCCTTCTCATCCACCAGAATGCGGATCAGTTCCGGAATTACCATGGTCGGATGGGTGTCGTTGATCTGAATTACCGCATGATCGTACATGGTTCTCAGATCGTACTGTTTCTCCTTCATCTCCTTCAAAATCAACTGTGCCGCATTGCTCACCATAAAATACTGCTGATAGATACGCAAAAGATTTCCCGCCTCGTCGGAGTCGTCGGGATAAAGGAAAAGCGTCAAATTCTTCTCGATATCTTCCTTGTCAAAGTCGATTCCCTTCTTTACCAGACTCTCGTCGATTGTCTCAATATCAAAGAGTCGCAGCTTATTCACGCCGTTGTCGTAACCTATGACATCAATGTCATAAAGTCGGGAAGTCACCTTTTTCTCACCGAACGCCACTTCAAACGTCGTGTCGGTCTTTGTCAGCCATGACTGCTCCTCGATCCAGTCGTTTTTCTCAGCCGTCTGCAGCTTATCCTTAAACTCCTGCTTAAACAGCCCGAAATGATAATTCAATCCGATACCCTCTCCGGGAAGCCCGAGGGATGCAATGGAATCAAGGAAACAGGCAGCCAGACGTCCGAGACCGCCGTTTCCGAGAGAAGGCTCCGGCTCCACCTCCTCTATCGCGGAAAGCTGTTTGCCGTTTTTCTCAAGAATCTTCTCCAGATTGTCGTAAATCCCCAGATTGATCAGGTTGTTGGACAGAAGCTTACCGATCAGGAACTCCGCCGAGATATAATAAATCTTCTTCTCGCCCTCGATCCGTTCCGACGCTTCCATCAGCTTCTTGGAAAGCTGCAGAATGCTGTAATACAGCTCCTCGTTACTGCAGGCGGCAATGGATTTGCCGTATCCGCTCTGTGTCTGGCTCTCCATCTCCTGCTCCAGATTCATTACCAGTACGTCTCTTTTCAGGTTACTTGCCTGTGCCATGTGTTGAAACCTCCCTTTCCCTTTTCTTCGTGTTTGTTTATTCCAGTTACTTTTCACATCCGCGCCAGGCACTTGCTGCATGGCATCGGAGTCGGCGCCAAAATGCCTGCTTTTGGCATTTTGTGTGCTTCAGTTGTTGCAATTCACACCAAATTATTATAAATGAATACAAACTCTGGCGTGAGTGTGAACTGTAACTTATTCTATGTTAATTATATTACCCGGTTCTCTATTTTCGTAAACCCGCGGTTTCGCACTCTTCATCTGATTTCGGCAAATGTCTGCCCTCTATATCCCGCCGGCGTTTTTCTCCTGCGCTGCCATCAAAATATCCTCATATTTCATCCGCACCAGTTCGTAGTCCAACACGATCTGCCTTCCCTCTCCGCCGTCCAGAAGGCGTTTTAACTCTCCTACCGCCTCCGAGGCAATCCGCTCGAAGTTCTGTCTGACCGTGTTCATCTGCTTACCCGCATATCCCATCAGCGTGATGCCGTCGAAACCGCACACCGGACGGAAAATATCCATATCCATCAGCGCCCGCATCGCGCCGATCGCCATCAGATCCGAAGCGCACACCACAATATCCTTTTTCTTCGCATACCGCAGCGTCAGGTTTCTGGCCTGCAATTCCGAAAATTCGCCGTTCCTGACAAGCAGCGGTATCTTCTCTTCCTCCGCCAGACGCTGTATGCCTTTCAAACGCTCTGCAGTAACATACCCGTTCTTTTTGCCGGCCAGATAGAGAATGCTCTTCCCCTTATTTTCCTTAAGCGTCTTCTTCGCCACATCGTACTGCGCCGCCGCCTGGTCAACCCAAACTGCAGACGAGGATGTGTTCACAAGGGGCGCGTCCACCGTCACAATCTTGAAAAGCTGCGCACCGATCAGTTTTTGAAGCACCTTGTCGTCCTTCGACATGCCGAAAATGATAAGCCCTGTAATGCTCTGGGAGCGCAGATAGCGCACCACCTCGTCCAGATTTTTATTTTTCAGCATGGAGTCAAAAATCGTGATCACATCCAGGTTCAGCTCCACCGCCCGCCTTATGGTGCCGGCCATATACTGCATATTGATCTCGTCTACCGCCTGCGACACATTGCCAAGATTCAAGAGCAGTGCAACCCTGCCGGACTGCTTGGAGGAAAGCGCCGCCGCCACGGAATTTGGCACGAAATTCAATTCCTCCACTGCCTGATTTACTTTTTTCTTCGTCTCCTCGCTCACATTCGGGTAGTCGTTCAGCACCTTGGAAACGGTGGAAATCGCCACGCCCGCCTGTTTTGCGACATCTTTGATTGATATCATGATTTTCGCGCCTCTCGGAAATCGTTTTCCAAAACCATCATATAATAAAAGAGCGGTTTTGTAAACCACTCTTTTCAAATTTTTTCCACTTGCAATAAATTCTGAAACAATAAAACAGCCCGGCTCTCCGAAGAAAGCCGAACCGCTTTACTATGACTGCTTCTGCAACAAACTCTGAACCTCTGTGATCGAAATACCCTGTTAGCCGAGCAGGGACAGCGCAAGCTGATTGCTCTGGTTCGCCTGGGACAGCATGGATGTGCCGGCCTGCTGTAAGATGTTGTTGTTGGAGTACTGCACCATCTCCGTGGCAATATCCGTATCGCGGATTGCCGCCTCTGCGGAAGATGTATTCTCCACGATATTGTCCAGATTGTTGATCGTGTGCTCCAGTCTGTTCTGCACTGCACCGAGTTCGGAACGCTGTGCGGATACCACTTTGATCGCCTGTTTCGCGAACTTATTCAGGCTGCCGAAATCCGCATGTTCGGGAATGTTCTTACTCAGATCATCTTTTTTGAATTTCTTGTAAAACTTATCCGTAACGGTCGTCTCCATGGTAGCCCCACTAAATCTCTTTACAATCTCCTCATTGATTCCATGGATGCTCATATCGGCAATCGTCACGTTGATGTGCTGCCCTGCCTCAGCGCCTACCTGCAGACCAACACTCTTAAATCCTTTGCCGTCCAGCAGACTCATCTCATTGAAAGTCGTTGTGCTCTGTACACGGTCAATCTCGCTCATCAACTGGTTAATCTCCATAGCAATGTATGCGCGGTCCGTACTGGTCTGTGTGCCGTTCTCACCCTTCACAGCCAGCTCATTCATTCTCTGGAGCATATCGTGCACTTCGTTCAGCGCGCCTTCTGCGGTCTGCACTGCACTGATACCATCCTGCGCATTTGCGGAAGCCTGCGTAAGACCTCTCACCTGTCTGCGCATCTTCTCAGAGATAGCAAGCCCTGCCGCATCGTCCGCCGCGCGGTTGATCTTGTAGCCGGAAGACAGCTTCTCTGTAGACTTCGCCTGAGAAGAAGTGGTGAGACCTAACATTCTGTTAGAGTTTAATGCTGTAATGTTGTGTTTTACGATCATAGTTGTTTCCTCCTTGATTTTGCCAGCCATAAATCCGTTTACGGCTGTTGGTTGGTTGATGGGTTTCTATGAATAATCCCAAAGCCCCTAGGTTAGCCCCGGGTTATTACCGTTATTCTTTCGCCGTCTTTTTCGCGGCATTGTTCATCACGATTTTTTTCTTCCGATATTTCTCCGGCAGGTCGGCCACCGCATAATAGTGTGGCAGATTCGCCTTTTCCTCCGGATCGGTGACATTGTTTTCAATAACTTTGCTCCGCACCACATTCATCTCTTTTGGGGCATCAATCATAATCCTTAAGTGGTTCTTGCTGCCTCCCAGAAATACAATCTTTATGTCCTCACCGATCATCAGATAATCTTCTGCTCCTACCGTAAGTCTTAACATCCTAAAACCTCCCTGCTTTCTTTCCACTGCGGCTTGCTAAAACTGCTTCCCTGCAATGCAACACTTGTACATAAAGTGTTGTATTTACGCCTAAAGGAAAAAATATAAAATAGTATAGTACAACGACAAAAAAGGAGGAAAACTGACATGAGTACAACCGCTCCCATTAAAGACGAAGCGCAGCTTGAAAAATTTAAGAATTACTATCTGACAGAAAAACCTGTTTACAGAAACTATGCTCTGATTATTCTGGGATTGAACACGGCATTCCGCATCGGTGATCTGTTGACTTTACGATGGGAAGATGTGTTTTGCGAAGAGAAAAACAGCTGCCGGGATCATATCAGTATCATCGAACAAAAAACAGGGAAAACGAGAAGCGTTGCCGTCAATGACAGCGTACGGCAAGTATTGGATATTTTATGGAAGGAGCGCGGGAAAACCAGGGAACCGGGGCAGCAGACCTGTCCCTATCTTTTTCCGAACGGCCGTAAGAATCTGACGCCCCTCTCCCGCTCTCAGGCATTCCGCATCGTGAAAGAGGCCGCTCATTACGCCGGTCTGGATGAGCATATAAGCTGCCACTCTCTCAGAAAAACATTCGGCTATCACGCATGGAAAAGAGGCGTACAGCCCGCCCTGCTCATGGAGCTGTACAATCACTCCTCCTACCGCATTACCAGACAGTATCTTGGAATTGAACAGGAGGATAAAGACCGGGTGTATTTGGATGTGCAGATATAGAAACGAAAATTTTTTTATTCAACTATAAAGTATTCCGATTTGCCACCGATATATAAGGTGTAGGAACAAGATACAACACTTTATGTACAAGTGTTGCATTATGTTTCTTTTTTTATACATAAACAGACACAAAAAGGAACCGAAACTGTAGCATGTACGCCACAGTTCCGATTCCTTCTATTATTCTTCCTGTTACCGTTTTTATTTTCTCACCAAGTGTCTCGGCAGTCCGTTCACAAAGAGCGGCTGCAGCTCGCCCATGATCAGCGGTCTTGCGTACTTCTCGTATTCTTCTGTCAGACCCTTGCCGTCCGCGGTGATCCACTCGTCGGGCACATTTCTCTCCACATTTGCAATCGCGTGGATATCATAAGCGCTGGTGCCGCACTGATAAGGCGCTTCGCCGTTTCTGTCCAGCGTGATCATCATGCCGGTCTTGCCCTCTTCCGCCGCCATCACGGCATCATGGCCAACCTGGAACGCCTCGTTGATATCCGTGAGGGACGCCAGATGGGTCGCCGCTCTCTGCAAAGTAGAGAACTCGATCGCACGGGTCTTAAGCCCTGTCTCCGCAGCAATCCTGTCAGCCAGCATAACCGCCGTACCGGACATCTGCTTGTGGCCGAATGCGTCCACGGCTACCTCTCTGCCGATCTCGCACACATATCTGCCGTCCGCAACCTTAACGCCCTCGGAGACCGCAATCACTACGGAAGATTTCTTCGCCGCCAGCTCCTTCACGTCCGCAACGAATTTATCGATATCAAATACCTTCTCAGGCAGGTAAATCGCGTCACAGCCCTCGCAATCATCGCCCTTTGCAAGCGCCGCCGCCGCCGTGAGCCATCCCGCATTACGTCCCATAATCTCCACGATGCATACCGTGGGCTTCTTCGCGCCAAAGGATGCGTTGTCGCGGATGATCTCCTTTAAGGAAGCCGCAATATATTTCGCCGCAGAACCGTAACCCGGGCAGTGATCCGTCACAGGCAGATCGTTGTCAATGGTCTTGGGGACACCCATAAATCTCTGAGATTTCCCGTGAGCCGCCGCATAGTCGGACAGCATTTTAACCGTATCCATGGAGTCGTTGCCACCGGCATAGAACAGGCACTCGATGTCATGCTTCTCCATGATCTCAAATACTTTCTCATAAACATCTTCATGTCCCTCGATCTGAGGCATTTTGAAACGGCAGGAGCCTAAAAAAGCGGAGGGAGTTCTCTTTAAAAGTTCGATTCCCGTCTCATCATCCAGATACTCGCCGAGATCAATCATTCTGTCTTCCAGAAATCCCTCAATACCGTGAACCATACCATAGATTTTCTTCACGCCCAGCTTCTTGGCCGCAGCGTACACACCCGCTACGGAAGAGTTGATAACGGCTGTGGGGCCGCCGGACTGACCAACTACAATGTTTCCTTTCATGTTTGCTCTCCTTTATTAATAAAAATTGTTTTTTATTTACGCTTCATAGTATACCAAAAATTTCCGTTTAAAACAAGTACAAGCTCGGAAATACGCAGAATACGATAGCAGATCTGCCCAGGACTTTGCACTTGCTGCAAAGTCCGTGAGAATATGTAAATGCCCAGAAGAATCCGGCCTCTTTGCCAAAGGCAAAACTGGAACAGGCCGGATTCAGTAACTATGAAGCCAAAGGCGGAATAGTTGCATAGTGCTAAGTCCTCATTGTATTTGCACCGCAAACGTGGTAAACTCTAATGTATGTTGCATTCGAAAGTCAAAAACCCCGCCGCAAGCAGCGGATCATCAAACTTGCAACGCCTCAAGGGGCGGGTATTTGACCCTCGCGGCAGTCGCCAAACGCTTGCAAGCAATCACTTGGCTCGTTGCTCGCGGGAATAAATTTGATTCGCAGATTGCGGGAAAGGCATGGATACCCATATTATGAAGAATTATATTCTGAGCTGCTGTTCAACGGCGGATCTTCCGGCGGAGCATTTCTCGAAGCGCGGCATTTTCTACGCCTGCTTCCACTATGAGCTGGATGGCCGGGAGTATTCGGATGATCTGGGCAAGAGCATGTCCTTTGAACATTTTTATCAAGCCATGGCGAACGGCGCGGACACGAAAACCTCGCAGATCAATGTAGCCGAATTTACGGAATACTTTGAACCGTTTTTGCGGGCCGGCAAGGACATTCTGCATCTGTGCCTGTCCTCTGGCATCTCCGGCGTAATCAACTCCGCCATGGGCGCCAGGGAAATGCTTGCCGAGAAATACCCGGAGCAGACGATCTATATCGTGGACTCTCTGGCAGCATCCTCGGGCTTCGGCCTTCTGATGGATAAACTGGCCGACCTGCGCGACGAGGGCATGTCCGCCGCAGAGCTTTATCAGTGGACGCTGGACAACCGCCTGCGCCTGAATCACTGGTTCTTCTCTACAGACCTTACCTTCTATATTAAGGGGGGCCGCATCTCAAAGACTTCCGGCATGATCGGAAATATGCTGAATATCTGCCCTCTCTTAAACGTGGATCATCTGGGAAGACTGATTCCCCGCTATAAAATCCGCACCAAGAGAAAAGTCATGTACGCAATTGTAGATAAGATGGAGGAATGCATCGAGGAGGGAACCGCCTACAGCGGAAAATGCTATATCTCTCAGTCTGCCTGCTATGCGGATGCCCGATTTGTGGCGGATCTGATCGAGGAGCGTTTCCCGAATCTGGACGGTAAAGTGGAGATCAACAGCATCGGCACTACCATCGGCGCCCACACCGGCCCCGGCACCGTCGCCGTATTCTTCTGGGGGAAGGAACGTGTTGACTAAGCCCCCTCACACTCGCGCGGAGAATGTGCGACGGAGAATGCCCGCATCTTGGGCATTCTCTTAGGTGAGACTTAGAAGTTCTTCTCATTTTTTATTTATCGCAATAATACGCAAAATATCGCTCCCGCACCGCCTGGCAGGCGTTTCTCGGCGGGTAAATCTTTTTCCCATCATCCATGCGGATTTCCTGCTTGCCGACGCACTCGATATGATCCATATTCACAAGATAGGCAACACCCACCCGCATAAACTCGGTGTACGGCACCAACAGCTCCACGAGCTTGGTCATCGTGAGGCGCAGCATACATTGGCTGCCGTCAGACAGATGCAGGTATTGAAACTTTCCCTGCGCCTCGCAGTATATAATATCGTCCACCGCCACACGTTGTACCGTCCCGTCGATCTGCAGGAGGACAAACCGCTTCCGCTCCTCCTGTATCTCCATCAAAAGCTTGTCCAAAACCGCAGACAGCTTATCTTCTGCCAGCGGTTTCACCAGATACTGGGCCGCCTCCACTTCAAACGCGTCAAGCGCATGTTCCCTTGAGGTCGTCAGAAACACGATCCGACAGTGGTTTCCCATGCGCCGCAGTTCCCTTGCCGCCTCAATCCCCAATATGTCAGGCATGTAAATGTCCATCAGAACCAAATCCGGAAGGTACGCTTCGTCGCCGATCCGTGTCAACAGCGCATCGGCGTTTTCAAAGCATTCCACACGGAGGTCAGCCTCCGGATGGCTTTCCCGGTATTCCGCGAGCATTTTCTCCGTTTTATGCAGTTGTTCCGTCTCATCGTCGCAGAGTGCAATCAGATACATAGATTCTCTCCCAATTCTTTCAAACTGCATTTATCATACTACGTTACGTCATGCCGCGCGCCCCATTTGGTACGGATTGTAATTTTTATGGCATACTTTGCATTATTAGTTTACATAACTTATTCCTCTGTCGGCCGGCTGTACACCTCAGCGCATCAGATACATAAAGTATCCCCCATAGCCAAGCAGCATAAGCAGCCCGCCCACACGGCCCAGCCGCTTATTTTTAAATACGCAGATCCACAAAAGCACAGCTGCCGCAATACACACGATACCGTCTGTCAGAAATTCCGGCGCATAAGCCACCGGCGTAATCAGCGCCGAAGTGCCTACCACAAAGAGGATATTGAAAATATTGCTTCCCACGATATTGCCCACCGCAATATCCGCCTTACCTTTGATGGCCGCCGTCACGCTTGTCACAAGCTCCGGCAGAGAAGTGCCGAATGCCACGATCGTCAGGCCGATCAGCCGTTCGCTCATACCGAAAATCATCGCCAGCTCCGTAGCCGCATCCACCGCCACATCAGAACCTAGCACGATCATTGCCCCGCCCAGAACGATCAGGGCGAGCATTTTCCAGACAGGCATGGGCTTTTCCCTATCCTCCCCCCGCATTTCCTCCGCAAGACCGACGCCCCGTTTCGACATGTCCAGCAGATATCCCAGATAGCAGAGCATAAGCCCCCAGAGAATCAGGCCGTCAGACAAACGCAGCAGATTGTCTCCTGCAGCGCCCATAGCGACAAGTATGACCGACACCACGATCACAAAAGGAATCTCGTACCGCACCGTCGATTTCTGTACCGCCATGGGAGTAATGAGAGCGGTAAGCCCCAAAATCAGCAGGATATTCATAATGTTGCTTCCCACAATATTGCCGATGGTGATCTCCGCGCTCCCCTTTAAAGCCGCCGACACACTGACCGCCGCCTCCGGCAGCGAGGTTCCCATCGCCACGATGGTGAGGCCGATCACGAGCTGCGGAATCCCGAATTTCTCCGCCAGCCGGCTCGCGCCCTCCACAAACCAGTCCGCGCCTTTCACCAGAAGAACAAACCCTAACGCCAGTAACCCAACCTGAACTGCAACATCCATATCTTTTCCTCTCTGTCAGAGCAGTTTACTGCTATGACTCTTTCTTCCTTTTCGTAAGCCCCGAAAAAATGAAACGAGGCCTTCAACATTTTTAATGCTAAAAGTCTCGTTCTTTCTCTCATTTCCAAATATCCGATATGAAACAGAAAGCGTGTAAACATGACACATTTGTCAGGGTATGTTGCTTACACAGGATAACTACTCCCTCTTAACTTGTGAGATAATGTAACATAAAGTATACCCGTTTGTCAAGGTTTTCATGCGTTCACTGGATCTTTGCCAGCGACTCCGCCGACAGTATTTTTCTGATATTGAGCAGGAACAACACGCTTGCCGTAGTCGCAGAAATAATGTCGGAAACCGGCTCCGCATAGTAAACACCCATCACGCCGAAAAAATGCGGCAGAATAATCGCCAGCGGAATCAGCAAAATAATTTTTCGCAGCACGGCGATAAAGAGCGACACTTTCGCCTGTCCGAGCGCCAGAAAAGTAGGCTGGATCCCGTTCTGCAGTCCAAACACGAGCATTCCCGCCATAAAGATCGGCATCACCTTCCCGACCAGCTCCACGAGGGCCGTCTCGTTTGTGAAAAAGCCTGCGTAAAATTCCGGGAACAACATAGTCGTCGCCGTGGACACAAGCATAAAATCGAAACACAGGCCGATCATCCAGCGGTAAAGCTGTTTTACCCGCTCAAAATTCCCCGCACCGTAATTGTAGCTGACGACAGGCGTCATGCCCTGCGTAAAGCCGGCGATGGGAGCGGCGAAAAGCTGCATCACGCTCTGCATGATGGTGAGCGCGCCTACGTGCAGATCACCACCGTATGCCTGCAGTCCGCGGTTTAACACAATGCTGATAAAACTCTCCGTGGCCCGCATGATAAAGGGCGATATCCCGAGAGAGAAAATGCTGACCAGAATCCCGCGCTCCAGCCGAAGAAACTTCCTCCTTATTTTCAAGGTAGATTTATCGCTCAGCAAAAAGCCCGTGACCCACGCCGCGCTGAGCGCCTGGGAAATGACCGTCGCCACCGCCGCGCCCTTTACTCCCATGCCGAGGCCAAAGATAAAGATGGGGTCGAGGATGATATTGGCCACCGCGCCGATCAGCACCGACAGCATCGCCACGCCCGGTCTGCTCTGGCAGATAATAAAGGCATTTAATCCAAGCGCAAGCTCCACAAACAGCGTCCCCACCAGATAGATCGTCAGATAGTCCACCGCGTAATCTATGGTGGCGTCGCTGGCGCCAAACTGATAGAGCAGGGGCCGCTGAAACGCATAGAAAACAGCCATCAGCGCCACCGTGCAGATCACAAGGAAGCTCACGCTGTTGCCGAGAATTTTTTCCGCGTGATCCCTGTCCTGCTTCCCCAGCCAGATGGCCGCAAGGGGCGCGGCCCCGCTGTTGACAAACCCGGAAAAAGCGGAGATAAAAACCGTGATACAGAAGGTGACGCCCACCCCCGTCAAGGCGGTTGGAGACCCCCCCGGAAAAAGGTGGGGGCCCACCCCCGGCCGGGGGGGGGGGGGGGGGGAGTTAGACAAAA
>VSNH01000004.1 GCA_009774215.1 Lachnospiraceae bacterium
GTGTGCCATAAAGGCGCATAAGAAAATAAAGGTCAGCAGGACCAAAAAGGGTTTTGCCGCCTGCCGCAATAAAGTTTTTATATCAGACATGTTTCTTTCATTCCTCCATGTATTGCAGTGCACGCTCGATTCCGCTGCGCAGTAAGCTGCCATTTTCCAGATTTCGTCTGCGAGCTGCTCATTGCCATCCCGGATATTATATCACATTTTTTTGAAAGGGGGGAGGTATGGATGCCGACACTTGCTTTTTTCACGGTAATCCAGTACAATAGGCGGTGGTGAAACGCCGTATCTGAGCAGGAAACGGCGGAAAATGGATGGTAACTGTGGGGAACGGAACAGTTACAACAGATAAAGGAAATGTTATGGGAATCATAAAGACGGATAAGCTGACATTTGAATATATTCGCCGCGACGAGGAGGGCAATGTGGAAGGCATTACCCGCGCCGTGGACGAGGTGGATCTGGATATAAAGCAGGGGGACTTTATTGCGATTCTGGGGCATAACGGCTCGGGAAAGTCTACGCTTGCCAAGCATATCAATGCGATTCTTTATCCGACGGAAGGGGCTGTCTGGGTGGACGGTATGGACACGCAGGATGAGAATCACCTTTGGGATATCCGTCAGGAGGCGGGTATGGTATTCCAGAACCCGGACAATCAGATCATCGGACAGGTGGTTGAGGAGGATGTGGGGTTCGGCCCAGAAAATATGGGCGTGCCCACGAAAGAAATCTGGGAGCGCGTGGAGGAAAGCCTGAAAGCGGTGGGGATGTACGAGTACCGCAAGCATTCGCCCAACAAGCTTTCCGGCGGGCAGAAGCAGCGTGTTTCCATCGCGGGCGTGATCGCTATGCATCCAAAGTGCATTATTTTGGACGAACCTACGGCCATGCTTGACCCGAACGGTCGAAAAGAAGTGATACGAGCGGTTCGCGCCTTGAATGATGTGGAGGGAATTACGGTAGTATTGATCACCCACTACATGGAAGAAATTATTCATGCGGATATGGTTTTCGTCATGGATCAGGGACATATCGCCATGGAAGGGACGCCGAGGGAGATTTTTTCCAGAGTTGATGAACTAAAGGAATTGCGGCTGGATGTACCCCAGGTGACACTCCTAGCGCACGAACTGCGGCGGAAGGGGGTAAATCTGCCGGAGGGGATTTTGACGATAGAGGAGTTTACGGAGGCGGTTCTCAAAGCGGCAGGACGATAGACGTCCGGTGGCAGGAGCAACAGAAACGACAATACAGGGTGAAGAGGAAATATAGTTATGTCTTTGATTTTGGATCATGTCAACTATATATACGGAGAGGATACGCCGCTTGCGGTGCACGCCTTAAAGGATATTAACCTCGTGATTCCCGACGGACAGTTTATCGGGCTGATCGGGCACACCGGCTCCGGGAAATCTACGCTGGTGCAGCATTTAAACGGGTTGATCAAACCGACAAGCGGGGCGATCTATTACAACGGCGAAGACGTTCACGACGGGGATTACGATAAGAAGAAGCTGCGAAGCAAGGTAGGGCTTGTGTTTCAGTATCCGGAGCACCAGCTTTTTGAGATTGACGTGTTTAAGGATGTGTGTTTCGGACCGAAGAATCTGGGACTTACCCAGAAAGAGACGGAGCTTCGCGCCTATGCCGCCTTGAAGCAGGTAGGTCTTGCAGATGAATACTTTTATCAGTCGCCCTTTGACCTTTCCGGCGGACAGAAGCGCCGGGTAGCAATCGCGGGCGTGCTTGCCATGAAACCTGAGATACTGATACTTGACGAGCCCACGGCGGGCCTCGATCCGAAAGGGCGGGACGAAATTCTCGACCAGATCGCCAGGCTGAAGGAGGAGACGGGGATTACGGTGATTCTGGTTTCCCACAGCATGGAGGATGTGGCGAAATATGTGGAGCGGATTATCGTGATGAACCGGGGGAGCGTCCTCTATGACGATGTGCCGCGCGAGGTATTTAAACACTATTTGGAGCTGGAACAGGTGGGGCTGGCGGCGCCACAGGTGACATATATTATGCAGGCGCTGGCAAAGCGGGGCATGAAGGTGGATACTGCCGTCACCACGCTCAAGGAAGCGGAGCAGGAGATTCTGCGGGCGATCGGAGCCGGAGGCGCTGTCTGAAAGGCATATTAAAATGCCGGATGAAAGCTAAGGAAGATTGGAGATTCTCTTCGGCTTGCCGCGAGAATGCTTCAGAATGGAGAAATCATGATTCGAGATATTACATTGGGTCAGTATTATCAGGCGGATTCCGTCATTCATAAACTGGACCCGCGGGTAAAATTGGTGGCCACAATAGGCTTTATCATATCCCTTTTTGTGGTGGACAGCTGGGTGGGGTATGTGGTGGCGGCTCTGTTTCTGGCCTGTATGATTAAGCTGTCAAAGGTTCCCTTTCGCTATATGGTAAAGGGGATGAAGGCCATCGTCCTTATACTGATGATTACGGTGGTGTTCAATCTCTTTCTCACGCCGGGAGAGCCCTTAGTGACGTTTTGGAAGTTGACGATCACAAAGGAGGGACTGCGGATTGCGGTAATGATGGCGATTCGGCTCTCGTTTCTGATTGTGGGCTCCTCGCTGATGACATTGACGACTACGCCGAACAGCCTGACGGATGGCATGGAAAAGTTGATGGGACCGTTGAAATATGTAAAGGTGCCGGTGCACGAGGTGGCGATGATGATGTCCATTGCCCTGCGCTTTATCCCGATTTTGCTGGAAGAGACGGACAAAATTATGAAGGCGCAGATCGCGAGAGGAGCGGACTTTGAGAGCGGCAATCTGATTAAGAAGGCAAAGGCCATGGTGCCGCTGCTGGTGCCTTTGTTTATATCCGCTTTCCGCAGAGCCAACGATCTGGCGATGGCGATGGAGGCGAGGTGCTACCGGGGCGGAGAGCACAGAACGAAAATGAAGCCTCTGCAGTATCGGGCCGCCGACAGGGCGGCGTATTGCGTGCTGCTGCTGTATTTTGCGGGATGCGTCGCGCTGCGGGTGTGGCTGTAACGTATCTGTGTCTGCCAGGAGTGCAGCGGAAACGGGATAGGCAGGAGTACGGACAGAAAGACTCGCGGCGGTTGATTTTAGGCTGGTGGGAGGCGGGAAATGAAAAGAGTTATGTTAACTGTCTCCTATGACGGGACAAATTACAGCGGGTGGCAGGTACAGCCGGGGCGGGAAACCATAGAAGGAGTATTAAATCGCTGTATCAGCGGGCTTACGGGTGAGTCGATAGAGGTGATCGGCGCAAGCCGCACGGATTCCGGCGTGCATGCCATGGGAAATGTGGCGGTGTTTGATACGGAAAGCCTGATCCCCGCGGAGAAGTTTTCCTATGCCCTAAACCAGCGGCTGCCGGAGGATATTCGAATTCAGGGTTCCGAGGAGGTGCCCGGGGACTTTCATCCAAGACATTGTGTGAGCAGGAAGACCTATGAGTATCGAATTTATAGCGCGCCGTTTGCGCAGCCTGTGAGGCGGCTTTATTCCCATTTTACCTATGTGCCGCTTGATGTAGAGCGGATGCGGCAGGGGGCGGCGTATCTGGTGGGCGAGCATGACTTTAAAAGCTTTTGCAGCGTGGACACCCAGGCGCAGACTACCGTGCGGCGCGTAGACAGTGTGGAAGTATGGGAGGAAGGCGCTGTCGGCATAAAGCATGCGGCGGAAGACGTTGTAGCTTGCAGCGTGCAGGGGAGCGCAGTTGTGGAAAAGCCGTGCGCGGCTGGAGGAGCTGCGGCCGGGCGGGCAGAGGCGCAGGCCGGCAGGGAGATTGTGATCCGCGTGGCGGGCAGAGGCTTCCTATATAATATGGTAAGAATTATGGCAGGGACGCTGATGGAGGTGGGCAGAGGACACATGCCGCCCGAGCGCGTGAAGGATATTCTGGCGGCATGTGACAGACAGGCGGCAGGGCCTACGGCGCCGGCCTGTGGGCTGACCCTTGTGGGGTATGAATTTCTGCCGTAAGAGTGCAGCCGGATTGAATTTGACCGACAGATTACGTAACAGAGAAGCCGAAGCCTGAACTGTTACAAATTCAAGGAAATTTCGGGAAAAACCAGTTGACACGCGCGGAACCGTATAATATAATATTTAACTGTGACGAATTGTTTATAAATGTCTGACCAAAGCCCCGGTGAGACATTTTACATGTGCACTACAAACTGCCGTGGAGGGATGCCGAGTGTGGCCGGACATCTGCATGAGGGTCTTCGGAAGCGGTACAGACAGTTACTATGGAGGTAATATTGATGAAAACTTTTATGGCGAGTCCGGCTACGATCGAGAGAAAGTGGTATGTAGTTGATGCGACTGATATGACACTGGGACGCCTGGCATCCGAGATTGCCAAGGTGCTGAGAGGAAAAAATAAACCGATCTTTACCCCCCATATGGATACAGGGGACTATGTGATCGTAGTCAATGCGGAGAAGGTGAAAGTAACCGGCAAAAAGCTGGATCAGAAGATTTACTACCACCATTCCGACTATGTAGGCGGCATGAAAGAAACCACCCTGAAAGAGATGTTACAGAAGCATCCTGAGAGAGTTGTGGAACATGCGGTGAAGGGTATGCTTCCCAAGGGACCGCTCGGCAGCCAGATGTACAAGAAGCTTTTTGTATATGTAGGACCTGAGCATAAGCATGCGGCACAGAAACCTGAGGTATTAACATTTTAAGAAAGGGATAAAGAATCATGGCTAAAGCAGATAAATCAGCAAAATATTACGGAACCGGCAGGAGAAAGAAATCCATTGCCAGAGTATATTTAATGCCCGGTAAGGGTGAGATTACAATAAATAAGAGAAGTATTGACGATTACTTCGGCCTTGAGACCTTGAAGGTGATCGTTCGTCAACCTCTGGCTGCAACCGATACGGTAGATAAGTTCGATGCGGTCATCACGGTGAAGGGCGGCGGCTACACAGGACAGGCAGGCGCGGTGAGACACGGTATCGCAAGAGCGCTTCTTCAGGCGGATCCCGATTACAGACCTACCTTAAAGAAGGCGGGTTACCTGACCAGAGATCCTCGTATGAAGGAGAGAAAGAAATACGGTCTCAAAGCAGCGAGACGTGCGCCGCAGTTCTCAAAGAGATAGTTTTTTGAAAGTTTCTTTCGGAATAGAAATGATATTGATTTATGACATGGACTCCGCAGGATTTTCTTGCGGAGTTTTTTGTTTTATAGGAAAGTGCAGCAGTGTATACCATTTAGGGAGAATGCGAAGCATTCTCCGAATCGGCGCTGTCGAGCGACGCATTTTTTGCAAAGTGAAAAGATTTTTGTTGCTTTTTTTTCATTCCATGCTATAATTTTTGTTATGGGGATATAGCTCAGTTGGGAGAGCGATACGTTCGCAACGTATAGGTCAGGGGTTCGAGTCCCCCTATCTCCACTCTGGAAGCATAGCTCAGCTGGGATGAGCGTTCGCCTCACACGCGAGAGGTCATGGGTTCGAGCCCCATTGCTTCCATTATCTTAAGAAGAGAAGTCGGAATGCCGGTGCCATTCCGGCTTCTTTTTCCGCGCATAAGCAGAGTCGGAAGACGGCAGAGACAGGACGCATGCTTACATGCGAGCCTGGCTGTGACGGCTTATGAGGAGCGACTGGCCAACCGAGTCTCTGCTTATGTGCAAGTGAGGGGGACACCATGACAAAGCGAAAAAAGATCATAAAAGAATATATTTTGATAACGATAGCGGTAATCCTTATGGATATCGGCGTCTATGTTTTCAAGTTCCCGAACAATTTTTCCTTCGGCGGCGTTTCGGGTCTGGCGGTGGTGGTGACGCACTTTACACCTTTTACGGCATCTCAGATCAACCTCATTATCAACATGATTCTGCTGGTGTTCGGGTTTTTGTTTCTGGGAAAGAATTTCGGGGTGAAGACGGCATATGTGACAGTAGTGTCATCTTTGCTGCTGAATCTGATGGAAGTGTTGTTCCCCATGAGCGCGCCGCTTACCAATGAGACGACGTTGGAGCTTATCTATGCCATAGCGCTTCCGGCTCTGGCTTCGGCGCTTCTGTTTTATGAGAACGCCTCCGGCGGCGGCACAGACATCATAGCGATGGTGTTGAAGAAATATTCGACCATGGACATATCGGCGGCGCTCATGGCTGTGGACGCCATCATCGTGGCGGTGGCCTGCTTTGCCTTTGACACGCGGACAGGCCTTTTCTCGATCTGCGGTCTGATGGCGAAATCGCTGGTGATTGACAAGGCGATTGAGCGCATGAAGCTGAGCAAATATTTTACGATCATATGCAGTAAGCCGGAGCCGATCTGCGATTTTATCATGAAGGATCTGCATCGGAGCGCAACGGTTTACAAGGCGGAGGGAGCCTACACGCACAAAGACAGGGTGGTCATTCTTACGGTGATGGATCCGAAACAGGCGGTGCTCTTAGAGCGCCACATTCAGGCGGTTGACCCGGAGGCTTTTCTCATGGTGACGAAGAGCAGCGAGATTATGGGAAAGGGATTTAAAAGGTATATCTGAAGATGGCGGTGCATGTAAAGAATATGACAACGGGAAAGCCCGGGAAACTGATTCTGGCTTTTTCCCTTTCTCTCGTGGCGGGCAATGTCTTTCAGCAGTTATACACTGTGGTCGATACCATGGTGGTCGGGAAATATCTCGGGGTAAGCGCGCTGGCGGCGCTGGGCGCCTCGGACTGGCTGAACTGGCTGATGCTCGGCGTGATACAGGGATTGACACAGGGGTTTGGCATCAGGATGGCGCAGGAGTTTGGGGCGGGCAGAACGGATGAGTTAAAAAGGAGCGTGGGGAGTGCGGCGGTGCTGTCCATGCTTTCTGCTATTGCACTTGTGGCGGCAGGGCAGTTTTTTGCAAGACCTGTGCTGACGCTTTTACAGACGCCACAGGAGATCATCGGGTATTCGCTTCTCTATCTGCGGATTATGTTTGCGGGTGTGCCGATTGTGATGCTATATAATCTGCTGGCGTGTATTCTGCGTTCGCTGGGGGACAGCAGGACGCCGCTCAATGCTATGATTGTCGCGTCGGTGACGAACATTGTGCTGGATTACCTTTTTGTACTGGGCTTTGGCTGGGGCATTGCGGGCGCGGCGGCGGCCACTCTGATCGCGCAGGCGGTCTCGAGCGTGTTCTGTTTCTGCCATATTAAAAAGATCGCCTTTCTAAAGCTTGCGCGGACGGATTTTCATTTGGAGAGGGAACTTTCCGCCAGATTGTTTATGCTGGGACTGCCCATGGCGTTCCAGAACGGAATCATTGCGATCGGAGGCATGATCGTGCAGTTTGTGGTGAACGGGTACGGCGTAATTTTCATTGCGGGATTTACGGCTACGAACAAGCTCTACGGGCTGCTGGAAATTGCGGGCACTTCTTACGGCTACGCGATGGTGACTTATGTGGGACAAAATCTGGGAGCGGGCAGGTACGACCGCATCAAAAGCGGGATGCGGGCGGCGATGGGGATCGCCATGGCGACGTCCGCCTTCATTGCGGTGTGTATGCTTGTTTTCGGGAAATTCCTTCTGGGATTGTTTATTTCCGGGACGCCGGAAGTGGTGGAACAGACCATGCGGATCGCCTATTTCTATCTGGCGGTTATGAGCGTCTGCCTGCCGGTGCTCTACGTGCTGCATGTGACCCGCTCCGCCTTGCAGGGGATGGGTAATACAATCCTGCCCATGCTGTCCGGTGTGGCAGAGTTTGTGATGCGTACCCTGTCGGTTCTTTTTCTTCCTATGCTATTGGGTGAAGTCGGCATCTTCTTCGCGGAGATCGCCGCCTGGCTCGGCGCGGACGTGGTGTTAGTCATCAGCTATTTTTCGCAGATGAGGAAACTGCAGGGATGATATTGTGGAGAATGCCTGCTTTTTTAGGCATTCTCACACGCGAAACTTAGTGCTTCTTGGCGCCCCGTCCTATGGCGGGACGTTTTTAGAAGCACTTTTCGCGTTTCTCACGTTTGCCAAGCTCCGTCCAGCGTGATGACCTGACCGGTCAGATAGGAGGGCGCGTTGACGATGGAGAGCAGGAGTTCGGCGACTTCGGAGGGTTGACCAAAACGGTCAGCGGGTATTTCCGCCCGCAAAGCGGACATTTCCTCTTCCGAAAAACAGCGGTTCATGTCTGTGTCAATGACGCCGCAGGCGATGGCGTTGACCTGAATGCCGCTGGGCGCCAGCTCTTTCGCCAAGGCTTTTGTGAAGGCGTTTACGCCGCCCTTGGAGGCGGCGTAGGCCACTTCCATGGAGGCACCCGCATTGCCCCAGACGGAGGAAATATTGACGATCTGTCCGGCGTGATGTTTTAACATCATGGGGATGGCAAGGCGGCAAGTGTAGAACAGTGCATTCAGGTTGACGTCCATGAGCGACTGCCATTCTTCCGCCGTCATCTCGTGAAGCAGTCCGATGTGGGAGACGCCGGCATTGTTGACTAATAGGGTCAAGTCATCTATCTGTGAAAATGCCTCATTCACGGCCTGCATGTTTCCCATATCCGCTATAATAGGCGTACATGCGACGTTGTAGGTTTCCGACAGACGGTATGACAGCTCTGTCAACTCCTTTTCGGAGCGGCGGCAGGTGAGATACAGGCGGTAGCCTTCTTCTGCAAGAGCCTCGGCTATGGCGCGGCCGATTCCCCGGGAAGCGCCGGTTACGAGGGCGGAGCGGGGGGCAGAATCGGGAGCGGCAGCAGGCCTGTTTCCGTATGGTGCTGTGATGGTTTTGCTATCTTGTTTTTTCATTTTTTTGTTCTTTATTCTTGACTTTCCTTATTCATTTTCTAATACATAGTAATGGCTAAGAGCTTTTTATTGCAATATTTGCGTTAGATATTTGAGGGAAAAAGGCTTATACTGTAAAGAGTATATTAAAAGAAGTATACTACAGATGGCAGGTAATGTCATCCGGGCGGAGAAAATAAAGTATGGCCGGAGTAACAGTTCAGCCTTATGCTATTCCGCGAGTGAAATCGCTCTCTATGCGATTTTGCGAGTTGTGCAAGCGCCTAAATGCGACTTTGGAGCATTTCGTGTGCATCAAACGTGACAGTGAAGCCGAAGGCTGAACTGTTACTGGCCGGATTCTTTCACAGAGAAACCGAAGGCTGAAATGTTACGGATATGGAGTTGTTGCGGAAATGTAAGAGAGGAGTGCGGAAACTTATGTATGATCTTATTATTGTTGGAGCGGGGCCGGCCGGTTTGTCGGCGGCAGTTTACGGCAGGCGCGCCGGGCTTGACCTTATTGTAATAGAACAGAAGCCCATGGGCGGCGGGCAGGTGCTTGACACTTACGAGGTGGACAATTATCTGGGGCTTCCCGGCATCAACGGGTTCGATCTGGCGCAGAAATTCCGCAGTCACGCGGACGGGCTCGGCGCGGTCTTTAAGAGCGGACGGGTGACTGCGGTTCGGGACGAGGGAGAGAAAAAAGTGGTGGAAACCGCGGACGGCAAGTCTTATGAGGCGCGGACGCTGATCTTGGCGGGCGGCGCGGAACACGCGAAGCTGGATGTGCCGGGAGAGGAGGCGTACAGGGGACAGGGCGTGTCCTACTGCGCCACCTGTGACGGCGCGTTTTTTAAGAAGAGAGACGTGGCGGTCGTGGGCGGCGGCGACGTGGCGGTGGAGGATGCCGTCTATCTCTCCAGATTCTGCCGCAAGGTGTATCTGATCCACAGGAGAGACAGCTTGCGGGCGGCAAAGAGTTTACAGGACAAGCTGTTTTCCTGCGAGAATGCGGAAGTGATTTGGAACAGCACCCTGCAGGAGATACGGGGAAGCGACCTGGTAGAAGGCATATGCATCCGCGAAAAAGGAGGGGAGACGGAGCGGAAGCTTGCGGTGGACGGCGTCTTTATCGCGGTGGGGATGCGTCCGAAAACGGAGCACTACCGTGAGCTGATAGCATGTGACGAGGGCGGTTATCTCATTGCGGGGGAAGACTGCGCCACCAGTGTTCCTGGCATCTTTGCGGCGGGGGATATCCGCACAAAGGCGCTCCGTCAGATCGTGACGGCAGTCTCCGACGGGGCGTGCGCGGTGGCTTCGGCGGAGAAATATTTAATTTCCCGCCAGTAATCATTACAAAAGTATTACGAAGCAATTTCAGGTAAAATATGCCATGATTTGACATGAGTTTCACACCTCAAACACTGAAAAATCGGGCTTTTTGTGAGAAAGGCACAATAACTTGCGTATGAGTGTGCGTTTTGATGGTAGATGCTGTGGTTGACAAAACGTTTATTCAATGCTATATTATAGCCAGATGTAACAATTCTGTAACAAATGAGGTGTTTTTTATGAACAAAAACAGACTGAAATGGACAGCATGTGCATTGGCGGCAGTGGTCGGATTTGGCGGCACGGGAATTGAGGCAAATGCCACAGGGAATGTGGGAAGCGTTCTGCCCTCGGCAGGAATAGAGTTTTCCCTTCAGGATGAGGAGAAGTCCACTGCGTTATCTGCTTTAAAGGAAGAATCTGACAAGGAAGCGGCGGAGCAGGAAGAAAACAGCGCAGAGAACGCTTCGTCAGAGTTTGAAAATGAAGGTATCAGCGTCGGAAGCGTCCAGGTGGGCGGGTTTTCCGATCTTGCCAGCGCATCTGATAAGGTGAGCAAAGCGCCTGAAAAGAAGATTGCGGATACAATTGTGGTCAGTGAGGGCTACACAAAGGATCTGAAGGCGGCGGCGGGCAGCGGTCTGTCTGAGGAGGAAGAGAGCTTTAAGAATCTGGTGATTGCCAGAGTGAATGATTATGTGAATGTGCGTGATATCCCCAGCGAGGATGGCGAGATCGTCGGCAAACTTTACAATAAGTCCGTCGGCAGCTATATCGAGGAGGAGGACGGCTGGTATAAGATCAGTTCAGGCTCTGTAGAGGGATATGTGAAGGGTGAATATTGTGTGACCGGTGACGAAGCCGTCGATTATGCGAAGGAAGTGGGAACCCGTATCGCGACCGTTACGACTACGACCTTGAAGGTGCGCGAGCAGCCCGGTCTGGAGGAAACAGTTCTCGGTCTGGTTCCGATCGAGGATGAACTGATTGTCACGGAGGAACTGGACGGCTGGGTTAAGGTAAACATCGAGGAAGGTGACGGTTATGTTTCGTTGGATTACGTTACCCTTTCCACGGAGTTTGTGAAGGCCGAGTCTGTAGCCGAGGAGAAGGCCAGACTGGCCAAGGAGGAAGAGGCGAGAAAGGCGGCGCAGGCTGCGGCTAAAAAGAAAACTTCCGAAAATGCGGCATCCGGCAGTAAAGTTGAGGAAGGCGGCAAGACTTATGCGAACCCGACAGGCAGCTCCGGATCCGATGTGGTACAGTTTGCGAGACAGTTCGTGGGTAATCCCTACGTGTACGGCGGCACCAGCCTGACCAACGGTGCGGACTGCTCCGGGTTTGTCATGAGCGTGTACAAGAATTTTGGCGTAAACCTACCTCATTCATCGGCGGCAGACAGAAGCGTGGGCGCGGCGGTGAACGGCCTGGAAAACGCGCAGCCCGGCGATATCATCTGCTACTCGGGTCATGTGGGAATTTACGCAGGCAACGGCCAGATCGTGCATGCGTCTACATCCAGAACAGGTATTATCGAATCCAGCGCAACCTACCGTTCGATTCTTTCCATCAGAAGAATCCTTTAAGAAAAAGCTGCGCGGCGGTACAGACAGAATACGATTATATGGCGGGAGATGTTCCATCGGGGCATCTCCCGTTCTGCGCGCACACTCGATTTGTATACAGTGCACAAAGATTTTGGAGATCGCGGAATAGCGAATATGCGGTAAATGCGACTTATGCACATAAAAAGAGCGGGATTTCAGCATAAAATGGTTTTATACACGGCTTATCCACCATATCCACAGCTTTTTGACCGGGTCGATCATTCTATTTATAAAACGAAAGAAACGTATGTTTTGTGAATATTGCAACTATTCAGCCTTTGCAGCAAGTGCAAAGGCCTGGGCTGAACTGACTGTTACCTGAATTTCTTGTGATTGGGAGCAAAATATTGCAATAAAGGAGGTGGATATGCTATACTGTTCACATAAGCTGTACATAGCAGCTTATAAGTAACAGTTCAGCCTTGCACTATTCCGCGAGTAAAATTGCTCCGTATGCGATTTTGCGAGTTGTGCAAGCGCCAAAATGCGACTTTGGAGCATTTTGTGTGCATCAGGCGTGACAGTGAAGCCGAAGGCTGAACTGCTACGATTATAACTCCAACTGGAAGGGGATGAGTGATATGAAATTTAATATTGTCGGAAAAAATATCGAGGTAACAGAAGGATTGCGGACAGCGGTAGAGGACAAGATCGGTAAGCTGGAAAAGTTTTTTACAGAGGATACAGAGGTGCATGTGACTCTCAGCGTAGAGAAGGATCGCCAGAAGATTGAAGTGACGATTCCCGTGAAGGGTAATATCATCCGTTCAGAGCAGGTCAGCAGCGACATGTACGTTTCGATTGATCTGGTGGAGGAGATTATCGAGAGACAGCTTAAGAAATATAAGAACAAGCTGGTAGACAAGAAACAGGGAGCCGGTTATTTCCGTCAGGAGTTCATCGACAAAGATTATATGGATGAGGAGGAAGTGCAGATCATCCGCACGAAGAAGTTTGACATCAAGCCCATGTATCCCGAGGATGCCTGTGTGCAGATGGAGCTTCTGGGCCACAATTTCTTTGTGTTCTGCAATGCGGAGACGGATCAGGTGAACGTGGTTTATAAGAGAAAGGGAAACACCTACGGGCTGATCGAGCCTGAATTTTAAAACGGTTTATACTGACGGCAGGGCGGAGCAATCTTCCCTGCCGTCTTGTGCGTTTAAGCAGAGTCAGAAAGCCTTAGCTCAGAATTTCCGATACATGGTCAGCTTTACACGGTCTGCGCCGAGTTCTATTTTCGCGCGGTCTATCATCATGCCGACTAGGAGAAGCTGGCTGGTTTCGCCGGGGTCGCCGCTGCCGGCAAGCTCCCAGTAGATATCGCCCATGCCGTCGTTTTTCTGTCCGTTCAGATAGTGATCCAGCTGGGAAAGCTTGTCTGCGAAGGTCGGATGAAAGTCTGCTTCCAGACGAATTGTGACTTCATTCTCCTTCCGCTCGATCCGGGTGTCGATATAGGACGCCTCCAGTGCAAAGAAAAACATGGTCAGTTCTTCAACGATCTTAGCGGTCTTTTTTTCTTCATGTGTCATGGTAATCTCCATTCCGCGCAAAATCTGCGCTGTCGTTAGTTTCAGTGTCTGTTTTTTTGCTCTTTCTGAGTCTGAAATCCTTTGATAAAACTTTCCAGTGTCGGTACGAGCACAATGGCAACCAGACCGGTGGAGAAGCCGTTATTGTATAAATTTAATCCGCCGTAGAGGGAGGAGGAGCATACCACAACCGCGGCGTGCAGCATACCGGCGATGATTCCGGCGAGGATGCCGAACTGCCCGGCAATGGGGGCCAGTCCGATGGCAAAAACGGCGCCCATCTGGATGCCCGGCGTGGTGGGCTGCATGTGGTTGATAAAAGTAGAAAGAAAGACGCCCGCCAGTATCGGCAGATAATTTTTGGCATGACCGCCGAAGGCGGCAAAGCCAAACGCTGTCAGAATCGCGCCCACCACGGGGCCGGACAGATCGCCGCCGATCAGCACGATATAAGTGGTGCACAAAATACCTATGATCCCCATGTTGACCAGAGTAGCCGGCGCGCCGTCCATCAAAACGAAATCCGCGACTGCGCGGCCGGGGTGGCGCATCAGCCTGAGTAGAGAATGCATACAGCTTCTGTCCATGTAAAGCCCGAAAAGCAGAGCTGCCGCAAAGTACAGGTACAGACTGGCGAGCAGCCAGGAAGGGCGGCCGTAACTCCAGATGAATACATTGTTGCTTTCCAGACCGAAGGACTGCAGGACACACATCATGACAAAGGCGAAAAGGCCGCCGGCAAATCCCATGTTAAAAAGATTGTATCCCATATGCATGGAGGCGGTATGTACGGAGAGCGGCGGCAGCACAAAACCTGCAAAGACGCCGACGGTTACGGCAATTGCCAGATTGACGGCAAAGGAGAATGGCAGCATGTAGACAAGCTCTGTTACCATGGGCGCCAGACAGGAACCGAAGAGGGCCGTGTAAATATAGCGGTTCATGCCTGCGCCGTGAAACCTTGCGTAGAGCCAGGTCCCAAGCAGCATGGGCAGGACGTTCACAGGGTTTTTGCCGAAGAGTGCAAACCCCGCATTGATAAAGAGAACCGCCATGGTGAGTCCGGTAAAGGGGAGTTTCAGCAGGCGGATCAGAAGAATGGCCAGACTCAGTATCATCCCCGCATTGAAGAAGGCGGCGCCGAACCCGGCAAGCTCGAAATAGTCCGTGACAAGGGCGTCCCTTGTAAGCGCGATGGTAACCAGACCGCGAAGAAGTTCTCCCGGCGGAGCCAGAAAAAAGGCGGCTGTGAACAGGAGCAGGGCTGTTGCAATGCTGAAGACGAACATTTCCCTTCCCTCCAGCGCGTTTCTGATTTTTTCAGTCATAGGCAGAGCCTCCCATCAACGAATCAAGTATACTCCTATCATAACAAGATATGCGGCGGGGGACAATGTGATATTTCTGATATTTGCCCGCTGCGGGCAATTTCGACAGCAGGCTTCTGACATAACGGAATTTTGCGTTACATATGATAGAGTGAGAAATGCGAAAAGTACTTCTAAAGACGTCTCGCCATAGGACGAGACGCCAAGAAGTACTAAGTTTTGCATAGGAGAATGCCAAAATACGGCATTCTCCGCACGGATTAGAGATGTTGATTTGAGATGAAGAATCGTGGAGGCGGGCATGAGACATAGCGGGAGATGGGAACGCGGATGGGGCAAAGCGGTTGTAAGGGCAGGAGCGATTGTGCTGCTTGTCTTTGGCTGCGTATGTATGGCGGGAGAACTGCTCGGGAGATGGCAGACACCCGCCGAACCGGAGAGTGGAAGCAGTGCAAACGGGCAGGCGGTGGAAGTGACTGCGGACGGAAATTACATCAAGTGGGTGGAGTTTCATGTCACGAACGAAGCGATGGCGGCGGCATATGATTTGGATGTGGACAGCTACCGGGATGAGATACACATAAACTGGATTGAGCTTTTGGCTTACGTGGGGGCAAAGACCGGAGGAAAGTTTGATAAAAACAGTGTCAGGAAAATAGAGGAAGTGGCGGAAAAGCTGAAAAGCGGCGACAGCACGATGGAGGAGCTGACGAAAGATATGGAATATTACGACTATTATCTGGAGGCGTATACCGCAGTGCTCGGCGGCATGATGGGGGAATTTACGCTGGACGGCAAACACGTCTACGGGCTGAAGGCGTTTTCGCCCATCGCAAAAGGGTTCGACTACAGCCATTATGATGATTTCGGATCTTCCCGCAGCTACGGCTACGCGAGACCCCATCTGGGACACGACATGATGGGGCAGATCGGTACGCCGATGGGAATAAAATATAGAGCCTGTGCATCAAAAAATGATGCGCAGGCTTTTATCTTCTAATATGCACTTCCTGACAATCTTACGGATCAGTTCGTTTTTCGCATGATACTCGATAGAGTCGAAGTTATCAAGAAGATAGCAGATGTTATTATAGATTTCAGTTTCCATGTCCTGCAGGGTTCTCGCATTGTTCTCCCGGAGCGAAGCCTGTCGGAGATTTCCTTCAAGGGCACGCTTGCTCTTATCCAGCTCCTCGATCTTGGCAATGATGTACGACGACGCGGCAGAGTCCATGTTGGTCATCAGAGCAGTAGTTAAGTTATCTATAGATGTCCGGATCTGTCTCAGCTCGGATTTGATTGAAGTGGTGCTTTGTAGGGAACCGTCCGCATCGTCACGTTGGAGTTTGAAGCCTTCCGGATTCAGACGTATTCTGCGGAGCTGTTTCAGAAAAGCATCTTCAATTTCTTCTATGCGGATGTATCCCGTATCACATTTACTTTTCCCCTGTCTTGCCATATCCGTGCAGTAATAGTATGAAAAGCGGATACCGTTCTTCATGTAGGTGCGTATATCCATTCTGGCGCCGCATTTACACCGCATAACGCCTTTAAGGATGCCGCAGTCATGCTTTGCCGTGCGGATCATCTTATTGACGCCCAGACGTTCCTGCGCGGCAATCCACTCCGCGGCAGGCATGACATAGTCGTGTATGCCTATGGCAACTGTCCATGCAGCCTTATCCTGCTTCTTCTGGGATTGCTTGCCGGATTTCGTCTTGCCGTAGCCGATCAGCCCCTTGGTGCCGTCGAAAAGCTGCTCATCCGGCAGGGCGCATCCCTGATCCCGAAAGTAGTAATAGGCTTCTATGCTGTTCTGGCAATAGACCGGGTTGGTGATGATATTGTAGATTTGCGACGTATTAAGGAACTTGCCGGACTGGCTCTTTATGCCGTGGTCTTTACAGTACCGTTCTATCCTTGTGATGGGATATCCCTGTAGGATAAGCCCGTAGAGCTGTTTTACCAGCCAGATGGTATTCTCGTCCACCATGAGGTAAGAATGCTCCTTCTCGCCGACCTGACGGCGCACAGAGGTCATTCCAGAGGGGAGCTTCCCGCCGGTCCATTTGCCGGCGGCGCCAAGCGCCCGCATATTGTCGGTGACACGCTCAGACGTGTTTTCACGTTCCAGCTGGGCGAAAGCGGCGAGAATGTACATGACGGTGCGTCCCATTGGCGTGGTGGTATCGAAAGACTCTTTGACAGATACGAAAGAGACATTGTGTTGCTGAAAGATATCGTACATGGCGGAAAATTCCTGCACGTTACGGCTGATTCGATCCAGCTTGTAGACCATGACCACATCCAGCGCATTGCTGCGCACGTCTTCCATCAGTTCCCGAAAGCTGGGGCGGTTCATGTTCTTGCCGGAGAAACCTTCGTCCTTGTCGTAGACTCTGAAATCAACTTCCTGATCCTTAAAGATGATACCGGCATAGTCCTTGCAAAGCTGGACTTGCACGTTGACGGAGTCGCTGTTGTCACGGTATACAGATTTGCGCGGGTAGATTCCGATTGTGAGCATGGTATCATCCTCCAAAAGTTTTATGATATAGAAACAGTTATTAATAACTTGAAAGTTTTATAAAAAGCAACGCCTTGGAATTTGCCAACCAAGGCGAGCCATTGTTTAAAAGTTCTGCCTTCTTAGATGGTATGGACTGGATGATGCGCAGAAGTTGCTCTGTGCTTGCACAGTCTGTAAGGCGCATTTTTCCATCAGTTGCGCGCATTTTCAACTGGTGACAATTTGTCACCGTTTCATTTCCTTCATTCAATAGACGCTGTTTCAGCTTATTCCAGTATTTTCTACTATCGGTACTGTCAGTCAACACAGTACATACATCTATGATAGAGAAATACCATTCTTCCTGTTGTTTATGCCATACTTTACGCACGTTGTCATTAAAAAAGAATTCTAAATCCTGTTCATCGAAATCTTCTACATTTTCCACCGGGACCTGAACAGTAGAATCGGTTTCTTCGTCGTAGAAATAAAAGAAAAAGAAGACAATCACCTCCAATTAAGACAGTTTGTTGCGACGTCGCAATGGCTATTTTAAAGAAATGTTGTATTAAGCTCTATAGCCTACCCAGACAGTGGGGGAGTTGATTTACCCTGCTAAGGTGATTACCAGCATTTAGAACATCTTTCATAACCAGCATCTTCTGCTTCCGATATAGTGGTTTTTCGCGCTTTATTCGGATTCATTTTACCGCAATGATCTATACTGTGATATTTTTTGCCAGTGGCGGAAAGGTATGCGGTGCCACTGACGGGAACTTCTTGGACTTGATCCTCGACAATCTGGACAGGCTCCTCTGCGGGTTGCGGGGCGGGAGCGGGATCAGCTTCTGGTTGCTCAGCAACAGTTTTTTCCGCGGCTTCTTTAACAGCCTGCTCCTCGGCAGCTTTTTGTTCTTCAGCTTCTCGGGCTGCTTGTTCGGCAGCGGCTCTTTCTTCAGCTTCTCGGGCGGCCTGTTCGACAGCGGATTTTCCCCCTGCCTCTTGGGCAGCTTGCTCTTCAGCGGCCTTTTTTCTTCTGCCTCTTTGGCCAGTCGTTCTTCCTCTACATTATATATTTCGTAATTCAGACTTCATTCAGAATATTACGATCTGTAATCAAGTTTAAATGCTAGTATAGCATAAAATTATTATAAATGAAACACAATATATAGTTTCCTTATCAATATACCCAAATAGCGGGCAGATCGGGTGTGAGCACGTCCCCCGGCTCCCCGGGTAAGCATATTATATTGTCAAGGTGTAGGTAATAATAAAACGGGAATAGTAAATATATTTATTCATTAAAAAACGGTCTCTAAAACTTAACAATCCGTTTGTAAGCTAACCTCCATGATTTTGATAGGGATGGGCCAATCATGCCTAATAAACAGAAAAATAAATTATTTATTATGGTTGGCAAAAAATTTTTTCTATTATTTGCTTCTAATTCTTGGCTTATTATGGAACGAAGTATGTTTATTTCCGTTTCTGATAATTCAATACTTTCATCTAATTTTGTCTCAGCTTTTAAATTTTGATCATATGCAGTTCTATTGTCAATTTCGGTTTCTTTACTCTCTAATTCAAGACGCGTACTAATATCAATTTCTCCGTTTAAATTTGTTTCAACTATTTGTATAAAGGAAGTAGTTGATAACGAAAGAAGAACAGTAAAAATTATAAATAATGTAGACAAACCAACGTTCCTTGAAAGCTTTATTCCTGTATAATATATTGCTAAAAATAATGAGAGCATTATTAAGCATATTACTTTACATATTCTATTTATTAATGGTATTCTGTCTGTTTTTTTTAGCTATATTTGTAAATATTTTGATTACTCTAAAGGGTATACTTTCTTTCATTATCATGCCCTGTTTCCCCTATGCATGTGCCATTGCTTCTATAGTTTGTATGAGTATTTTCTAAATTACGGGCAGTGGTTAGAATTTTCTCCTTAGTTCCACAACCTTACCAATAATGCGGACTGGTTTATCGACAATTTCTCTTCCGCTTCGATGTTACCAGCATCGGGGCGGATTTTATTTGCCGCATTATTCTGAATTATCAAGAATTTGCTGTATTCTGGATAACTCCGGCAATGAATCCCTCAATATATTTAAATCCTCAAGAGGGATATCTTTAAGCAATTCATCAAAAAACTGTAACTGCTCTGTTTCGGAAAGAGACTCAAATTCTTTGCTTAAAAAATTATTATCATTCATGCATTTATACCAAGTTCAAGTACGCCAAGAGACGGCTCGAAATATATAACATAGTTGTCAATAGTGGCAAAAGCACCGTATTTACTACGATAATACTGTATCGCCTCAAGCAGAAATTCTTCCGTCACATCCAGATATTCAGCCGTATCGCTGAGGGAATAGCATCCGTGCTTATAGGAATTTACAATGCCTGTCAGCCCGATCAGACGGTTGTATGCCCAGCCGCGTGCCCTTCGTTCCTGCCGTCGGTCTGATGCTGTAGATTGGCAGACGATATCCCCTACGGTAGTGTGATAGTGACCAAGCTCTTCCGCCAGTATACAGGTGCGTTTCCGGCGCGTGCGTACTTCTTTGTTTATGCCTATGACGTTCCCGTTGATAAGTCCGTCAGCTTTTGACTGAAACTTGGCATTCTCTATTACATAAACATCATGGATAGTGCTTTCTTCGAGTAATTCTTCGTACTTCAATTAAAATCCCCCCTATATTGTATTATTCATTTGAGCCAGGTATTTTGAGACTGGAAAGATCATTTTTCATTAGTTCTAACTCACCGGGTTCGTTTATGTAGTCATCATGCGCTGCTTTGCGTTCATGTGTATATTGGGGAAAGTGGGTAAGTTCCTCAACACGCTTTTCTGCTTCATATTTTCCTAAATCATTGAGCTGGTTATAATGTTGCATGATTTTAGGAGAAGATTCCGTTTTAGGTTCCAAATTTTCTGATTTTGAATCAAGGCTTATTTCTTGGTCAGAATCTATTATTTTAAGTACGGAATTCACATCTGCATTCATGGCTGTGGCAATTTTTTTTATAGTGGGTAAAGTAGGAGCAATGGGTTTATTGCTTCGTGGATTGATATTATTTTCCAACATTGATATATACCCCTTACTTAAAGCACACATTTTAGAAAATTCATCCATGCTGATATTATGACTTTCTCGGTACTTTTTTACTAAATCCCCTAATGTCATTTATTTCACCTACCTTTTATATGTTCAATATACCGTACAATTTATAAAAAGTCAAGGAAAAATGTTCAATATACTTGACGAATATTTTTTTAGATGTTAGTATATAGATAAGCTCAACATACTAAACAACGAAAAGAGGTGATAAAATGGGATACAAAATTAGGGAATGCAGGGAGGAATTAGGAATTTCTCAAGAGGAATTAGCTAAGCGGGCTAAGGTATCAAGAACTACATTATCTGGCTTAGAAAGTGGGACAATTAAAACAACCACGACGGACACGCTGTTAAAAATTGCTAAAGCATTAAATAAGAAGGTTGCAGATATTTTTTTTTAGTAGAGAGTTCAACATGCTAAACAATGCTACGACAAGGAGATGAGAAGGGATGAATGAAAATTTATTTAAGGAAGTAGATCAGACAATCGAGGCGTTGTGTAAATGTATCAAAGGTAGAACAGATCACTATACCAGTGGTAAAGAGATTTCGGAAATGACAAATGCTCTGGCTGCATTAGTAACTGCCAGAGCAAATGTAACTATAGTTAAAAATAGAGTGAATTAGTCTTTGTCGAGTAAACAGATAGCTGAGTATATTGCATTTAAAATATCAATAAATTCGTCTGTCTTTATTGCAGCGGTGCGCTCTGCTGCATTCCATGATTTTGTATACTCAAGAGCTGTTTCGATGGCTAATTCTTTATTGGACTTTTTATCCATAGTTCATAGACCTCCCTTCTTATGTACTTGGGTGCGGCAACACCCTGTAGTCAAATTATAAAAGGCGTGGGGAGAAATGACAAGGATGATTTTATGATGGGACATATGATCTGCTGGGTGCTGGATGTGAAGACAGACAAGTTTTTGCAGCCGAAGATGCCAGAGGAGGTAGGAGGGAGGTGAGAAGTAGTGGGAGCGTATAAGGAGAAAAAATTTACAAAAGAAGTCAAAATCATGGAAAGTCTATGCAGACATGACAATCACATCAAAGTTAATGTATGCGGTGATGTGGATGAAAGTCTGGCAAACAAAATCAGACTGCTCATCGAAAGCCACAATAAGCAGTCTGATAAAAAGGTGAGTTACAGAATTACATTACGTCGGGATCGTAGGCCATAGTGAAAGAGGAAATCTCGGAATATTTTTCTTATCAGAGAAATCCAGTTCATTGGCAGCAGCGAGACAGACATTACCTTGTGTGTCTTCATTAAAGCCACCACGGATAGCGACACTCACATATTTTTTTTGATCATTACGAATCTGGTCGGCAATTTTAATCAGATCAGCAGCGCGGATGACAGTGGTAGTCCAATCAGCGTAATCTTTGATAACCATAGTTGTGCTCCTTTCTTTTGTACTTGGATGCGGCGACATCCTGTAATCAAATTATAGAAAGAGAGGGAGGAAAATGCAAGGGTGGTTTTTGGCTGAGTTAAGTTTGAAATTTTTATTTGAGAAGCAGGAGGCAGGAGGGAGGTGAGAGTGTGACAAAAGCAATAAGAACCAAAAAGAAAAAGAAGAATAACGTTGTAATTCTTATCGGTGCTGAGAACAATGAGGAGCTGGAAGCAATAAAAAAGGAGTTCCTGTTTTCGGCAAGAAGAGCAGCACGAAAACGGGAACTCGGATTTTATATTGCGCCTGTGGAGAGAGCCTCATTTGAAACTATCCAGAACTTTGCCGACTTTAGCTTGAAGATTTCGGCAGGAAACGGATGAAGACTTGATTTCATCAAGTGTGTCACTATCATATAAGCCGTCCTTGTTAGCAAGGCATTCCTTAAAATATTCCAACCCATTAGTGAGGGCGTGATGAATTGTGGAAAGTTCTGTAGCAGTAAAAGCATAGCAGGCTTTATCTCCAATGGTGCAGGGATCGTCTTCGGAGACGGAATCAACAGTTTCGTAGTCAATCTCGCAAAATTCATCTTCTGGATCGGGGGCAGAAAAAGAGAGACTGGCAGGGGAATCATCATCACCGGGCAGTTCTGTAATCTCGGCGAACAATGCCCCGTCATTAATGATTTCCGTAATGCGGTCCATGATGTCACATAAAAAATAAACAGCCATAAGGTGACTCCTTTCTTTTGTACTCGGATACAGCGGCATCCCGTAGTCAAATTATAGAAGGAATGAGAGAAAAAGGCAAGCAACATGTACAAGCGGTAGCACATAAAGATTAGCAGGGGGTGTGATTATGGCAGGAAAAAAGAAGGAACGGGAGCCGATCGAGTGCACCGTCGAATTTACAGAAGGCGCGATAGAGAGAATCACGGATGCCTTTGTTGATCTGTATTACCAGATTAAGGATGGGATTTACAAAGGGCCGTTGCTCTCTGACAAGAAAGAGGATACCGCGTAAGCGGTATCAGGGAGGACAAGCCAATGGCATACATAGGTTTTCTGTTCATCATGATAGGTCAGGCAGCGACAGGAGGAGCGTTTGACGGAAAAGGCGATATCGTGTGTGCGGTGGCAATGACGATCGAGGGCGCATGGCTGATGCGGCTTTTCAGAGAGGAGGATGAAGACGGTGAAGAAAAAGATGGCAGGACTGCCCCTTGCGGCGGCAGTCCTGTGGACAAGCCTGCCTGCGAAGGCGCAGGAGGAACGGATGCGGAGGGGCGAGGATGTTGAACAAACAGGAAGTAAAGGACAAGCTGCATGACTATGCAGACCAGTTCCAGCTCCGCTGCCGGCGGAAGGAGTGGGCGGCGGCAAAGATGCTCTACTTCCGTGCGCAGACGGTCGCTACCTTCTTAGAGTTCCCAGAGGCAGAGCTAGCGAAGCTCTTCGGGAACCGCGCCTACAAGGAAGACTGGGAGCCGTTAAAGGACGGGCTTTTCCCGGAGCGGGACGTGGAGCGGGCGGGCTGGGAGTGCGTCAGAATACATAGGACTTATGACGATCTGCACCTTCGACCGCTTCCACGGTACGGTCCCATGTACGTGAAGGGATGGAAAGACATTGGAGGCGGGAAAGTGCAGCTACAGCTGGAGGAGGCAGGGACGTGAAAAAGAAGGCATGAGAAAAGCCCCGTTGGCGCGGGGCGGATTCTCGGGTGATACACATATAAAAGTCTATAAATATGTTATCACCCGAGGGCGGAAAAGTCAAGTGAATACAGTATTTTCCGCCTTTTTTCTATCCTGATAAAGATATTAAAGTTAGGGGGTGATGACGGTTTACAGGAAAGTAATTTATGACATGGGTGTCGTAAGACAGATCGAAAAGTATAAGAGGGGTAATTATGGAGCGCCGGGAGAGAAGAGGGAGAAAAAGAAGAGACCGACGCCGGAGGATGTCTGCCGGCAGAACCAAAGGAACCGGTGGCAGAAAGTCCAGAGGCTGATCCTGATGAATTTCAAAGAGGGGGACTGGCACCTGATACTGAAATACCGGCCGGGGGAGAGACCGGAGACCTGTGAGGAGGCAAAAGCACAGCTCAGGAAGTTTCTGCACAGGATGCGGGAGGCATATAAGAAAGCCGGGATCCCGTTCAAATGGATCGCGGTGACGGAACGGGGAAAGAGGGGACAGGCACTCCACCACCATCTAGTGATCGAGGACATCCGCCGGGACGGGACCGACACGGTGAAGCTGGTCAAGAAGCTGTGGACATACGGCAGTGAGTTCTTCTCCGCTTTGTATGAGGACGGGGAGTATGAGAAGCTGGCGGAGTACATCGTGAAGGCGGAGACAAAGGAGGAGGGCGGCTGGTGCACCTACTCGCGCAGCCGGAATCTGAAGCCGCCGGTGAAGATTGTGAAGGATGTCCCACACAAGAGATGGCGTGATCCTCCCGTCGCACCAAAGGGATGGTACGTGGTAAAGGATTCCGTCTACAACGGGGAGAACCCGGTGACCGGGCAGCCGTACCAGCATTACACATTAAAAAAACTGACAGAAACCCGGAGCGGCAGGAAGGAAGGTGACGGCGGATGAACGTCAATATTTACATAGAGACTGCATACAAGGGTCCGGCGAAACGGCGGATGGCAGGGGCGTGGCTGGTGGAATACCTCCTGCAGTCTGGTCAGCCTGTCACCCGCGGCGGGATCCTCTACGCGGATATCACGACTGAAAACGAACTGGCGCTGCTGCTCTTAAAACATGCCTTTTCTATTCTCACAAAAACCTGCTGCGTCCGAGTCTTTACTACATGTACACACATTTTAAACACCATGCAGAACCACTGGCTCTGGCAGTGGCAGAAAAACAATTGGAAGAACGCCAGGGGAAAGACCGTGGGTAATGCGGACTTATGGATGCAGTGCGCAGCGCTCATGGAGGAGCATATCACGGAATGGAAGGATGAAGAGCATTCGTACCGCCAGTGTATGCTCGGCAGGGTGCAGAAGGAGATGGAGCGTGACCATGCGCTGGCGGAGCCGGAAAACTACATTCTGATCGAAGCGCCGGAATGGAATACGGGGAAAGGGAACAGAAGGTATGAGGAGAAGTAAACAGGAAACATGGGAAATGTACAGGCAGATATGCGGGCTCCGCCGACAGGGGACGGGCAGGGCAGAGATTGCGGGAGCATTCGGCTGTTCCGTCTCGACGGTGGATCGGGCGATACGGCTGTGCGGGGAGAAGGAAGTCAGGCGGGACAGCTTTGAGGAGCATCAGGAAACGACCATGCAGATGTATGATGATGGGGCAACGCAGGCGGAGATCGCGGCCGCCACGGGTATGAGCGTTTCCGTCATAGGACGCCGCCTGCGGAAGATGGGAAAACGGCGCAGAAGGGGCTGGCACCCGGAGGGGAGCACGAGGAAACCAATGGGACACCGGGAGCAGGAAGAAACATTCCCCGTGGCAAGGCAGTATGCGCAGGCAGAGGTGCGGCGGGTAAAGGAGATACGGGTCAAAGTCAGGGGCAGATGGAAGACCATGCAGGACGTGAGCGACTGGTGGCTGTAGGAAGGAGGAAGTTTATGTTTGAGAGATTTGGAGAATTTGATTCGGCGGCGGAGATCAATGAGACAGCGGTAAACCTCCGCAAAGAGGGCGACACAGACAGTTTAAAGGTACTGGCGGAGGAAAACGGCATCGATCAGGATATACTGGAAGCATTCATTAACGGGGATATTCTTTACCTATGTGATGACATGTCCGCCGCCATCGGAAAGATAGAAGTGGAGGCCAAGGAAGTGAAATGCGCGGAGATCCTCGGAGACTGGGTAGAGTATATCAAAGCACAGTGCATGGAACGACCGGAAATAGCTGGGATGGTGCGTAAAAAAGGAAAGAGACTCGCGGGTTGTGTAGCAGAGATCCTCAAGTGGAGTTTCAAACACCAGACCACGGTGGACAAAGAGATCATGAAGGCAGCAGGCGTGACCGCGGGAAGATGTACGCTCGGGATCCCAGGAATGGCTACGGCAAAGCGGCTCATCACGGATTACTATATGGGGAGGTGATGACGGTGAGAAAGAAAACGATCGAAAAGCACCCATTCCTGACGCTGCCCGGAGTACACAGGGGGAAGGATGTGAAATATGTGGCCGTGACGGATATCAGGGAAATCGGGAAAGAGCCACATCTGTTCATAGAGGTATACCGGAACCGGAAGGACAGCAGGGACATCCCGGTAGTCAGGATCGTACTCACGAAAAGAGATTTCGGTAATTTCTTCCCGGATACAGGGACATGGACAAGACAGAAGATCACAGATAACACATGGAGCAGTTACGGGCTGGCCTGGCGGGATGGCGAAGACAGAAGGAAGCTGTCTTATAAAAGCCTGAAAGAAGAAAACATCATGCATTCAGCAGCGGATGAAAAAAGGCTGCGGGGATTTTTGGAAAACAGACAGGAAACAGAAGGTGATGCATGGGCATGGTGGGACTGCGTGAAGTACAGGCAGGACGGGGTCACTGCGGAAGAAAGCAATGCACGGAACCGAAGGCGGTGGGAGCGGCGGGCGGCAGCACTGAAAGAGAGGATAAAAAATACAGGGATGCTGCCGGAAGGGAAGATACTGCAGTATGCCGATCAGGCAGTGTTTGGCAGCAGGCATACGATCTTTTACAAAAAACGCGGATCGCGGGCGACGATGGCATGTACGGAGTGCGGCATAGTGACGGAGGTCAGATGGAAACAGGGACAGTCATATGAAAGCATGTTCGAGAGGCTGGTTGCAGAACCGGTTGAAAACCATTATGGCACTTGCCCGGCGTGCGGGAAAACAGGCATATTTATTCCGCAGGGGCGTGCAGCAAGGATGCGGGCACAGAAAGGCTATCTGTTCCTCGGGCAGCAGTACAAAGAGAATGGATTCGTGCTCAGGTATGTGGAGGTGGAAAAGGAGTGGAGACTGGAAGAGGATGCAGGGAAAAACGGATCGGAAATGGCATGGGCCTATGAGACTCTGTCAGGGCGGGAGATCGCAAGGATTTATTTTGAACCCGGGAAAAAGGTGCAGAGAGATTACCATAAACATAACCCGTACAGAGGGGAGGACTTCTGGGACGACTGCAACCTGACCGGGATGAGCAATATCGCAATAAAGCCGGGGAAGATCATGCCGGAGACCTTCGAGGAGATAAAAGACACCTTCATGCGTTACAGCGCGCTGGAAGAATACTGTGGGGAAGAACACAACTACATCAATCCCGTGGACTACCTGGAAAGATACATACAGACCCCGCAGATCGAGATGCTGGTAAAGATGGGGCTTACAGGAGTGGTCAGGGAGCTTGTGAAATGCCCCTACGGGATCGTGAACGATGCGGAGGCAGGGACGCCGGCGCTTTTCCTCGGCATCAGGAAAGATCGGGTGAAACAGCTGATCCGAGAAAAAGGAGATACGGATATATTAATGATCATGCAGATGGAACAACGAATGCATCAGCATTGGACAGAAAGCCAGATAGGGCAGATAGCAGAGATCGGAGAGCAGGCATGCGAAGGCTTTGCATATATGGGCGTGCAGAAGTTTCTGAACAGGGTAGCGAAGTATGCGGGATGTGATTATGGGACGGGGTGCAGCACGGCAGGAGCCAGACTGCAGATTGTGGCAGGCCGTTACATTGATTATCTGAATATGCGTCACGCGCTCGGATATGATATGACAAATACCGTCTATCTGTTCCCACGGGATCTGGACACAGCACATGCCAGAATGGTGGAGGAGAGCAATAAAAAAGAGGCGGATATCCGCATTGCGTCAGTATGCGTTAAATATCCGCTCATCAAAAAGCATTACAGACGGTACAGGAAACAGTTTTACTTTGCGGATGGGGAGTTCCTGATCCGTCCGGCAAGGGATGCGGGTGAGATCGTTATGGAAGGACGGATACTTCACCATTGTGTCGGCGGGGACAATTACCTGCGTAAGCATAATGATGGAAAGAGCATTATTTTGTTCCTGCGCGCGACGGCTGATCCGGATATACCCTATATCACTGTGGAGATCGATCCAAGGGAGAAAACGATCATGCAGTGGTATGGTGCACATGATAAAAAGCCGGACAAGGCGCGGATGCAGGGATGGCTGGATACCTATGTGCTCCACTTGAAATGCGGACAGGAGGCAGCAGGACAGGACGGGGCACAGGAGACAGGACAGGGGCTTCTGATGGCGGCGATATAAGGGAACAAGAAAGGAGCGCATGATGGAGGAATACAGACAGATCACGCTGGATGAATGGACACAGTGGAAAGAGGATATCCGCAGGAAACTGGCAGAAACGGCAGGAAACTTTGTATATATCGGCTACAGGCTCAAACAGATCAGGGATTCCGGCATGTATGATGGCGCAGCAGATATATTTGGGTTTGCTGAGAAGGAGTACGGACTGGGGAAGAGTACTGTTTCGAGGTTTATCGCGATCAATGAAAAATATAGTGAGGGAGGGAACTCTCTTGAGCTGAAAGAGGAGTTTCGGGGTTTTTCTTCTTCCAAGCTGTCCGAGATGCTTACCCTGCCGGACAGTGAGGTAGAGCTGATTACTGAAAAAACGACAATCCGGGAGATACGGCAGCTGAAAGCCTTTAACAGTCAGAACCCGGAGGACACAGGGGAGTCTGCAGTCGCCGGCGCGGGGGAAACTGCAGAGGCAGCAGGAGGGGAGGAAAGAAGACTGACACCGTTAGAGAAGTGTCTGACTGACTTCTTCAAAGACAAAAAGAATATCCTGAACTGTGTCATGCGGAATCTGGAAGAGGATCCGCCGGCATACAAGGAGGCAGCAGAGCTGATGGCACCGTCCCAGACATCCCATAAAAAGGGTATCGTGTTTCTTTTCCTGTACGACTGGAACACCGGCGTGAAGTATAAGCTGATGACAGAGCCGGAGCCGGTTTCGATGAGCTGGGAGGAGCTTTTAAACACCGTATACGGAATTTTCGGAGCCTGTAAAAAGGATGATGTGTGGGGTGATTTTTATAAGGAGCCGGAAGAGCAGAAAGAGGATGTGAGAGCAGACACAGAAAAAGCCGTTCCCACCGAATCAGATCAAGGGACAGAGCCTGTTGCGACGTCGCAACAGAATGGGGAAAAAGAGCAGAACGGGGTGCAGGAAAAGCAGGTTGAAGAAACGGAAGACAGGGATGGACAGGAGGCAGCAGGCAGTGAGAACGAAGAGAGCAAAACGCAGGGAGAGGCTTGCGCGGGTAGTGGACAGGCTGGTGAGCCTGCAGCTGATCCTGAACCCGCGGACAAAGAAGATGGAGCCCTTAGCGGAGCAGGAGAGAACCGTGCTGGAAGTGGCGCAGACAGTGAAGGCGGTGCAGGAGAGCCGGATGCAGACACAGGTGTAGGGCAGGGAGAAGATAAAGCTACGGAGGCAGCAGGCGGTACAGAAACGCCGGAAAAGCCTGAAACGACCCGGACGGAGCCGGAAACAGCAGCGGCAGCAGGCGTGGATTTTACAAACAGGGAGGGGTTCACGCAGCATGTGGAGAAACAGAAGGAGAAAATCCGCGAAAGACTGCTCCGCATGGAGTCATTATGCGGGTCAGGAGACTGGAAAGAGTTAATCGAGGAGGCCGGATACATTATCACAATAACAGAGAGCATCAGGAATATGGAGGAGGTATTCAATGGCTGAGACTATGACCAAGAAGCAGTTAGAGAACAGTGAGATTCAGACGGGAGCCTGCCATTACTGCGGACAGGTCTACCAGTTTGAGACGGACGGCAGGGCGACAGAGGAGCAGCTGGATGCATGGGCGGCGGGGAAGTGTGACTGTATCGATGCAATAACAGAGAGAAAGAGACGGCAGAGAGCGGATCTGGCGAAGGAAAAGCTGGAAGAGCTCTTGGATAAAAACTTTATGGAAGAGCGGGAAGTGCTGTACAAAGCTATAGACCTGATGGTGCAGGATAAGATTGTCAGGACCACGGTAGATATCGGAAACGGGATCAAGCTGAGTGTGGGAATGAATGCGAAAGGCAGCATAAAAACGGAAATCACGCAGACAAAGAAAAGGAGCGCGGAAACATAATGGCCAAGAAGATTAAAAGTATCATGCAGGACAAGGAGGCAGGGCAGTGTTACCTCTGCCGCCTCCTGCACAGGGATTACAGCATAAAGCCTGTCCGGCAGGAGCACCACGTCATGGGCGGCACGGCTAACCGCAAGCTCTCTGACAAATACGGTCTTACGGTATATCTTGACCCGGACCATCACCTCTACGGCCCGGAGGCGGTACATAAGAACGCAGAAGTGGCAAAAATACTCCACAGGGAAGGGCAGAAAGCCTTCGAGAGGAATTACCCGGATCTGGACTTTTATACGATCTTTAGAAGGAACTATCTGACAGAGAATGAGCGTGCATATGAGAGGGACTCAAGATTCCGGCTGTATGTGAACATATACTGCGATCACAGGGGTATCGCCATTGCCGAGGGGCTGCAGCATGAGATTGTGAGCCGGGTGCGGGAGGAGTACGAGGAGGATCGTGATGAGGGAAAACACTAGGGAGCACGGTAAGTTAGGGAGGGCGGAGGAAAATATGGAGAGATTGACAACAAATAAAGATGTATCGGAAATGAGTATGTATGAGTTGGCACACAATTCATGTTATGCGAAAGACGGCAGGGCAAGATATCGTGATTATGACGCAGACATTGATGCGAGGGAAGTGGCAAAGAAATTACTGTCTAAATATGCAGATATGCAGGAGGAGTTTACAGATGATGAAGAGTTTGATGAATATATGGAAAACTACTTGTCGTATGGAATTGATCATCTAAGTAATAAAAAGAGCATAAAAGTGCTTATTGCATCATTCTATGCAAATTTATGGGCAATGGCCGATTTAAGAGAGCGGCTGAAAGAATATGAAGACATCGGTCTTACGCCGGAGCAGCTCAGGGAGATTGACAGGCTGTATGCAGAAAAAGGCAAAGAGCTTGCGGAGTCAGAAAAAAGGAGTTTCTCTGGGCTGGAAATGGTGAAGATATGGGCAAATCTGCAAAAATTAAAAGAATATCAGAAATTAGAGGAACAAGGGAAACTGCTGAAACTTCCGGTTGCGGTGGGGGATACGGTGTACCGAATCAACAAAGGAAAGAAAGAGCCGGTTATACCAATGCGAGTAATTGGGATTGCTATTAGGAACGAGAACGAATTAGTGATACAGACAAAAGATATTGCTGATGATAATCACAATCTTTATTCGAAAAACAGTATCGGCAAAAGTATTTTCCTTACAAAAGAATCAGCCGAAGCCGCATTGAAGAATTAAGGGGAGGATGACACATGCAGGATATAACCAGTTTTTGTGTGACAATGGGGTGAAAGAGAATGAGACTGATTGATGCAGATTCGGCAAACGAAAGATTATTAGATTTTATTGCACAAAATGATAGCGGAATACAGTTTGCTATTGAGCACAAAGATATGACAATGCTCAAAGGAATATTCTTTGATTATTTTGAGGGACAACCTACCGCCTATGACGTGGATAAGGTTGTGGAGCAGTTGGAGGCAGAATCCGAGCGCTGGAAAGAGAGCGGGGAAGCATACGAGGATCAGAAAGAGCTTGGCGTATCAGAAGGCTTCAAAAAAGCAATCGAAATTGCAAAATCCGGCGGCATTAGATGAAAGAGTGGAGGTGAAGAAAACCATGGGCAGAGTATTACCAATTTTATTCAACACAGACATGGTTCTGGCGATTCTGGACGGTAGAAAGACGGTAACGCGGCGGGTGGTAAAGCACCCATTTGAAGTACATCCGAATGGATATATAACAAAACCAAGAGGGAATGAAAGGCTTTGCCCTTGTGAGCCGCCATATCAGCCGGGAGACATCCTGTATATCCGGGAAACGTGGGCGTTTTTGCCGTGTGTAGAGTGCATGGATGAAGGGCCGTCATGCCATATAGAACCTGTAGTATACGATGACGGGGACTGTGAGTCAGAAGGATGTTTCGTGTATAAAGCAAGCCATCCACGGCCGGAAAGAGTGAGCTGGACGCCGTCAATCCATATGCCGAAACAGGCCGCCCGCATTTGGCTAAAAGTAACGGATGTACGGGCGGAGCGGCTGAGGGATATTAAAAATGTGCATGATGAAGGCATCCGATTATATGATTGCCCTGCCGGATATACATGGAAACGCAACACAGATATGTATAATTGCTACACAGATTCATTAGGGGCAATGAAGGCGTTATGGGATTCCACAATCCCCAAGAGGCAGCAGGACTTATACAGCTGGAATGCAAACCCGTGGGTCTGGGTAATAGGGTTTGAGAGATGTGAAAAGCCAGAGACGTAAATGGCACACAGCAGGAATGATGACACTACCTCAATTAGTATATCACGGTAACAGTAAACGCGGCAGCAGGCGGGGCAGCAGTCCCGCCGGAAAGGGGGATGAAAACCGATATGATCGATCGTGACGCATGGCACATAGTAGAAATCATTATTCGGAGATATCCATCATCCAAACAAGAATATAAAGAGTACATAGATCAGGTAATGGCATCATCCTCGAATCCGGCTACGGGAGTGAGTTTATCGGAAGATTATAGCAAGCCGCAATCAGTTACAGAGGCAAAAGCCTTTAAAATGACATCGAAACGGGCAGAAAGACTAAAGAAAGAGATCGAGGCTGTGGAGCTGGTTTACAGGAATTTAAATGCAGAGGAGCAGAAAGTAATGAAGACACGCTTCTGGTCGGATCAGCGCCGGAACATGCCTTATACCAAAATAGATAAGGTTGCATATTCCGAGCGGCAGATGAAGAGGATTGTAAAGAAGATCATATCGAAAGTCGGGGTATATCTGGGAGAAATCTAGTATAGCGTATTCAAAGTTTATGTGGAAAATCATATCTCAAGCTCATCCATTTTGTATGTCCAATGATATACTACCGGATGTTCGTTGATTTCGGCAATATACTGATATATCCGTTCTTCCAGTTCCTCTTTGGAATCGACACGGATGCCCTTCAGACATTGCTTCCCCATCTTTCCAAAGAAACTTTCAATCAGGTTCAACCATGAACCATGCTTGGGTGTGAATACAAATTCAAACCTCCCCGGTCTTGTTGCAAGATATTTTTGAGTCTCTTTGGATGTATGGGCGGAATGGTTATCCAGGACAAGCCGTATTGTATCATGTTCCGGATACTTCGCATCAAGCTTACGGAGCCATGAAATGAAATCCGAGCTTTTATGGGTATCACTTACAAGGGGGATAATTTCTCCCGTAAGCAGGTCCATTCCTGCAAGTAAGGACAATGTCCCCAGACGTTTATACTCATAATCCCTTCCGACAGTACCGTGTGTCTGTGTCGGCGGAAGGTCCGGTGCTATGTTCTTAAGAGCCTGGATGCCAGGTTTCTCATCATAGGAGACAGTCACTGTTTTGGGATCTTCCATGTTGATGACAAGATTCCCTTCTTTGTCAAAGCACATCTCTACCTGCTTATATACAAGGAGGACGTCATGCATTTTTGTCTCAAACTCGGGATCCTTCCGTTCAAGGTAATAGCTGATCTTATTGGGCTTTATTTCATTGCCTTCAAGAATGGAGCGAACAGTAGCATGGGAAATACTCTTCAATTTGGGGTATCCCGCTTCTACGCAGCAGGACTGAATGTACTGCTGCAGCGTGCGGTATGTCCACAGTTCCTGTGCCCTGCCCAGATCCTTTGGCTTTGTGCATGCAATGTTGGTGACCCAGATCTTTTCCTCATCTGTTATGGAGTTTGGTTTACCAGACCGGGCAGCATCATTCATTGTATACTCAAGCCCTGCAGCTATATATTTGTTGACGAAATTAGCTACTGTGTTAGGGTGGACACCGATTGTCTTCGCTATCTCAGTGTTGGACATTCCATCTGCGCTATAAAGGATAATTTTTGCGCGTTGTACCTTACAGTATTCCGCAGTCTGGGATCGAGCGATTTTTTCCAGAACCTCGCGGTCGTCATCTTTCAATATGATGTTTCCGTTTTTTTTGTTTCTGCCCATAGTTTTGTCCTCCATACCGGTTGATAAAACCACTATAGCAGATACACATTATTTACACAAGAACTTTCAATACGCTATACTAGTAGGGGAGGGGAGAGCATGAGAAAGAATTTAAAGGAAGCCAGAGCAGCAGCAGGGCTAACACAGCAGCAGATGGCGGATAAGCTGAATATTGGGTTACGACATTATAAAAAAATCGAGAGTGGAGAAAGTGAAGGAAGTATTCGAGTGTGGGACACATTGGAGGATATAACCGGGATTCACCAGAGGAAACTCCGTGAGACAGAGTAGTTGCGCAAAAAACAGTGTTGTGATAGGATAAAAAACATGGGAGAACCATAGAGCCAAGGCGGCTGCCCTCCGTTTCGGAGGGGCTACCCTCCAGACGAAAGAAAGGAGGGATGCCAATGTATATTACATATGCGGACTTAGTCCAAGTTGGAATATTCATTGTCGCCCTTGTGGGGCTGTGTTACACAGTCTTCAAGGGAAAAAGATAGCCGCCACTACCACCAATAGTGACGGCTGTTAACATATAACAGTTTATACATTGTTGAGGGTAGCCGCATCTATGGTTTTCCCTCGTTACGTTCAATATAACACAGTAGCCCAGTCATTTCAAGCATTTTCCTCCAAGTTGATTCCATGAGCACGAAGAAAATTATCTCGGCCAAGAAGATAATCTATGGAGACATCTAAGATATCGGCAAGCAAAATAAGCCCGTCAAGGGTCGGTTTAGCATCATTACTTTCATATTTTCGATAATTTCTAATACCTGTATGAAGTTGGGTTGCCATATATTGGGCCGTATAGCCTCTGAGTTTACGCATTTCTTTAAGACGAGTACTGAACATATTCTATAAACTCCTAAGATGTTCTTGACATTATAAATATAGTGCCATATAATGGCACAAAAGAATAGTGCCACACAATGGCACTAAAAGGAGGAGAGTTCAATGAATAATTTACAGGCAGTAGAAGTTAAAGGGCAGCGCGTATTAACTAGTGAACAGCTTGCGGAAGCATATGAGACTGATTTAGGTCGCATAAAGAAAAATTTTAACTATAATCGAATGAGATTTGTAGAAGGCAAGCACTATATTTCACTTACTGGAAATGAATTGAGAGATTTTAAGAACAAGGTAACAAATTCGGACCTTGTGGCAAAACAGGCTAAAATGCTGTATCTCTGGACAGAGAAAGGCGCATTACTCCACGCCAAAAGCCTCAACACTGATAAAGCATGGGAAGTATACGAGTATCTTGTAGACTTCTACTTCCGAGCGAAGGAGGAAAAGCCGGAGACAGCACAGGAGCGGCAGACGTCAGAGAAAAAGGCTGTAATACCAGTAAATACCCGGACGGAGAAGGTGCCGGAGGCTATTGAGGCGAAGACAAGGACGATTCCTGTGTATGGGTTGAACCCAGCTAAGAGGATGGTAGTGGACATTCCGAGAAATGCGGAAGCATTACAGCTGATCGGGGAGATGCGCAAATATCTGACAGGGATGGATGCGCTGCTTGATACATACTGTATGTTTTTGCCGGAGGAGGAGTTTAAAAAGATGGCTTATGCAGTACAGGGAATGGCGGGTAAGATATCGAGAACGGCGCTTTTCCTGTATACATTCAAACCGCACATTGTTGAGGAATATATGTAATAAAACAAAAAGATGTTGACATATGGTTAACCATATGATATTATATAATTGTAAGGAGGTGAGAGACAGGTGAGCAAAAATAAAAAGTCCGACAGCACATATAAGAGCTGGCTACTCGGTGCACTGACGGACTTGGTTATCGGAATCATTCTACTGATTCTCGACAAGCTGTTAAGCTGACAGGAGGGCGAAAGCCCTTCCTGTTACCTAAACTATACCATGGAAGCTCATCTGTGTAAATATGTTATTAAAGTTAGGAATCTTTTTTATCACAATCGGAGTTGTGAAGCTAATCTATGCGGGGATCGTGAAAAGGAGGGAGAGTCGTGCCGAAAGGTAATCCGTCGAAACAGACGATAGCCAGTGAGAAGTACCAGAAGAAAGCGGGTTACATGACTAAGGGATTCAAGCTGAAACGGGATACTGTTGAACAATTTGAGGAGGCCTGTGACCGGGCAGGCCGGTCTCAGGCAGAGGTGATCCGAGAGTTTATGGAGGAGTTCATAAAACGGAACGGGGAGAATGATAATGAAACAAAGTGAACATGTGACATTTTGCAAATGTGGATGCGGAAATGGAGTCGTTTTAAAGTTTGACGATGAGGATAATGAGTTTTCGCTACAGCTTGTAAGCGATAGTTTTTATTTTAGGCAGGATAAAGGGAAAATGTCATTAAAAGAAAAACTTAAACGTATTTGGTATATCATCAGGGGTAAAGAATATTGTTACTTCGATATTCTAATTGATAAAAATGAGCTACAGGAATTTAAACAATTTGTGGCAAGAATGTAAAGGGAAAAAATTAAATAATAAAAAGATGGCATGATTTTGCATTACTACATGTGGTATTATAGTAGCATGATATAGTGAAGAAAGGGAACAAAAGGCGGAAAACATCAGAGAAATCTGGTGTTTTTTGTTTGCCTGGGCATGTCGTAGGTACTTCCCCACCCATACCCGGGGTGCGGGTCGGGGAAGGCGCAGCCTTTTTCTCTTTTTCAGAAAAAAATTTAGGGTACTTCCTTCCGCTTTTGGAGGAGCAAAAGGAGGCAATGCAGATGTGGAAGTAAGCCAGAAAGAATTATCTCAGTGTCTTGGCATCTCAACCCGCAGAATCCGCCAGCTACGGGAGGAAGGAGTGTTTTGCCGGAGGGACGGAAAAGCGACGGGATATAACCTAGAAAGATGCGTTCAAGAATACATTGATTACAAGGTAAATGCGGAAATGGGAAGGAGTGCATCTATCTCGAAGGAGGAAGTGCAGGCTCAGCATGAGGAAGTGAAAAAACAGATTTCGCTTTTGAAGCTGAGAAAGATGCGGAGGGAACTTCACGAGGCAGCAGATGTGGAAGGCTTTCTGTCTGACATGCTATTGAGGTTCCGTAACCGCATGCTGGCTGTTTCCCCACGGGTGGCAATGAAGGCGGTGGGGGAGACTGATTTGGGCAGATTGACGGAGATCATACAGAAAGAGATGCTGGCAACTTTGGAGGAACTGTCGGAATATGACCCTGACGAAATAGACGGGATTGCGATACAGGATTACGAGGATGACGAAGAGGAGACAGCGGATGACGGGGAGGCACTAGAGTGAGCCAAAGATCGAGGTCACGCATAAAGACAAAAAAACTGTTTCAGAGGGTAATAAAACAGACCCTGGTACCGCCGGAACAACTGCCCATATCTGAGTGGGCGGAAAAGTACAGGGTACTGGATGAGGCGAGCAACATTTCGGGGCGGTGGTCAAACAGCATAACGCCTTATCTCGTCGGAATCATGGACACATATCTGGATCCGCATGTGAGGGAGATTTATTTCTGTAAGTCCACGCAGATAGGCGGCACGGAGGCAATGATCAACATTTTGTGCTACATTCTGATGATGCTGCCAGCGCCGACAATGATCGTATACCCGAGCGACGATTTGGCAAAGGATATATCGAACGGGAAACTGAAACCGGCATTCCGGCTGATCCCAGAAATAAAGAAGATATTTCTGGAAACAAAGTCAAAACAGTTGTTGCTGAAATTCAAAAGGATGTCCGTTTATCTGCGCGGTGCAGAATCACCGGCAAAACTGGCATCAGTGGCAATCAAATATCTTTTTTTTGATGAGATCGACAAGATGGGCGGGGCAAGCCAGAAGGAGGCCTCGCCTTATGATCTGGCAAAAGAAAGGTTGAAAACATACAGCTCACAGAGCAAATTATATGCATGTTCTACACCGACATTAAAAACAAATTATATATGGCGGCTTCACGAAAGTGCGGACGAGGTGCGGCATTACTTTGTACCATGCCCGCATTGTAGGGAAATGATTGAACTCCGATTCAAGCAGATTATATTTGACAAGGATGAAGACAAGACACTGAGCCCATACGAAAGGGCGCAGAGTGCGGTTTATGTCTGCCAAGAGTGCGGTTGCGTGATCACTAACGCAGACAAGCCGGGTATGCTCTTAAAAGGGGAGTGGCGGGTAGTAAAAAAGAGGGGGAAGGGGAAGCCGAAAACCGTCGGATTCTGGATCAATTCGCTTTACAGCGTTTTTGTTTCATGGGAGGCGGTAGCGGAAGAATTTTTAAAAACAAAAGATGACCCGGAAGACTTTCAGAACTTTGTCAACAGCTGGCTTGCAGAACCATGGGAGGACACGAAGCTTAAGACCAGCGCCGATCTGGTGATGGAGCGGCGGACGGAACTGGAAGAGGGCATTCTTCCAGAGTGGACGAAGCTGCTTACGGGAGGCGTGGACGTACAGGAAAACTGCCTGTACTGGACGATCCGGGCATGGGGCAATTTTTCAACAAGCCAAAACGTGATACATGGGCAGGCGTTTTCCTACCGCGAAGTGGAGCGGTACATGAATTTAAAGTATGCCACGAATGACGGCACGGAGATGATCGTCGGTCTGGCTCTGGTGGATTCCGGCGACCAGACCGATGATGTTTATGATTTCTGTATGAATAATACAGACTGGGCTCTACCATGCAAAGGGGCGTCAAAACCGATGCAGTCACATTACAGGATGTCGAGGGTAAACAAGCCGGACAGCAAGGCATATGGAATGCAGTTAGTGCTTGTGGATGGCGGTAAATACAAGGATATGATTGCCGCGAGGATGCAGCGCGAAAACGGGGAAGGCTCATGGATGGTTCACAAGGACTGCGATCAGGAGTATGCGGAACAGGTAACGGCAGAGCACAAAGTCAGCGTCCGCATGAGCAATGGGAAAAAGAAACTGGCATGGGTGAAGAAAACAACCCATGCGGCGAACCACTACCTTGATGCGGAGGTTTACGCTTATGCGGCAGCGGACATTAAGGGCGTCAGATCACTGCATTTAGAAGAGATGGACGAGAAGGAAAGAATGGCAGTGAAGCAGAAGACGCAGATGGAAAAGGATAGCCCGGAAGAAAGCTGGATCAAAGCAAATGAACACTGGATTGAAGGGTAGGGTATTATGGGAAAAGATTTGACGGCGGAGCAGAGACTGATCGAGGTAAACAATGCAATCAGCAATATACTTGTAGGAGGGCAGTCTTACAAGATAGGATCAAGAAGTCTGACCCGTGCTGATCTGGACACGCTGTTAGCTATGCAGAGGGATTTACAGGCGCAGCTGGCTAATCAGAATGATGGTCTGATGGATAGCACTTATCTTGGAGTTTTTGACGGGAGGTAAACATGAATGTACTGGATAATGTGATATCGTTTTTCGCCCCGGAGTGGGGTGCAAGACGGGCGGCATGGCGGAGATATGGGGATGAGATAAGGAACTATGACGCGGCGGGATATGGGAACGGGAGTGCAAGCTGGCGGGCAGTGAATCAGTCTGCGGAGATAACGGACAGATACAGCCGGGAGACGGTCAGGGCAAGGGCAAGGGATCTCGAAAGAAATTCGGATATGCTTAATTCTGTTGTCAGCGCATTTAAGAGGAATGTTTTTGGCAGCGGTTATGCGCTTACACCCAAGACTGAGGAAGCGGAGACAGATAGGGTACTGGCAGCAGCATGGAAACGGTGGTGCAAGAAACAAAACTGTGATGTGACAGGAACGCAGTGTTTCAACCAGATCATGCGGATGTGTGTACAGCGGAAAAAGGTTGACGGCGGGATATTTATACTGAAAAGGTACACGGATCAGGGATTTATTCCATTCCAGGTACAGACATTGGAGGTGGATGAACTTGACGTGTCACAGATCATGCCAAGGGACAAGGGCAATAAAGTAGTGGGCGGCATTGAATACAACAGATGGAACCGTCCGATGGGATACTGGTTCAGACAGTATGATATCGAGGGATCGCAGATTTTGAATCCAGTTTATGTGGAGGCGAAAGATGTGATCTTTTATTTTACAAAAAGAAGACCGTCCCAGATCCGGGAGATGTCGGATCTGGGACAGACGGTGACAAGAATCCGTGATACAAACGAATTTATGACGGCGGTATCGGTAAAGGAGCGGATTGCGGCATGTCTTGCGGTTTTTGTTAAAAAGACGGATCCCAGTAGCGGACCGGGGCGGGGAGGCAGGGTAACCGGCGAGGGAAAGGCATCCTATGAGGGAAAAACAATCGTTCCGGGGATGATCCGGGAACTGGCTCCGGGCGACGGAATTGAGATAGTAAATCCAAATGGGCAGGCAACCGATGCCGCAACGTATATTAAGCTGATGCAGCACATGATAGGAGCCGGACAGGGGCTGTCATATGAGGCAACCAGCAGGGATATGTCCCAGACAAATTACTCCTCGGCAAGACAGGGAATGATCGAGGACGGGCTGACCTATGCGGACGAAAAGGAGCTGTTGCTGGAAATTATGGATGAAATTTACGAGACGTTCGTGATATCCTGCGTGCTCACTGGAATCGTAAACGTGAAAGACTTCTGGTCAAAGAAGGACAGATATCTTGCACATAAGTGGACGGAAGCGCCCAAGAAGTGGATTGACCCGGCGAAAGAGGCAACGGCGAATAAGATTGCGATTGCCACGGGTCAGAAAACATTTAAAGAGATATCCGCGGAAAACGGCAGGGATTGGAGAGAGCAGATGGAGGATATTCTGGAGGTCTTGGAGTACGCGGAAAACAAAGGATTAAATATGGGAGGTGTGATGTTTGGGAACGAATCACTATACAAAAATAAACAGAAGGTCGGCGCCGGAAACGGGAAGGGCAAGCCGTGAGCTGGTAGCAGGTTTTATCCGGGCAAAGGAAGGGGAAGGGAACGAACGGAAATTCATCCTTTCTTTTTCCAGCGAGGAGCCTTACGAAAGATGGTGGGGCGTGGAGATTCTGGACCATTCGGAAGGCTGCGTTGATCTTGCCCGCGTAAAAGAGATTGGATGCGTCCTTTTTAACCACAACCGGGATGCGGTGATCGGAAAAGTGCTGCGGGCATGGATTGAAGACGGCAGGGGAATGGCGGAGATTGAATTTGATACAGATGAAGAATCAGAAAAGATTTACCAGAAGGTAAAATCCGGGACGCTGAAAGGGGTATCGGTTGGATATGCAGTGTCCGTATGGGAAGATGTGAAGGCAAACGCATTGTCTTCGGATGGAAGGTTTAAGGGAGAGGCAAGCATTGCAAAAAAGTGGGAAGTTTACGAGATTTCAGTGGTAAGTGTTCCGGCAGACCCGACGGTAGGGGTCGGAAGAGCAAAAGGGAACAATGAGCAGACCATTCGGCAGTTTGAAAGGCAGCTCATCGTAAATAAAAATATGACAGGAGGAAGTGAAAAAGAGATGGACAAAAAGAAACAGAAACAGCAGAAGATTATGCGGCAGCGGGCGCTCTTGGATGGTGCGAAGTCGCAGCACAGGGAGTTCAGCGAGGAGGAAAGGCAGGAGTTTGAGTCCCTCCAGCGGGAGATTGACCGGCTGGAAGCGGAGATTGCGGCAGAAGAAAAACAGGAAAGCGGAAGTCCGGAGGAGAGAAATCAGCAGCGGGCAGGGGCGGCAAAAGGACTTCCGGAAACCGAATCGGAAGGTCAGTTTAATGCGGATCAGATCCGGCAGCAGGAGAGACAGAGGGTGTCAGAGATTACGTCCATGTGCCGGGAATTTGGTCTGGACAATCAGATGAAGGGATTTATCGAAGAGGGCAGATCCGTAGAGGATGTGCGCGCAGCAGTGATTGAGCAGATGCGGAAAAATGGGGCTCCCCTTGGCGGGCGCGTCGTCGTGGAGACAGATGAGCAGGATAAGTTCAGGGCTGCCGCGGCGGATGCGTTGATTATGCGCGGCGGCGTGCAGATACAGAATGCCGCTCCCGGAGCCAGGGATTTGATGGGGATGTCCCTGAAAGACCTGGCAGCAGAGTGTCTGGAAGCGGAGGGAGAGAGCGGCGTAAGGAGAAAGAGCGCGGATGAACTGTTTACTTTAGTGCAGAGGCAGTTCTACAATCCTACTGCGGCTTTCCCGACGATCATGGACAATGCCATCAACAAGGCTTATGTGGAAGGGCATAAAACAGCGGCGGTCACGTTTGACAGATGGACGAAACGCGGCACCTTAAAGGATTTTAAGACACACGATAACAATTATCTGTCCGGCCCTGCGGGAGAACTGCTGGAAGTGCCGGAAGGCGGCGAGCTGAAACATGATGTATGGAAAGATGGAAAGCGTCCGACCCGTAAGCTGAAAACATACGGCAGGCAGTTTACCATGTCCAGACAGGCGTTTATCAATGACGACGTGGATCTGGTGACCCGTATGCCTGCAAAGTATGCCGCTTCCGCCCGCAAGACGCAGAACAAGCAGTGCTACCAGAAACTGATCGAGGATAGCGCGATCTATGACGGTGACAAGCTGTTCTGCAAAAAGCATTCCAATCTGCTTGCAAAAGGGACGGGCATTACGAGGGAAGCTGTGCAGGGCATGATCATGGCGCTTACGAACCAGAAAGATGAGTTTGGAGAGGTTTGCCTGATCCGGCCGGCGGCACTGATTGTACCCAGTGGTTATAAATTTGACATGTACACCATGTTTTACAGCCCGACGATTAACACCGCCGGTAACACACAGGCGGTAAACCCGCTGTATCAGTATAGGGAAAGCATTGAGGTAATCGAAGATCCCACGATCAACGCCTTGTGCGGAGGATTCGGCAATGTAATGCCGTGGTGGCTGGTCGGTGAAAAAGAGGACACGGATTTTGTGGAGGTGGATTATCTGAACGGGCAGGATGTGCCCAACATCAGGCGGTCGGAAGTACCCGGAACGCTTGGGTTTGTGTGGGACATTTATCTTGACTGGGCTGTGAATGTGATGGACTACCGCGGAGCGATCAAAAATCCGGGTGTGGCGGTGAACATGACGGTTGAGCTTGCGTAAGGAGGAATGCGGGATGAAAGCAAAATATTGGCACAGGGGAGAAGCCCTTGATTATGTGAATGCGACAGAGAATAAGATCGAGGCGGGAGACGTCCTGACAATGGGCAGCAGGATCGGCGTAGCGGGGACGGATATTGAGCCGGGCGGGTTAGGATCGGTTCATGTGTCGGGCGTGTACGAGTTCACGAAGAAAGATAAGGTAGCACTGGCTGTCGGCACGGTGGTGTATCTTTCCGCAGATGGCATTACGACAACGAAGACGGATAACACGCTGGCAGGATATGTGGCGGCGGAATCCCCGGCGGAAAGCGGGACCGTATGGGTAAAGATCAACGCGTGAAGACTTTTAAGGATGTCCTCAGAAGTGATATCAAAAGTGTGTTCCTCAACTTTGAGGAGTTCGGGGAAGAGCATGAGATCAACGGTGAAACGGTTCTGATCATCATTGATGAGAATGAACTGACGGAGAGGGAAAAGAGAATCCGGCGGGGCATAGATGCGGAGCTGCATAAAAAGCAGCTTCTCTTTTATGTCGCAGCTGAGGACTTTGGTCCTCTTCCGTCGCCCGGCAGACTTCTGGATCTGGACGGGAAAAAATATGAAATCACAGAGGCAGACAACGAGGACGGGATATACTCGATCAATCTGGAGGCGAAAAGGTCATGATAATTGAGATTGAGCCTTATCCGGCGGCGGTAAGCGCGATTGAAAAAAGGCTGGCGGAACTTGGCAAAGAGGACAGAATGCAGGATGTCTTAAAGAAAGCGGTTAATGAAGTGGCTGGACTAGCAAAAGACAGGATATATGAAGAGGTCCATGACACCTATACGCTCAAAGGATTTAAAAAAGCAGACATTAAAAAGAAAAATAGTACGGTCAGGAATATTGGTGCGACACTCACTGTAAGGGGAGAGCCTCTTGGAGTTGGAAAATATTATCAACACCGAAAAGGCAGTAAAAGAAACGGTGCTAGGGTAAAAATCCTGAGAGCGTCTATGCTGCAGGAACTTGAAGTGCAAAATGGGCAGAGCGTGTACAAAGCATTCATGGCGAAGATGAAAAGCGGTCATGAAGGTGTTTTTCAGCGAGTTCCAGGAAAGTATATGAAGAAACATATGCCGGGGAGAAACACAAAAGGCCGCGAAGCAATCAAGGAAATCGTGTCATTGTCTAAAGCAAAAGCAGCAGAGATGGTTTATGAAAGGGAAGGGATGTACACGGAACTGCAGGAAGAACTTACCTTTCGACTGCATAAGCACATGAATGCGGTGATAGGAGGATCAACATGACGGTGCTGCAGTTACAGAAGGATCTGGCAGAGGAAATTGAGAAAATACTCGCCAACATGCGCTTTAAGGATCCGGCGGGAAAGATGGCGCCGATGCGGGCGTACTGTCAAGACATTCCGAAACGGCGGCAGACAATCAGGAAGGGAGCGCTCATGCCGGAGGAAGAAGAAACGGAGGAGGATCCCTATCCGTTTTGTATCGTAAAAGCTGAATCGGGTGGAATGTTCAGCGGGGCGCAGAGCGTTTCCGTGATGCTGATTCTTGCGGTATTCAATGATGAGGAGCAGAATCAGGGGCAGCAGGAGTTGTTAAATGCGATGCACAAAATCGCAGAGCGTTTTATCAGGGATCCCGTCCTGCAGGGAAAGCACAGGCTGGATCAGGAAGCTGGGATAGGGTGGCTTTTGGATGATGAGGACAGGTATCCATACTTCGCGGGAGGCATGACAATGAAGTGGGAGACATTTTTTGTGGAAAAGGAGGACAGATATGTCTGAGAAAAAGAGTGTTGCGACGTCGCAACGGGAAGAGACGGCAAAGAAGCAGGCAGAACGGCAGGAGAAGGCTGTGATCTGGTTAGGCCCTGCCGTTGCAGGAATGGCAATGACGGGTACAGTATACAGAAACGGGCTGACGCCGCAGATGCAGCGGCTGGTAACCGAGCTGCCTGCAGCCAAAAAGCTGCTGGTGGGGACGAAGGACGCAGCGCGGGTGAGAAGGGCGCTGACTGATCAGCAGTCTGCGGAAAGCGTATGTTATAAGCGGGCATTGGAATATGCCGGGAAAGGAGCACAAGCATGAGCGACAAATATTATCGCGGGGTACGCGTTGTTGAGGAGGGGACAGACACGGCGGAGCCGGTCAGCAGTTCAGGCCTCCAGGTGGTAATCGGCACCGCGCCGGTCAATCTGGCAGAGAATCCTGACGCAGTGGTAAATGTCCCGGTTTTATGCATGAGCATTACTGAGGCGAAAAGAAAACTCGGCTACAGCGAGGATTTCTCGGCATATACGCTGTGCCAGTCTATGTATGCCGGTTTTATTGCTTATCAGGTGGCGCCGGTTGTATTTATTAATGTGCTGGATCCCCAAAAGCACAGGAAAGATAATGGGGTGAAAGAGTACAGCGTTGTAAACAGCCAGGCTGTGGCAGACGATCTGACGGGCGTGCTGAAAGACAGCGTCAGGGTAAATGCAGGAGAGACTACGCTGGAGAACGATGTGGATTATGTGCTGTCATTCAACGAGAAGGGACAGCTGGTAATTACATTGTTGTCTGAGCAGACGGAGACGCTGACGGGCGTGACGGTGGAATCTGCCAGCATTGACCCGTCCAAGGTGACGGCAGAGGACGTCATTGGCGGTTATGATGTGAAGACGGGAAAAGAGAGCGGATTAGAAGCGATCAGGCAGGTTTATCCCCGGACAGGGATGGTACCGGCGTTCCTGCTTGCACCCGGATGGAGCCACGACCCGGAAGTAGGGGCTGTCATGCTGGCAAAGAGCAGATATATCAACGGCGTATTCAAGGCGGAGTGCCTGCTTGATCTGCCGACGGAAGATACTAGGCTGTATACGGATGTCCCGAAAGTGAAGGAGGAGACAGGCTATCAGGATGAGCAGGGAATCGTGCTGTGGCCCATGGTGGAGGCAGCAGGAAAGCGGCTGTATTACTCCGCCATGTTCGGGGCGATGGCGGCGCATACGGATGCTTCCAACGACAATGTTCCCAGCCTGTATCTGTCAAATAAGCTACTGGCAGTGGATAAAGCGGTGCTTGCAGACGGGACAGAGATATTTATGGACAGGGAGCAGGCAAACACCTTAAGCGGGGTCGGCGTGGTGACGCTGATAAGCGAGGGAAACTGGCGGTCGTGGGGCAACAACACATCCATTTACCCGGAGGGGACAGACATGAAGGACAGATGGATCGCGTGCAGGAGGATGTTCTCGTGGATGGCTAACAGCCTGATCACGATATACAGCGAGAAGGTGGACAGCCCGGCAAACTTCCGGCTGATCGAGAGCATCGTTGACTCTGAGAATATCCGTCTGAACAGTTACATATCCGCCGGGAAACTGGCGGGCGGCAGGATTGAGTACAATGAGGAAGAGAACAGCGTGGAGAATGTGCTGACAGGACAGGTGATCTTCCATATCTATATGGCGGCCTTTACGCCGGCGGAGGATATCGTGTTCATCCTTAAGTTCGATCCTGAGCTTCTGAAAGACAGCTTATCGGCGACAGGAGGTGCGGCATAATGATAGAGACAAATAACAGCGGGATCGTATTCCCGGAGGTAATCAATAATTTCAGGGTCTACAATGATGCGAACAGGATCATGGGCACGACGGCGGAGGTCAATATCGCAGAACTGCAGGCAATGACGGCAGCAGTGTCCGGTGCTGGAATTCTTGGGGAGTATAATACATCAGTAGTGGGCATGTTTCAGAGCATGTCGCAGGAAATCCCGTTCAGGATGATTGACAGGGATTTCTTTACCATGTTAAACACCGGCGAACAGTCAAAGGTGGTGCTCCGCTCTTCCGTCCAGCAGCGGAACCGCGAGACAGGCGGGACAATCAGCACGTCCGCGATGCGTTTTGTATTCCGGGGACACCCGACGGCTGCCAAGTTCGGGACGGTAAAGATCGGGGATCTGATGAATGCCTCGATTACACTGGAACTGACCTATCTTCTGGCGGAGATCGACGGCGAGACGATGCTGGAGCTGGATAAGCTGAACAGCGTGTACAAGGTAGCCGGGAAGGATTTGCTCAAGGATATCATGAAGCAGTGTTAAAGGGAAAAACAACAGGAAGGAAAGGACAGGTGCAGAAAATGGATAAGATGGAAAAAGAGCAGGCAGATGTGGCAGTGGTAGAGAAAGCGGAGGTCATGGGCGGCGAAGTGGAAGATTTCTGGGTGATTCCGTTAAAAAAGCCGGTCAGGTTTGAGGGCGAAACTTATGACAGGATCGACCTGACAGGGCTGCACGAGATCAAAGCGGCGGATATGGTGGCAATCAACAGAAGAATGTCCCGCAGCGGGAATGTGGATGCCACGCAGGAGTTTACGCTGGAGTATGCGCTGAACATGGCAAACCTCGCAACGGGGCTCCCGCTTGAGTTTTTCGACCAGCTCCCGCCCTATGCGGCGATGGCGATAAGGGGGCGTGTGACAAGTTTTTTATTCAGACAGGAATAAAGCCGGAAGATGCGCCGGGGATGCGGCGGCTCTGCTTGCAGATGACCGCCGCAGGATACGGCAGTCTGGAATATTTTATGTCATTACCGATTGATGAACTGATGGAGATCGCGAAGGAGGTGATCCGGATTGCCAAAGAGCAAAGAGTACGAACTGGCGATAAAAATCGCAGGAGAAGTTGAAAAGTCGTTTTATGAAAGCACAAAGCTGACTAAGAAAGAGCTGCGTGATATTGCGAAGCAGGCGGCAAAGTCTGCAGAACTGGCAAACGGCACATACGGCTCCATGGGGCAGAAGATAAGCCGGGGGCTGAAAGATGCCGAGCCCGCCTTTTCTGGGTTGGAGAAGGCGGCAAAGGCATCTTTTAAAAGCATTGAGCTTATGGCAGGTATGGCGGGTGCGGGGATATCTGCCGGGCTGATTGGTTCCATTCATGTGGGATCAGAGTTTGAGTCTGCCTTTGCTGGCGTAAAAAAGACAGTAAATGCGACAAGTGAAGAGCTGGCGCAGATGCGGGCTGATTTAAGGAGGATGGCAAAAGAAGAAATTCCAATGACGGCGGCGGAATTGTCGGCAATCGCGGAATCAGGCGGTCAGCTTGGCATCCGCAACGAAAATATCATTGAATTTTCGGCAACGATGGCAAACATGGATGTGGCTACGAACCTGACCAGCGACGAGGCGGCGACAGAGTTTGCACAGTTTGCAAACATTGTAAATATGCAGCAGGATAAATTTGATGAACTTGGAAGCACAGTGGTAGAGCTGGGAAATAACATGGCGACTACCGAGTCGGATATCGTGTCGATGGGAATGAGGATTGCGGCAGCGGGCAATCAGGTAAAATTGTCAGAGCCGGACATCATGGCTTATTCTGCGGCATTATCATCGGTAGGAATCGAGGCAGAGGCGGGCGGTACAGCATTTTCAAAAATGCTAACAAAGCTGCAGATGGCGGTGGAAACAGGAGAAGGCTTGAAAAACTATGCAAAAGTGGCAGGCATGACGGGAAGTGAGTTTAAGAAGGCTTTTACAGAAGATGCCACTACAGCTATTAATGCTTTCCTTTCCGGGCTTGGTGATACAGAGAGAAACGGGAAGAGCGCAATCGCGGTTCTGGATGAGATGGGGCTGACAGAAGTGAGACTGAGAGATACCCTGCTGCGGGCATCTAATGCCAGCGGCATGTTTGAAGATGCTTTGGAGATGGCGTCAGACGCATGGGAGGAGAACACGGCATTGACAAAGGAGGCTGAACAGCGGTACAAGACGCTGGAAAGCCAGACGCAGATGACAAAGAATAAGATCACTGATCTGGGAATCAGTGTTTATGATGACTTGAGACCGGGGCTGACAGAGGGGATCGGTCTGGTTAATGAGTTTATAGACAGCATGGCAGGAAATGAAGATGCAATCGGGGATATGATAGAGTCTGCAACAAAGAAACTGCCCACCATGGTACGGAAGACGAAGGAAGCAGGCGAAGCAATCGGCGATTTTGCGGAGCCTTTTCTGGCTGTGGGAGGGTGGCTTGCTGACAATCCGGGTGTGATTACCGGGGCAATCGCAGGGATCGGGTCAGCTCTTACGGCATACAAGGTAGCTTCCGGCGTGTCCGCGCTGGTGAGTGCCCTCGGGGCATTGAATCCTGTTGGGATGGCAATTATGGGGCTTGGCGCGGTGGCGGGTGTGATTACCGGGATCGGGACGGCAGTAAAAAAAGCGTCCAACGAGGCAAAAAGGGCGAACCTGGACGCCCATTTCGGAAAGATAACACTTTCACTTGAAGATTTGCAGGAAACGGCATCGCACATCGTGCAGAGCAAGGAGCTGGATATGATCCGCGAGTCCGTTCTGGCAATGGACGAGGCGGAGGGAATCGCGGATGATATCAAGTCCACGACGGACGCCCTCAATAAAATGAACTGGAAGATTTCCATGGGCATGGAGCTCGGGGAGGCAGAGCAGGAGAAGTATAGGAGCCAGGTCGAGGGTTATATAGCATCCACGCAGGAGTATCTGACGCAGAAACAGTATGCGGTCAATATTGCCGTGGGCGTGCTGACGGATGACGATCTGGAAGGCAATAATATTGTCACAAAGGTTAACCAATTTTACGCCACGAAGCAGAATGAGCTGCAGCAGCTAGGGACAGATTTAAACAATCTGATAACAGAAGCGTTTAATGACGGACTTCTGGATATTGATGAGGTGGAAAAGATTACACAGCTGCAGAGCCAGATGGCGGAAATTCAGAACGCACTGGCGGGAGCGGAGTATGACGCGAATCTGGAACTGATGAAGTCCGAGTATCTGACGGGCGGGGCTCTTGACGCAGACAGTTTTATGAATATGCAGGCGGAGCTGGCAGAACAGACAGCGGCAGCAGGCGAAGAGTATAGAAAGTCCTTTGTTATGGCGGCATCCAATGCGGGGATCATGCTTCGGGACGGGACGGTTGACCAGACAGAGTACGACAGGATGATGGATGAGTTCCAGACAAATTATCTGGAGCAGATCGGAGAAATACAGGCAAAGGTAGCCGATTTCCAGAATCAGGTGATTAGAGAACAATATGCGGATGAGATCGGCGGGATTGATCTGAATGGTAAGATCAGAGAACAGATGGGATTGTCTCTTGACAATATAGGAGCGACAGGGAATAGCGCGTTAAACTGGGATACGGATCTGATCTACAAAGGAATGGATATTGGACTGGAGCGATCTGACAAAGCAGCATTGTCAGAACTATGGGAAGAGATGCAGCCACAGTTTGCGCAGCAACAGGAAACCGTCAGGCAGTTCCGCGAAGCCGGAAAGGCGGTGCCGGAGTCAATCAGACAGGGAATGCTTGATTCGGCGGCGATCGGTGCGCTGGTCGGAGATCAGGAAGCGATATATGCTATGATGGGGGAAGAGGCAAGGAATAACCCGGAGTATCAGGCAATGCTGGAAGACTTGCAGGAGCAGGGCACCTATATCCCGGAGCAGATAGCGGCGGGTATCAGGGAAAATAAGCTGGTTGTGCAGAATGCAGTGATGGAAGCGTGCAACGTGGGTCTCACGCAGGGGCTCAATGCGGTGGGGCTTGGCGTGAAAATGCCGGAAATAAAGACAGCAGGATATGCCGCAAGCCCGGGAACAGGTATGCCGGGTCATGCGGACGGCGGCATTTTTACGGTACCGCATATAGCGCGGTTTGCAGAGGATGGTCCAGAGGCAGCAATTCCGCTGGATGGATCCCAGAATGCGATTGATCTGTGGGTAAAAACAGGGGAGCTTCTGGGCATGGACGGTCTTTCCGGGGGCGCGGAGCCTTTGGCGGCATCTGTTGAAGAGGCGGCATACGCAGGAGCGGGAGACGTCGTGATTCAGGTGGATAACAGCCGCACGATACAGTTTAACGACGGCGCGCCGTCCAAGGACGAAATAGAGGAAATTTTGGACGATGAAAATGAGAAATTCGCGCGGCAGATGGAGGCATGGATGGCAAATAACCGGCGGGTAAGATTTTCTTAAAAATAGATTCATTTTGAACAGCTCCGATTTGAAACGAAAGGTGAATATATGTATAAGACAAAACAGGGGGAATGCTGGGACGAGGTGGCAAAAAAGGTCTACGGAAGCGAGAAGTACACGGGATATCTGATGCAGAATAACCTTCCACTTCTCGATATTGCGGTCTTTTCTGCGGGAACGGTGGTTAATACGCCTGATCTGCCAGCAGACGAAACAGATATTCCTATATGGAGGAAACAGGGATGAGCAGGGCGAGACGGGCATCAATTAGTGTAAGCTATGAACACGTGAATATTACGGATGAGATAGCGGGCAGTGTCAAGTCGCTCACATATACGGATGCGGCATCTGGGGAATCAGACGCATTATCCCTGTCACTGCAGGATCGGGACAGGAAGTGGATGGGGAGCTGGGCACCGCAGAAAGGGGACCACATAAGCGCAACGACAGCCTTTCACGATTGGGATGGGGAAGGTGACAGCTGGAGCATTTACTGTGGTTCTTTTGAGGTGGACGACATTTCCATGTCCGGCCCGCCGCCTGCCTGCACGATCGGAGCGGTATCCATCCCGAGATCGACGGCTTTCAACGAGGAAGAACGGACAAAGAACTGGGAAGAGGTCACCGTGAAGGAGATCGCGGAGGAAATTGCGTCCAGAGCAGGGATATCATTATACTACGAGGCAGAGGATATCCCGGTGCGATCAATGGAGCAGGACCGCCAGACGGATTGCAAGTTTTTGTATGCAGTATGCGAAAAATACGGGCTGGCAATGAAGGTGTTTGCTGAAAAGATCGTCATATTTGACGAGGCAGCCTATGAAACAGCACCGCCCGTTGCAGAATTGAAGTATGAAGACTTTGCCGCAGGGTACCAGTATAAATCCACGCTGGAGGGAACATACACAGGGGCAAAGATTGCTTATTCTGATCCAGGAACCGGCGAAGACCACATTGTTACCGTGGGCGGGGGTGACAGGATCAAAGAGATCAACGAGGAGGCGGATAGTGCCGCGGACGCACAGAGGAAGGCGGTTGCGGCATTAAACAACGCAAATAAGAAGGACATAACATTTTCTGGTACCGTCAAGGCAAGAAGGGAGCTGCTTGCAAGCAGATGCATCCGCATTTCAGGTTTCGGGGTGCCGGACGGCATCTACTATCTGGACAAGGTAGTGACGAAAATAAGCGGAAACGGTGCGTCACGGCAGTCCATCGAAGCCCATAAGGTAGGATACAGGATGGACAATGCGGTTGTTCTGATAGATGAAATACCGGAAGAAACGGAAACGGGCGGCGGAGAGTACACAGTGGAGAAAGGCGATACGCTCTGGAAGATTGCAGAACAGACACTGGGGTCTCCTACCAGATACGCAGAAATTTATGACATAAACAAAGAAGTGATAGAGGAGACAGCCAGGGGACGGGGAAAAAGGGATTCAAGCAACGGACACTGGCTGTTTCCGGGTACGGCATTAAAGATTCCGGGAACGAAAGGAAGCGCGGGGAATGGCTGACAGTGAGATTAGGATAGGAAGAGTGTCATCGGTTGATTACGAGTCGGGAATGGTGCGGGTAACATACCGGGACAAGGACGATTCGGTGACAATAAATCTTCCGACAATGAATTTCAATGATGAATACCGGATGCCGGAGCCAGGGCAGGATGTGGTTGTGGCGCATTTGTCGAACGGAAGCAGCCGCGGCGTTCTCCTCGGGACAGTGTGGAACAAAAAGAACATACCGACAGAAACCGGAGAGAAACTTTACAGAAAGGATTTTTCAAGGGAAAAAGACGCGGCTTATGTAAAATACAGCGATGCGACGGGAGAATATCTGGTAAAGGCCGCAAATGTTCATATTAATGGCGTTAATAAGACGGTTCTTGATGGCCCGAACGTGGAGATTTTTGCAAACTTTTCTATAGCTGTACAGACAGAAAAAATGAATATCGATTTGTCATGTCTGGAAGTGACAGGCGGGGAAGAGGACAAGATATCGGCAAGCATAAAGACGGATGTCACGATGGAGCAGGAAGAAAACGAGCTTGAGGCAGTTATATTGAAAGCATTCTTTAAGTTTGTGGAAGATATAAGGGTGCAGGCAGGAACATGCGTGGAGGTCAGGGCAGAAGAGTCCGTCACAATAAGAGCGGGCACAGATATGAATATATCGGGGAGAACAAGCAGGCTGTCGGGGGAGAACGCGGTAACCATATCGTCTGGGGGCACACTTAGGTTCTCCGACGGACAGCACAGCATCACTCTTGCAGAGATCATAGAGAGGCTGGGTGAATAAACATGGGGATGGTTGGAAACTTTGGCAGCAGGATTGTTTTTGAGACATCTGACCAGAAGATACTGACTTTTTCGGGAATGACACAGAAAGTATCTGGCAAATACGCGAAGCACAGCGTGATCGGGCAGAAGGACAGACCGGAGTTTACGGGACCAGGCAGCAGGAGCGTCAGCTTTAAGATCATGCTGGATGTTATGCTCGGCATCAGACCAAGGGAAGTCATGGACAGGATCGAGGAGGCAGCAGAAAACGGGGAGACGGAATATCTGGTCATAGGCGGCCGCCCAGTGAGCGGAAATAAGTTTTATATATCGTCAGTATCGGAGGCGTTTGATGTGGTGATGAGCCACGGAGAGATAGCCAGGGCGACGCTGAATATCAGCATGGAGGAATACTTGTGATCAACATACAGGCGGCAGTTATCAGGATAAACGGGATAAGGGAGAGTGAAGCGGAGAATATCAGGAGGTGCCTTACTACATTGTACTCTGTGCGGGAGGGTGAACAGCCGCTTGACAGGGATTTCGGACTTGCGCAGGACTTTCTTGACCAACCGATACCCATTGCGAAAAACATACTGGCATTGGAAGTGATTGAGAAAACCCGGCGCTATGAAAAGAGGGTAAAAGTAGAGCAGGTGGAATATGCTGCGGGCGAAGGGGGACAGTTGATCCCGGTTATATATTTAAAAAGGAGTGATGACGCGTGGAAATGAAGACGGTACTGGAGTACCCGGACGTGAGCTTTATTGAGAACATGTCTATAGAAGACATGTTGGATTTTTATATAGGGGAAATGCAGAAAAAATACAGGGAACTGACGGGCAGGGATCTGGTTCTGCATGAAGCTGACCCGGTCAGGCTGATGGCATATACAAACTGCCTTCTGATCTATCAGATTGCCCAGTATGCTGACCGCGCGGGGAAAATGGCTTTGTTGAAATACAGTTACGGTGATTACCTTGAGAATATCGGTGCTTTAAAGGGAATAGCGAGAAATCCGGGAGCGACGGCGAAAGTAAGGCTTCGTTTCACACTGTCATCAAAACGTCCAGGGGCAACGGCCATCAGGGAGGGCATCAGGGTTACCGCTTCGGACGGTGTATATTTTAAAACGTTAGATATGCTGGAAATTCCGGCGGGGCAGCTTTTCGGAGAAGTAAATGCAGAGTGTCGCGAAATTGGGATAAAAGGGAATGGATATGGGATCGGCGCGATCAAGACATTAGTAGACCCGGTCGCGTATGTGGAAAAAGTTGAGAACATCACAGTCTCTGAGGGCGGGGCGGATTTAGAATCGGATGAGAATCTTGCGGAGAGAATTTTCCTTGCGCCGGCTTCCTGGTCTACGGCAGGGCCGGACGATGCTTACAGATACTGGGTAAGAACATTCAATCCGGCCATAACTGATGTGATGGTAGGATCGGATATTCCGGGGGAAGTGGATATTTTCTTTATACTGCAGGATGGACAGCTGCCGGAGGAAACGATGATTGCAGAGTTAGAGCAGTATCTAAAAAATGAAGAGGTACGTCCGCTCACCGATCAGGTGATTGTCCGGGCACCGGAAATTCAGGAATATGAGATTGACCTGACATACTACATAAACAAAAGCGACCGGGCGAGGGCATCCGCGATCAATGACCAGGTACAGGAGGCAGCACAGAAATATATCACATGGCAGAGGGAAAGGATCGGAAGGGATATTAATCCGGATCAGCTCAGAAAGATGCTTTTACTTGCAGGAGCAAAACGTCTGGAGATCAGGGAACCGCAGTTTTCCGCCATAACGCAGGCAGGCATTGCACTGCCCGTGGGAGAAATACGGGTCTTATACGGAGGAATCGAGGATGATTAAGATAAGCGGATGTGAGCCGATCGGACTCATGCCGGAGGCCTTGCGCGGGGACGCACAGATTAAGGCAATGAGTTATGCGCTGGGGGAGACAGCGAGGATGCTTTTGGGGAAAATAGACCCGGTGGCAGTATATGCTGGGGTCGATATCCTGCCGGAGCAGATCGTGGATCTGCTGGCAGTAGAATTTCGGGCGCAGTATTACGATACATCCCTGCCGGTTCTGGAAAAAAGGAAAGCGGTAAAAAAAGCGCTGCTATGGCATTGCAGGGCGGGAACCGTGTCCGCTGTCAGGGAATTGACAGATCTGGTGTGGAGAAGCGACTCCGCACGGGTGCAGGAATGGTTTGAGTATGGAGCCGCGCCGTATCTGTTCAGGGTTCTTCTTGAAACAGATATGCGGATAGAGGAGGAGAAGATCGAAGACTTTCTTGCGGCACTGTGGAAAGTGAAGAACACAAGATCGCATCTGGAATCGATCACATTCAGGAGAAAGATCAGTCAGACGCTGTATGTTGGGGTGGCAGTGAAGAACAGCGGGCACATCATCATATCCGATGTCTGGCATGATAAATACGAAATGAAGAAGGAGGTTTATCACGGCACAGCGATGTCAAACGTACAGAGAATAAGGATAAGGGAGGGATAAGCAAACATGGCAGAGTTTTACGCAGCGGTCACGACAGATGCAGGGCTTGCTTTATCAGCGGATCTTCTCACAGGAGAGCAGATAGTTTTTACGAAGCTGGTTACAGGCAGCGGTGTTTATGATGAGCAGGAAATGACAAGACCGATGCTGCAGAAAGCATGGCAGATCAGGGAACCGAAACAGCAGTTTGAATTTAGCAGAATCGAGAAGGCAACGGATAACTGCATTCTGCTGAAAACGCTGATGTCAAACGTCAACCTGACAGAAGGCTACAGGATGACAGAGATTGGTATCTATGCCAAAAAGAAGGGAGAGGAGGGAGAGGAAATCCTGTATTCCATTTCCGTGGCAAAGGAGCCGGACTTTTTCCCGTGTTATAACGGGCTTGCAGCCGTGGAGATTATTGAGGAGTATTATATCACGGTATCTGATGCGGCATATGTATCATTGCAGACAAGCAGCAGCGCGGCGGTGCTTAAAGAAGATCTAGAAAAGCTGAAAGCGGAGATTCAGGCAGAACTTAATCAAAAGATAGAAGATCTCAAGAAGCAGATTGGGGATCTGTCTGAGCTGCTTACGGAGAATAAAGACTGTCTTGTGGATGCGATCAATGAGATAGCTGCAGTCATCAGACCGCTGGTAGCGTATGGATGGGCAACGGATCAGGATATTGATGATATTATCGAAGAAATCTATGTAGAGGATCCGGACTGGGTAGGAGTGATTGATATCGCAGCTGACAGCGTGATCGAAGAAATCATCAATGGAACATATGAGGATGAATATGAAGAGGAGAGCGAAAATGTAGTATCCGACGAGGATATCGACGCGATCATAGCAGGTACATATGTTGGTGAAGAAGAGGAATCGTCTGACAGTACAAATAAAGAGGTAGACAATATTATTAGAAATTCGTTTAAAGGAAAGGAAGCATAAGCAATGGGAGTCATACATACATCACACTTAGAGAGATTTGCGAAAGGATTTGAACAGAAAATAACGAATCTTTTTGCAAAGAAAACTGAAATTCCGACAACGCTTCCAGCGAATGGCGGTAATGCGGCTACTGTAAATGGGCATACAGTTGCCGCGAATGTACCGGCCGGGGCAAAATTTACAGATACTAATACGACGTACAGTCCAATGACGGGGGCAACTGCGGCAGCATCCGGCACACAGGGATTGGTTCCGGCACCGGGGAAGGGGAAGCAAAATTCTTTTCTCAGGGGTGATGGAACATGGGCAGAAATGACCGAAGCGACAGATGCAGATATTGATCAGATTATCGCGGGAACATTCAACGGATAGGAGGGCTTTTATAATGAAAATGATATCGGCAAACAAGTTGAACAGACTCTGGAAGAACGGAGTCGTTGCTAAAATGGTGGCAAAGACGAGGGTTTTGAAGACAAAAGAGGAAATATTAGCAAATACCAACGCAGAGAATGTGGTTGGGGCGGCAACGGTTAAGGAGTTAATTAATAAAATGGCGGTACAACCGAATTGGATCATAGATCAATCAACAGGCAAAATCACAGGCTATAAAACTCCGGGAGGTGCAGATACAGTGTTCCCTTTTAGCGGCACTTCGACAGCATTATTTGTTGGAAAGGTAACAGTTACAGGCAGAAATGGAGCAAAAAAAACGGGATCAATAAACGTGGTCGGCTGTACAGGATTTACAAAGAAATCAGATACACAGCTTATTTGTAACGCAAGCGGATCGTACAATATTTATTCTACGATAAAGAAAAGCAACGATCACAAGAACTATGTCGGCAAGCTCTCCTTGAAGGTCAATAATGCTGCGGCTGTAAGCTATTCGTGCGGTGGAAGCGGTAGGAGCTATGCGTTCGAACAAGTAACATTAAGTTTGGCGAAAGGTGACACGATTGAAGTTGAAGCATCAATCACCTCAAATAATACCGAAACCGCTACTGTAACAAATATGGTTCAATGTTGCATTTGCAAGCCGGATTAAACCGGTGCAATTACTATATTGATACAGAAACAGTAGCAGGGAAATTGAATATGTAACTTATCAGATGGAGCCAAAAGGCTCTTATTTTTATCCAGAGAAAGGAGAAACTAATGTTACACCTTGTGTATGTAGGAGAAAAAGAAAAAAAGTATGCAGTTGACTTCACGCAGGTGAGTGAACATGTAATGCAGATAACCGGCGATTTTCCGATCAAAGGGAACGGGTTTATATTGTCACGTATAAATTGCGAGGATGAATGGGATTATACAGGATTCAAAACAATTTATAGGAACATCGAAGGAGGGGCACAGTTTTCTGACGATGGCAGTGTGTATGTTGCGCCGCCGGAGCCGGAACCTGCGCCGGAGCCGGAACCATACGTTCCGACGCTGGAAGAAGTAAAAGAGATAAAGCTGCAGGAGATTGCAATGGAATGCGAGCAGGCGATCTATTTCGGGGTTGATGTTGTTCTTCCGGGCGGGACGGAGCATTTCAGCCTGACGGAGAAAGATCAGATCAATCTCTTCGGTAAGCAGGCGCAGATGGTGGCCGGAGCGGAGCGGTTTGAATATCATCAGGACGGACACCCGTGCAGATATTATACGAAAGAAGAAATACAGATGATCGTGGAGACAGCGCTTGGATATGTGACATACCATACGACATACTGTAATGCGCTTAACGTGTGGATCAGGACGCTGGAAGATGCTGATACAGTCAATTCAGTTGTATACGGCTGTGACATCCCGACAGAGTATCAGAGCGAAGTACTGAGGGATATACTTGCACAGCGCGAAGCAGGGAACGGGGAGGAGTAGGCATGGAACTCCTATTGTTTCTGATCGGCGGTCGTGTGTATACGTGGATAGAGATACTTTGGAGAGGCTATACCCACTGGAGTATGTTTACTCTGGGCGGCGTCTGCTTCGTGCTTATGGGACTGCTAAACGAGTATAAGATCCCGTGGCACTGGTGTCTTTTGAGACAGGCGGTAGTGAGCGCGGTCATCATAACGGTGTTTGAGTTTTTCGCAGGCTGCGTGGTTAATCTGTGGCTCGGCTGGGGTGTGTGGGACTACTCTGGTCTGCCATTTAACCTGTACGGCCAGATATGCTTATATTTTTCTCTGATTTGGATGCCACTGTCAGTAGTCGGAATCGTGCTTGATGACTGGATCAGGTATCTTATGTACTTATGGCTGCGCAAATACATTCCGTGGATGCAGGAGAGGGAACGGCCCCGTTACAGGATTGTGTAATGCGGGCAGGCGTTCTTTTTATATATATAAACTTAAAGGAAAGAAGGTGAAAAATATGGATTTTTGGGCATTTGTCCTTGCCTTGGGGATCCCGTCTGGAATCACAGCATTTTGCTTCGGGATTTTAGAGCGGAAGTTAGATAAGCGGGAAAAAAGACGGGAAGAGAAAGAGAAGATCAGAGAGAAGCAGGAGCTTCTCGTAGTGAAAAGCATTGGGGCGGCACTTTCGCTCAGTGAGGCTACGGCGGAGGCGGTGGCAAGAATCCCGGATGCACACTGCAATGGTGATATGCACGCGGCACTGGAATATGCCAGAAAGATAAAACACGAGCAGAAAGATTTCTTGACGCAGCAGAGTATCGAAGCGATATTTTAACCGATGGAGGTGAGGAAAACGGGAAGAGAACGGGATAAACCCATTTACAGAGTATGCCGTGAGTGTACATATTATAAAAACTACTTAAAGACAAAGAGAAAGAAGAGAGCGGGTGGTTTCTTCTTTAAATGTCTGGTAAGCCTGGTCGTCTTACATGGAATGGTCTGCGTATCTATGTCTTACATTCTGGCATGGATGGAACATTCCCATGTAGTGGAAAGCGTAAGTTCTACGATCATTACCGAGATTGTCGCACCAATCGTCGTGTATGGTGCGACAAAGACGATCGAGAATATTTTCGAGAAAAACAGGCTCAAATTTAGTGAACCAATAGGAGCAGTTGCACCGGTGCAACCGGTAGAAATGGAGGAAGAATTATGACAGTAACAGCATTTTTAATTATTTTGGCATCTAGTGCGGCGATTACTTCACTGTTAACGGAAGGAATTAAGAAATTTTTGGATGAGCAGAAGGTTACATATGCATCGAACATTCTCGTTCTTGCCATTGCGGTCATTGTTGGCTGCGGGGCGACAGTAATCTACTACGTCAATTGTCAGATTCCTTTTACGGCTTTGAATAGCGTATACCTCGCGCTGATGGGGATTGCGAACTGGCTCGGGGCAACACTGGGATATGATAAAGTGCGGCAGACGATCGCGCAGATCGGGGCAAAGGAGGGTTGAGGTATGAAAATAAGTCAGAAAGGCATAGACTTGATCAAAAAATTCGAGGGGTGCCGGCTCGATTCATACAAGTGCTCGGCAGGCAAGTGGACGATCGGTTATGGACACACGGCAGGGGTCACGGCAGGGCAGAAGATATCACAGGCGCAGGCGGAAGCATATCTCCGCGCCGATCTGGAAAAGTTTGAGAAGCTGGTCGCGAAGTATGACAACGTATATCGCTGGACGCAGAATGAGTTTGATGCGCTGGTGTCATTTGCGTATAATACAGGCAGCATCGACAAGCTGACAGTGAACGGGAAACGGACAAAGGCGGAAGTCTCGGAGAAGATTCTCCTTTACGTCAAGGACGGAAACGGCAATGTTCTGCAGGGGCTCGTGAATCGGCGTAAAGCAGAGCAGGAGCTGTTTCTCAAGGCACCGTCCGCAGGGGAAGTGCCAGCGTCAAAGCCATCTGGAATATCAAAGGTCCTGATCGGAAGTGCGAGGCAGGACGAGAACGGGCGTTACGCTGGAGGAGCCGCCGGTGACCAGACAGGCAAGGAAGTTTCAACGCAGGAATTTTATAAGCATTCAAAAGGCTGGTATGTACTCCGGGCAAAGAGAGCGGAGGTGGCGGCGAAACTTGCCAGCGCCATGCAGGCGGCATGTGACAACCAGAATATTGGTTATGACCAGGGGCAGCGGCTCGATATCATCATCCAGCTCCGCAAGTATGGGTCGCTCGGCGGGATCACAGTAAAGACTGAGGCTGACTGCAGTTCCCTTGTCCGTGCGTGCTGTATCGAGGCGGGATTTGACCCGGGCAATTTCACGACCAGCGATGAGGTGGCAGCTCTGGCGGGGACAGGCTATTTTGAACCGAAGGCGTCCGTCACATCAGCGGCGCAGCTCCGCGAGGGGGACATCCTTGTGACAAAAACAAAGGGTCATACGGTTATCGTTGTTTATACGGGCAGTTCAATGAGCAGGCAAACGATCAGGCGCGGAAGCAAAGGGGCAGACGTTCTCTATTTGCAGAAGCGGCTTGTCGCGAAGGGCTACTATATTGGGGAAATCGACAGTGATTTCGGCAAACAAACTGAGAATGCGGTCAAAGCATACCAGGACGAGCATGGGCTTGTAACTGATGGCATCGTAGGGGCTAAGACGTGGGCATCCCTTGAAAAGTAGTATACATACGTAGTAAAAAAATGGCGGTAGGTGTTATTCTACCGCCATTTTGATATAATATACTGTCAAAACATTGCGAATAACTGAAGTAAGTAATCTCCATTGATATCTGTTTCATCTCTGTCCAGTGTTCTTTTTCCGAATACTTTAAAATTGTTTTTTGTATAAAACGATAATAATTTTTCTTTATCTTCGCATTCAAGATACATAAATCTTCCGCCGATTTCGTTTTGGATATTACGGATTTTGTTAACTGCCAAGTGAAGTAAGTCGGCGCCAGAGATAAGGGTATCGTTTCCATCAGAATAGTTTTTGCCTAGTTGGGCGATCAGTGGGGCGGAAACCGTGTATTCTTGTTGGGCCTCATCATATACACCTTGATTTTTAAGTTTTTTCGCTTCTGTATTGCTCAGGACAGCTCTATCAACAGTGATAACTTTATATGTAATAGTATAATAGCCCACAAACTCCCTGTATTTTTTATCTTCGGTTTCCCAGAAAACTAAATGTGTTTTTGCAGTAGTTCTTTTTGAAAACTCAATAGCCTTATACTTTATAAAATTTTCGATGTCTTTATTTATCGGGCACGAAAAAGTGGAGAGAATGTTTTTTGTTTCATCCTCTCCTAGTTGGTCAAGCATATTACACAGATTCATTTCTACAAAATGTGTTTTGACAAACTTTTGTTCCATATCATATGTTTTTACCAAAGAATTCTTTGATTTTATCTCCTGTAAGTTCGTTACATTCCCTTGTCAGTGGTGCCGGCTTATACTTACTATTTTCTGCTTGGCTTAAAGCTGCAACAAATGTATGGGCAAGTTGTTTATCTCTTATTTTTACGTCTTTTAGGATACTTTTAGTTGCCATACGTATCACCTCCAAATAATACATCGGCAAAATCTTGGATTTTCTTGTGTAACAAAATATAATATTATATATATTTAAGTAAATATTATTTAATTATATATATATAATATATGTTTTTTATTATTGTTATTATAACTGAAAAAAGGGAAAAAACAATACATTTATAAAAAATAATCCATCTAAATGAATTTATTTGTGTTATGTCGATAGGTATGATACAAGATATAGAAATTTGATGTTACATTCCTATCGGCACGCCGATCATCGCCGTGGAATCCGGCTATGTGGAAGCCCTCGGCTGGAACCAGTACGGCGGCTGGCGTATCGGCATCCGCAGCTTTGACAAAAAACGCTACTATTACTATGCCCATCTGCGGCAGAACTATCCTTATGCGGAGGGGCTTGCGGAAGGATCTGTGGTGACGGCGGGGGATGTGATCGGCTACATGGGGCATACCGGCTACAGCACGACGGAGAATGTAAACAATATCAAAACCGTACATCTGCACTGGGGACTGCAGCTTATCTTTGACGAGTCCCAGAAAGAAGGGAACAACGAAATCTGGGTGGACTGCTATGAGCTGTCCAAATTTCTTTACAAAAACCGCTGCGAGGTGGAGAAGGTGGGAGACACCAGAGAGTGGAAAAGAGTTGTGCCCATGACAGATCCGACAGCGGAGATATACAGGAAACGGACGGAAACTGGCGTTCGAAACAAAAATTAGCAAAGTGCACAAAAATAATCCGGAAGCGGAAAATAACTTGTTGAAAATAAGTAATGATTCAGCTATACTTTTGATAAAGCTATTTGTTATTTTGGCAAATGTTTTAGTAACAGGAGAGGGGTTATAGGAGAGGGATTATGGGTAAAACAGAAAACAGTGTATCAGAGAACAAGAGTCAGGCGGCGCGGCTGAAAAGGCTTGTGCGTCAGGCGTTCGTGTCAGTGGCAGCTGGGGCGGTGTTGCTGCTTGCGCTTATCTTTTTCAACATGGCTATGTCCGGTATACATAGTGCGCAGGTCAACACGACCGTGGCGTTAAATCAGTACCGGATTGCGTCAAAGACACTGACGTATGATATTCAGTCCTATGCCGTCACGGGGGAACAGCGTTACTATGACGGCTATATGAAGGAGCTGAACGAGGACAAGAACAGGGAGAAGGCGCTTGCGGCGCTGAAGAAGTGCGACCTCAAAGAGAGTGAGTGGACAAGCTTAAACCAGATAGCCGATATGTCGAACCACCTTGTTCCTTTGGAGGAGCAGGCGATCGCGCATGTGCAGGCGGGGGATTTGGCGGCAGCGCAGGCATGTGTGTTCAGCGCGGAATACGGTGATTCGGTAGAGCAGATCAGCAAGCAGACGGATGATACGATTCTTACCATTTTGAACAGAAAAGACAAAAGGCAGACGGCAATGAAGGTGATGCAGTATCTGATGGAGCTTTTGTTTGCGCTGTCTTTCCTGTATCTTGTGAGAGAGTTTATCAAGACGATTAAGTTTTCCAAGAATGAGCTTTTGGAGCCGATCGTGAAGGTGTCTGACCAGATGGAAGTGCTGGCGGGCGGAGAATTTCATGTGGAGCTCGAGCTGGAAACGGATGAGAGCGAGGTTGGCAGGATGGTTGCAGCCATCGCCTTTATGAAGGAAAATCTGCTTGGCATGATACGGGAGATTACCCAGACGCTGGAGCAGATGGGCAACGGCAATTATCGGGTTGACATCAGGCAGGAGTATGTGGGCGAGTTTATCTCTATCAAAGATTCTCTTGTGCAGATTGCGGAGAAGATGCGGGAAACGCTCGGAACTCTTCGCAATGTCTCGGGGCAGATCGACAGCGGGTCGGAGCAGCTTGCGTTTGCGGCGCAGGATCTGGCCGAGAACTGTACGCTGCAGGCAGCGCAGGTATCGGAGCTGATGACGGCCTTCGACGCGATGACCAAGAGCATGGAGGAGAATGCGCGGGAGGCGGAAGAATCCGCGAGCATGGCTTCGGCGGCTGGTATGACACTGTCAAAGGGTAATGAGAAATTACAGGAGTTGAAGAGATCGATTCAGGAGGTCGGCAGATGCTCCGAACAGATCAGCACGATTATTGAGGCGATAGAGGACATTGCGTCCCAGACGAACCTGCTGGCACTGAACGCGGCGATCGAGGCGGCGAGAGCGGGCGAGGCAGGAAGGGGCTTTGCCGTCGTGGCGGAGCAGGTGAAAAATCTGGCCAACGAGTCGGCAAATGCGGCGGGCAGGACGACGGAGCTGATAGAGACGACGATTTCGGTGATGAACAAGAGTATTTCCATCGCGGAAGAGACGGAAGCTAACATGAATCAGGTGATGTCCGACGCGAAGGAAGCCACTGAGAAGATGGGACAGATTGAGCAGATTTTGAAGCGGGATACTGAGCGTATGCAGGAGCTGAATCAGAATGTAACGCAGGTTTCCTCCGCTGTTGACAACAACTCGGCCACATCGGAGGAGACGGCCGCCGTCAGCACGGAGCAGAAGACGCAGGTGGAGACGATGGTAGAATTAATGGAAAGATTTGAGATTTAGAAGGAGTTTCTGGCAGGTCGGAAAGTGGATTGCAAAAACGAAATCCCTATGATACAATAGTAACGGCGGACAATGACAAAAAAATAACAATCGTCGGCAAGCCTTGAATACAGGGCTTTTAAGTAAAAATAACACAAATATGGAGGAGAAGAAAATGGCAAAAAAAGTTGTTTTGGCAGGCGCCTGCCGTACAGCAATCGGCACGATGGGCGGGGGCTTAAGCACCACACCGGCAGCAGAGCTGGGAGCAATCGTTATCAAGGAGGCGTTAAGCAGAGCGGGCGTGGCTCCTGACCAGGTAGATCAGGTGTATATGGGTTGTGTAATTCAGGCAGGACAGGGCCAGAACGTGGCTCGCCAGGCCTCCATTAAAGCAGGGCTTCCCAATGAGGTTCCGGCAGTTACCATCAACGTGGTCTGCGGTTCCGGCTTAAACTGTGTGAACATGGCTGCACAGATGATTCAGGCAGGCGACGCTGACATCGTTGTTGCAGGCGGTATGGAGAATATGTCTATGGCTCCTTATGCGGTTATGCAGGGACGTTACGGTTACAGAATGAACAACGGCACGCTGGTTGACACTATGGTGAACGATGCGCTGTGGGATGCTTTCAATAATTACCATATGATTATGACTGCGGACAATATCTGCAGAGAGTGGGGCCTTACCCGCGAGGAGCTGGATGAGTTTGCACTCAAGAGCCAGACGAAGGCTGAGGCGGCACAGAAGAGCGGCGCATTCGACAAAGAGATCGTTCCCGTTATGGTGAAGAAGAAAAAAGAGATGGTTGAGTTCAAGGTTGACGAGGGACCGAGACCGGGATCTACCATCGAGGGCCTGCAGAAACTCCGTCCTATCAATCCCGACGGCTTCGTGACGGCAGGAAACGCTTCCGGCATCAACGACGGTGCGGCTGCCATCGTTGTGATGAGCGAGGAGAAGGCGAAAGAACTTGGCGTAACGCCTATGGCTACCTTCGTAGCGGGCGCACTTGCAGGCTGCAGACCTGAAGTTATGGGTATCGGTCCTGTTCCGGCTACAAAGAAGGTTATGGAGAAGGCCGACTACAAGATTGAAGATTTCGATATCATTGAGGCAAACGAGGCGTTTGCGGCACAGTCCGTAGCAGTCGGCAAGGAGCTTGGCATCGACGTAGACAAGCAGCTTAACCCCAACGGCGGCGCGATTGCACTCGGCCACCCGGTAGGCGCTTCCGGTGCGCGTATCCTTGTAACGCTGCTTCACGAGATGCAGGCGAAGGGCGCGAAGAAGGGTCTGGCTACGCTGTGTATCGGCGGCGGCATGGGTTGCGCAACTATCGTAGAAATGTAACAAAACGAGAAGAACATCTAAAGACATCCCGTCATAGGACGGGATGTCAAGATGTTCTAAGTCTCGTTTGGGAGAATGCCCAAAAGCGGGTATTCTCCGTGACTGTGAAAATAATTTAAGAAGGAGATACAAACCATGGAATTTGTATTGTATGAGGTGAAGGGGCAGGTCGGCGTGATCACGATCAATCGCGAGAAGGCGCTGAACGCTCTTAATTCCGCCGTGCTTGACGAGCTGAACGCGACCCTTGACGGCGTGGATTTGAACGAAGTGAGATGCCTGATTCTGACGGGAGCGGGCGAGAAGTCCTTCGTGGCGGGCGCGGACATCGGCGAGATGAGCACGCTGACCAAGGCGGAGGGCGAGGCTTTCGGCAAGAAGGGCAACGACGTGTTCCGCAAGCTGGAGACTTTCCCAATTCCCGTGATTGCGGCGGTGAACGGTTTTGCGCTTGGCGGCGGCTGCGAGATTTCTATGAGCTGTGACATCAGAATCTGCTCCGACAACGCGGTGTTCGGGCAGCCTGAGGTGGGGCTTGGTATTACGCCCGGTTTCGGCGGCACGCAGAGACTGGCGAGAATCGTCGGCCCCGGCATGGCGAAACAGATGATTTATACGGCAAGAAACATCAAGGCTGACGAGGCGCTGCGCATCGGTCTGGTAAACGCGGTGTATCCGCAGGCGGAGCTGATGGCTGCGGCTGAGAAGATGGCGGCCGGCATCGCCAAGAACGCGCCCATCGCGGTTCGTAACTGCAAGAAAGCAATCAACGACGGCTTGGAGGTCGGCATGGACGAGGCGATCGTGATCGAGGAAAAACTCTTCGGCGACTGCTTCGAGACAGAGGATCAGAAGTACGGCATGGCATTCTTCCTTGACAAGAACAAGGAGAAGGTGAAGGAGCCTTTCAAGAACGCGTAGTGCGCGGCATTCAGTGCAAGGAAAGGTAACACGCGTAATTCATTGTTGCCGAAAGGTAACACGTGTAATCAACTATTAATAAATAAGGAGGAATTACAATGAAAGTAGGTATTATCGGCGCAGGGACAATGGGTTCCGGCATCGCGCAGGCATTTGCCATGACAGACGGCTATGAGGTTTGCCTCTGCGATATCAAGGAAGAGTTTGCAGAGGGCGGCAAAGCGAAAATCCAGAAGAATATGAATTTCCTTGTGGGCAAGGAGAAGATCACGCAGGAGAAGGCCGACGAGGTTATGGGCAAGATCACCACGGGCCTGAACAATATTTGCGGCGAATGCGACTTAATCGTTGAGGTTGCGCTTGAGAAGATGGAGATCAAGCAGGCGATCTTCAAAGAGCTGCAGGGCATCGTGAAGAAGGACTGCATGTTTGCAAGCAATACTTCCTCTCTTTCCATCACAAAGATCGGTGAGGGCCTTGACAGACCGATGATCGGTATGCACTTCTTTAACCCGGCTGACAGAATGAAGCTGGTTGAGGTAATCAGAGGCGAGAATACACCGCAGGATATGGTAGACAAGATCACGAAGATCGCTGAGGAGATCGGCAAGACGCCCGTACAGGTGAAGGAAGCTCCCGGCTTCGTGGTAAACAGAATCCTGATCCCGATGATCAATGAGGCGATCGGCGTACTTGACGCAGGAACCGCTTCCGCGGAGGACATCGACGTAGCTATGCAGCTTGGCGCTTCCCATCCCATGGGGCCCCTGCACCTTGGCGATCTGATCGGTTTGGATATCTGCTTGGCGATCATGGAAGTGCTCTACAACGAGACAAAGGACGAGAAGTATGCACCCCAGCCTCTTCTCAAGAAGATGGTGGAGGAGAAGAAGCTCGGCAGAAAGACCGGCGTTGGTTTCTTTGACTATTCAAAATAGGCACGATAAGCAGAATGAGAATAACTCGAAGAAAGATTTTGACTGCTGGCAGGCATAAATCTTTTCTTTGAGTTATTTGAAGGTGCAACAGTGCATAAGTCTGCTGATCGTGAGAAAGGCAGAACATAAAATAAAACATGGGGCAAGATAGAAAAATAAGTCTGATGACCTTATTTTTCTATCACGAGTTTGTGACGGAGCCACAAACTCGAAATCGCAGAGCCAAATCTGAAATTTGGCTCGCGGACTCCGCAAATAAAAAATTTGCTCCGTAATGGAGGTAAAAAAAATCATGGATTTTACGTTAAGCAAAGAACATGAAATGGCGAGAGCTCTGTTTAAAGAGTTCGCTGAAAAAGAAGTAAAACCTCTCGCCCAGGAAGTGGACGAGACGGAAGCGTTCCCGAGAGGAACAGTTGAGAAGATGGCGAAGTTAGGCTTTCTCGGCATTCCGGTTCCGAAGGAGTACGGCGGACAGGGCTGTGATCCTCTGACATATGCGATGTGCGTGGAGGAGCTTTCCAAAGTTTGCGGAACAACAGGTGTTATTGTTTCCGCACATACCTCTCTGTGCTGCGACCCGATCATGACCTACGGCACGGAGGAGCAGAAGCAGAAATACTTAGTTCCCCTGGCAAAAGGCGAGAAGCTGGGCGCATTCGGTCTGACAGAGCCCGGCGCAGGCACGGACGCGCAGGGTCAGCAGACCAAGGCTGTGCTTGACGGTGATGAGTGGGTGCTTAACGGCTCCAAGTGCTTTATCACCAACGGTAAGGAAGCTGACGTTTATGTCATTTTTGCAATCACGGGCACGGTTGAGAAGCGCGGCCGTATGCAGAAAGAGATTTCCGCATTTATCGTGGAGAAGGGAACCCCCGGCTTTACTTTCGGCACGAAGGAGAAGAAGATGGGTATCCGCGGTTCTTCCACTTACGAGCTGATCTTCACCGACTGCCGCATCCCGAAGGAGAATCTCCTTGGGCAGCAGGGCAAGGGCTTTAATATCGCGATGCACACGCTGGACGGCGGCCGTATCGGTATCGCTTCCCAGGCGCTTGGTCTTGCGGAAGGAGCGCTTGAGAACACCATCGCTTACGTGAAGGAGAGAAAGCAGTTTGGCAGAGCCATCGGCGCATTCCAGAACACACAGTTCCAGCTTGCGGATATGGCGACCAAGGTTGAGGCAGCACAGCTTCTCGTTTACAAGGCAGCTATGGCAAAGGCGACCCAGAAGGTATATTCCGTAGAAGCCGCAAAAGCAAAGCTTTATGCCGCAGAGGTAGCTATGGAAGTGACCACAAAGGCAGTGCAGCTGCACGGCGGTTACGGTTACATCAGAGAGTACGACGTTGAGCGCATGATGCGTGACGCAAAGATCACGGAGATTTACGAGGGTACAAGCGAAGTGCAGAGAATGGTCATCTCCGGGGCACTGCTTAAGTAAGCGCGTGAAAAGAAGTTCTAAGACTCATAAAAAATTTAGAAGGAGAAAAATACAATGAAAATTGTGGTTTGTGTAAAACAGGTTCCGGATACCGCAGGCGGCGTTAAGTTTAATCCTGACGGAACTCTTGACAGAGGCGCTATGCTTACCATCATGAACCCTGATGATAAAGCAGGTCTGGAGGCGGCTCTCAGATTAAAGGATCAGTATGGTGCGGAGGTAACGGTTGTAACGATGGGGCTTCCCAAGGCGGAAGAGGTTCTGCGCGAAGCTATGGCTATGGGTGCGGACAAGGGCGTTCTTGTGACAGACAGAGTTCTTGGCGGCGCCGATACATGGGCAACCTCCACTACGCTTGCAGGCGCGATCAGAAATCTGGAGTATGATCTCATCATTACCGGCCGTCAGGCGATCGACGGCGATACTGCGCAGGTTGGCCCGCAGATTTCCGAGCATCTTGACATTCCTGTTATTTCTTATGCGCAGGATATCAAAATTGAAGGCGACAGCGTAGTTGTTGAACGTCAGTATGAGGACAGATATCATGTGGTTAAGGCAAAAATGCCTTGCCTGATCACCGCTCTTTCCGAGCTGAATGAGCCTCGTTACATGACACCGGGCGGCATCTTCGACGCTTATAAGCAGGAGATCACCGTTTGGGGCAGAGCGGATCTTAAGGATGTTGATGATGCGAATTTAGGTCTTAAGGGTTCCCCGACCAAGATCGCGAAAGCTTCCGACAAGGTGAGAAAGGGCGCCGGCGAGAAGGTTTCCCTCGATCCCGACGAGTCCGTAAGCTATATCGTTGACAAGTTAAAGGTTAAACATGTGATTTAACAGTTCAGCCAGACCGAATCTGTCGGACAATCGTGCTTGCATGAATTTGGCAGACAGATGATGGTCTGAGGGAACGCCCGCTCAATAAGCCGATCGAGCAAGCTCGATCACGAGGACTGCTTCGCAGCCTTGGTGCGAGTGCCGAAGGCACGATTTTGCGCATGGGCGTGGGCTGAACGAAACTTAGAGAATACGCGTAAAACGAGTGCGCAGAAAGAGGTATAAAATGAATTTAGAAGAATACAAGGGTGTATATGTCTTTGCGCAGCAGGTAGACAATGAGATCAGCAGCATCGCATTTGAGCTGCTCGGCAAAGCGAAAGACCTCGCGAAAGATTTAAATACAGATGTTACGGCTGTACTGATCGGTTCCGGCGTAAAGGGACTGGCAGACCAGCTCGCGGAGTACGGCGCGGACAAGGTGATCGTTGTGGACGATCCCGAGCTGAAGGATTACAGAACGGAGCCTTACGCACATGCGCTGGCATCCGTGATCAATAAGTATAAACCCGAGATCATGCTGGTGGGCGCTACGGCAATCGGCAGAGATTTAGGCCCGAGAGTGTCCGCGAGAGTGGCTACCGGTCTGACGGCTGACTGTACCGTTCTCGAGATCGGTGATTTCCCGCTGCAGGCAGTTCCCGGTCAGGAGCAGCTCCACAACCAGCTGCTGATGACCCGTCCGGCATTCGGCGGCAACACCATCGCTACCATCGCATGCCCTTACAACCGTCCTCAGATGGCTACGGTTCGTGCGGGTGTTATGCAGAAGATCGATCCCATCAAGGGCGCAAAGGCAAATGTGGAAGAGTTCAATCCCGGCTTTACTCCCGACAACAAATATGTGGAGATTCTTGATATCGTGAAATCCGTAGCCGAGACCGTGGATATCATGGACGCTAAGATTCTCGTGTCCGGCGGCCGTGGCGTTGGCAACCCGGAGAATTTCAAGATCCTTGAGGATCTGGCGGAAGTGCTCGGCGGCACCGTAAGCTGCTCCCGTGCGGTTGTGGACTCCGGCTGGAAGCCGAAGGATCTGCAGGTAGGTCAGACAGGTAAGACCGTCCGCCCGAACGTGTACTTTGCAATCGGTATCTCCGGTGCGATCCAGCACGTGGCAGGTATGGAAGAGTCCGACATCATCGTTGCGATCAACAAGGATGCGGATGCGCCGATCTTCGATGTGGCTGACTACGGCGTAGTGGGCGACTTAAACAAGATCGTTCCGAAGCTGACAGAGGCTCTGAAGGCGGAGATCGCTGCTGCAAAAAACTGATTGAGCAAAGCGCAATCTCGAGCGCTGCTGACGCAGGCTCGGTCTGGCATAATTTCAACATAATGTGCGCCCCGGCTTTTGCCGGGGCGTTTCTTTTTTAGCACGGATATGGTAAGATGATAACTGGAATATAAAAATTTGAGTCAGAAAACGCAGATGCAGAAATAGATATAGAACTAAGGACAGTAGGATTCAAAATAATAAGGGGATCGGGTATGGACGGTTATTCATTACAGTCGCAAAATCAAAACAGAAACACCTTCGGGCCTCCGGCGCAGCTCTATCTGCCGCCGAAGAATCACAAAAAGACGGCGTTTATCGTTATTCTGTGCACCGCGGTTGTGGTTTTGGCAGCCGTTTTGGGCGGATGGATTTATCATACGCACTCAGCGGCTTATAAGATTCAAAAGGGTTTTCTCAATCTGATGCGGGAGGCTGAGGAGATGCAGAATCCGCTTTTGGAGAAGGTCGGTGCGGATGAGATCGGACAGATGCTTGTGGAAAAGGGTGTGCATGTGGACAGCAAAATGAATGTCACCACAGATACCTATTTTGGGCAGATTACGTTTGGCGTGGACACGGATTGCGAGCTTGACAGACAGGAGAAGGAGATGGCGGCTTCCACGAGTGTCAGCGTGATGAATTATGAGATTGCCAGTCTGCAGATGTACGGGGATGAGGAGAATCTCTGTTTTACGATTCCAGAGCTTTACCTGAAGGATGTCTATATCGAGAATGAAAATGTCAGCGGACAGTACAACCGTTCCATATGGGCGGAGCTTTTCGGAAAAACGGAGGAGGACGTTTCGATAGACTTGTTTCCCGGCGCGTGGATTTTCGGGGACGAGGAAGGAATAGGAAAGGCATTTTTCAAAGAGTATGCAGATGAGCTTGCGGAGTGCAGACGGCATATGACCATGGAGAAAGCAGGGAATGAACTGTACCGGGTCAGCTTTGACGAGCTGTATTTCAATGAACTGGTCAGGCAGGTCTTGTATGATTATGTGGACTTTTCCAAAGTGGGCCGGGAGGACGCTATGGGGATCCTGAGCTATTTTGATGTGGTTTCCGGGACGGATGAGATCAGCTTTATCTTGAAGATAAACGGTGCGAACCATATCGAGAGCATCCGGGTGGAGGAGCCGCTTTCCCTGTGCGGCGGCAAAATACGGGTTTCCGGGGATATCTATTTTCTCGGCGAAAAGCTGAGCATAGAGAAGATGCAGGGAATGCTTACGGTGAAAAAAGACCAGGAGGAGCGCAGGGAGACGGAAATTGTCTGGCAGATGACGCAGAGTCTGGAGCTTGACGATTATCGGATGGAGTCAGACGTCAAGTACAGCCTTATGGAGAATGGGGAGACACAGAATATGAGACTTGGCTGTGAGCTGGAGTGCGACGGGAGAAAGAACAGCTTTGACGGGAAAATATCCATGAAGGATGTGTCGGATAATTTTGAATTGGTTTTACAGGCCGCGGGCGGCCTTTCCCATGTCACAAAGGGAGAGAGCTTTGATTTGGAACTGGATGAGATGACGCTCAGCGCGAATGACGAGGAGGTTTGTCTGGTCAGGGGCGATATTGGCCTTTCGCCGCTAAAAAGGCGGGTAAAACAGAATGTGAGGGCAAAGACGCCGTTTTTTGAGATGTCTGACAGAGAATGGGAGACGATCTTTGAAAGGGTGTACAGAAGTTACGAAAATCTGATGCAGTCGATATACGGTATGTGGTGGTAACTGCGTGAGAAACGCGAAAAGTACTTCTAAAGACGTTCCGCCATAGGGCGGAACGCCAAGAAGTACTAAGTTTCGCGTAAGAGAATGCCTGAAGTGCGGCATTCTCTGCACTGATTTGAGATTTCGCAGAGCGGAATCATGGCGGTTTGTGTGAGAAAAGGGAGGGCTGGTATGGAAGGAAATGACAGAGAGATGATTGAGGAAATCATGCGGCATCTGGATGCGGAATCCGAACATGGGGTGTACCGCATGAGCATCACCTTTGACGACGAGAGTGACGAGGCGAAAAATATATCCCACGAGTGCTGTAATATGTACGGCAGACCGGCGTCGGAGACGGTGGGGCTTCTGGATATGTACACGGATATGAACGCGGGAGAGCCGGACAGAAAATAGCGTTCCGACGCCGGAAATTTACGGGGGACATTGAGACATCATGATACTGAGAGAACTTGCAAAATACGATCCCATCACCATACAGTGCCATGACAATCCGGATGCGGATTCCATAGCGGCGGGGTATGCGCTCTGCCGCTATTTTGAGTCTCTGGGAAAGCGCGTGCGCCTTGTTTACGGGGGCAGAAATAGGATACAAAAACCGAATCTGCTGCTGATGTTAGAGCATCTGGAAATTCCCTTGATTTATATAGAAAATGCGGCGTCTTTTCTGAAGGAGGAGCCGGAAGGGAAAATCAGCGGGCTTCTGGTTACGGTGGACTGTCAGTATGGTTCCGGCAATGTGATGCGTCTGCCGGCGGAGAAGGTGGCAGTGGTTGACCATCACCGCCCGGAAACGGGAAATATAGAACTTGGCGAGATCAATTCCCATGTGGGAAGCTGCGCCACGCTGGTCTGGCGGCTGCTTACGGAGGCGGGGTATCGGGTGGAGGACAAGCGTCTCGGCACGGCTCTGTATTACGGGCTGTTTATGGACACCAATCAGTTTGCGGAGCTCTATAATCCGCTGGATCAGGACATGAGGGAGGCGGTTCCCTGCGATAAGTCTTTGATTACGCTGTTTCGCAACTCCAATCTCTCCCTGCAGGAGCTGGAGGTGGCGGGCGTTGCCCTGCTGCGGTACATTTATAACGACGATTATGACTACGCAATCATCAAGGCGAAACCGTGTGACCCGAATATTCTCGGGCTGATCAGCGATTTTCTGATTCAGGTCGCCGAAGTGCACAGTTGTGTGGTTTACAATGAGACCGGGGATGGCTATAAATTTTCCGTCAGAAGCTGTATCAAGGATGTGCAGGCAGATGAACTGGCGGGGTTTCTTTCGGAGGGCGTGGGCTCCGGCGGAGGGCGCAGGGAGAAGGCGGGCGGCTTTATCAATCTGGCTCTCTATGAGGAAGCGTACCCGACACTGCACTCGGAGGCATTTTTCAGCGAACGGTTAAATGACTATTTTGACAATTGTGAAATTATCCGTGCAGGGAACTGTGACATTCACATTGCGGATATGGGCATTTATGTGAAAAAGCCCGTGACGTTAGGGTATGTGATGGCGAAGGACATGCTTCCGGTGGGGACGCCGATTACGATCCGCACGCTGGAGGGGGATCTCGATATCCGGGTGGAGGAAGATCTCATCATTATGGTGGGCGTTCAGGGCGATGTGTATCCCAACCGCCTTTCCCGTTTTGAAAAGAGTTATGAGGTGACCCAGAAATCTTACCGGGAACACGGCGCGCGTCTCGGTGCGGGGCTGCTTTACGAACCTACGATCCACAACAGGGAGACAGGAGAAGTCATGAAGCTGATCGATCACGCGAAGCTGTGCATTTCCGACGGCGGCAGGCGTGTGTTCGCAAAGGAATTAACTAAAAGAGTCAAAGTATTTACTGCATGGGACAGTGAAAAATATATGCTGGGATGTCCGGGCGACTATCTGCTTGTGCGGTATGAGGACAGGAACGACGTTTATATATTGGAGCGGGATGTATTTTTCCACACTTACGAACGGGAGAATAATTGAACATAATGCGCACGGAATCTTGCAGTTTCGCGAAAAACGTGTATAATTAGTAGTGTATGGTCGATGAAACATTTCGAGGAACAGTTCAGCCTTGCACTATTCCGTGAGTAATCGCTCTGCGTGCGATTTTGCGAGTTGTGTAAGCGCTAAAATGCGACTTTGGAGCATTTTGTGAGCATCGTAGTTACGTAGTAACTACAGTGACAGTGAAGCCGAAGGCTGAACTGTTGCCACTTCGACTAAGGAGGAATTCGATTATGGGTATTTTGTTATTGGGCGGTTTTCTTGTGGTAGTGATTATTCCGGTGGTGATTTCCGTGGTATCCGCGGTTGTTTCAGGAATTGCAGCCGCAGTTGATGACGAGGAAGATTGATTTTTCAATGATTTAGGGCCGGGGCAAGATCCTACAGGGTGGGATTTTGCCCTTTTGATGCGCAGGTTCGCATAGGGAAGCTGCTGTTTCACAGCATGCGGGCCGCACGGCGAGTAGGGATTTCCTACTCAATGACAGAGGAGGCATACAGTGGAATCCAAAAATTTTATCGAACAGATTATAGATAAGGATCTTGCGGAAGGCGTTTACGACACCGTGCATACGAGGTTCCCGCCCGAGCCCAACGGTTATCTGCATATCGGACATGCCAAGAGCATACTGCTTAATTACGGGCTTGCGTCCGAGTATGGCGGAAAGTTTAATATGCGTTTTGACGATACGAACCCTACCAAGGAGAAGAGTGAGTTTGTGGAGTCGATCAAGGCTGATGTGAAGTGGCTGGGAGCGGATTATGAGGAGAGGCTTTTCTTTGCCTCCGACTATTTCGACCAGATGTACGAGGGCGCGGTCAAGCTGATTAAGAAGGGAAAAGCCTATGTGTCGGATCTGACCGCGGATGAGATGCGCGAGTACCGCGGGACGCTGACGGAGCCGGGCAGGGACGATCCTAACAGAAACCGGAGCATAGAGGAGAATCTTCGGCTTTTTGAGGAGATGAAGGAAGGAAAGTATGCGGACGGGGAGAAAACCCTGCGCGCAAAAATCGACATGTCCTCACCGAATATCAATATGCGTGATCCGATTTTATACCGTGTGGCGCATCTTTCCCATCAGAATACGGGGGATAAGTGGTGCATTTACCCGATGTACGATTATGCGCATCCCATAGAGGATGCCATCGAGGGCATTACCCACTCCATCTGTACATTGGAGTTTGAGGATCACAGGCCGCTATATAACTGGGTGGTGACGGAGTTGGAGTACCCGCACCCGCCGAAGCAGATTGAATTTGCAAAGATGTATTTGACCAATGTGGTCACGGGCAAGAGATATATCAAGAAGCTGGTGGAGGACGGCATCGTGGACGGCTGGGACGATCCCAGACTGGTTTCCATTGCGGCGCTTCGCAGACGTGGTTTCACGCCCGAGTCGATCCGGCTTTTTGTGGAGCTGTGCGGCGTCTCCAAGGCCAATTCCTCGGCGGAATACTCGATGCTTGAGTACTGTATCAGAGAGGATTTGAAGATGAAGCGGCCCCGGATTATGGCAGTGACTGATCCGGTCAAACTGATTGTCGACAATTATCCCGAAGGGGAGACAGAGTGGCTGCCTGTGGTGAACAATCCGGAGAACGAGTCGCTCGGTTCCCGTGAAGTGCCTTTTAGCAGAGAGCTTTATATCGAGAGGGAAGATTTCATGGAGGAGCCGCCGAAGAAATATTTCCGGCTGTTCCCCGGCAATGAGGTTCGGCTTATGGGCGCGTACTTCGTGAAGTGCGAAAGCTACGAGAAGGACGAGGCGGGAAATGTGACGGTGGTGCACTGTACCTACGATCCGGCTTCCAGAGGCGGCAACAGCCCGGACGGACGAAAGGTCAAGGGAACGATCCACTGGGTATCCGCGGCGGAGTCCGTGAAGGCCGAGGTCAGACTATACGAGAATATCATTGACGAGGAGAAGGGCGTCTACAACGAGGACGGGAGTTTAAATCTGAATCCCAATTCTCTGACTGTTTTAAAGGAGTGCCGGATTGAGCCGTCAGTGAAGGACGCGAAGGCATACGAGAGTTTTCAATTCGTCAGACAGGGATTTTTCTGCGTGGATTGCAAGGATTCCAAGCCGGAAAAACTTGTTTTTAACAGAATTGTTTCTCTGAAAAGCTCATATGTCTTGCCGAAATCGGAAAATTAGGGTAAAATGAATAAAGTAAATGCCCGCGAACGAGGAAAACTGAAGGTTTTTCGAGTAGCACTGCGGAATATATATAAATATAACTTGGGGAGGATAAAGAAATGGCAGGACTGTTATCGGGGTTAGAGCAGTTTGGACTGAGCAATCTGGAAAGTATGGATCTCTATGAGACGCAGAAAAAGCCGGAAGAAGGAGGGGAAGGTGGTCAGGCGGCTGCGCACGTTGTGCAGGAGCAAGATTTCCTCTTTGACAAATCTTTTACCTGTCCGCTTTGCGACAGGGAATTTAAGGCGAGAACCGTAAAGATCGGCAAGGCGAAGCTGGCGGGCAGCGATCTGGATCTGCGTCCCAGATATGAGCAGATTGATCTTTTAAAATATGATGTGATCATGTGCCCTTCCTGTGGCTATGCTTCATTGAGCAGATTTTTTAAGTACTTGACTTCTCCCCAGGCGAAGAATATACAGAAGGCGATTTCGGCAAACTTTAAACCGCAGAAAGAGGCGGCGGAGACTTATACCTACGAGGAAGCTCTGGAGCGTTACAAGATGGCGCTGGCGAATGCGATTGTCAAGCAGACGAAAGCAAGTGAGAAGGCTTATATCTGTCTGAAAACGGCGTGGCTTCTGAGAGGGCAGGCCGAGCATCTGGATCCGGCGGAGGAAGGTTACGAGGAGAAGAAGAAACAGTGTCAGGCTGAGGAAGAGGAGTTTTTAAGAAACGCACTGGAAGGATTTCTGGCGGCGAGACAGACCGAGAGCTTCCCTATGTGCGGCATGGATGAGCCTACGGTTGATTTCCTGATCTCCGTGACGGCAATGCGCTTTGAGCAGTATGACGTAGCGAGCCGTCTGATTACGGGGCTTATCACGTCAAAGACCGCAAATCCCCGCATGAAGGATAAGGCGAGGGACGTGAAGGAAATGATTATGAAAAAAATTAAGGAAAAGAATGCTGCAGCCAGAAAATAATAGCATAATAGAACGGCGGAGCCGATGATCCGGCTCCGCCGTTTTTTCGCCCATATCAGCGGTAGGAAAGCGCTTTTAACATATTCAGATAGGAGCAGGATTCCTCATAAAGCATATCCGGATGGAAGGATGAATCCTGAAAACGCGCGTCCATCAGTCCGTCCAGTGTAAAGGTCACCATCTGATCCATCTTTTCGTAATCCACTTCACTTTTAAAGAGAGAGCGGTCGCTCTGGTTTTTCAATACAGCCTGCATATCGCTGAGCACATTTTTCTGGCGCTCGATCGCCAGAAGGGCTTCGCTTACGTCCTCAAGGCGGCAGCGGTCAAGGAACTGCTGCATATAGGGATAGTTCTTGAGCACCTGCATTTTGGCGTACTCCATCTGACGGCGGATCTCAAAGTAATCCCGCTCCGTGGAGGAAACACCTCCTGTCAGTTCCAGTTTCATGAAACGCACACTATAGTCATAGAGGAAGCCGTAAAGGCCGAGCTTACTCCCGAAATAATGAAATAAAAGCCCTTTGCTGATGCCAGCCTCAGCTACAATATCGTCCGTACTGGCATGTTTATAGCCGCCCATGGAAAATACTTTTAGGGCGGCATTGATCATGCGGTCTTGTTTTTCTTTCTTCAAATCAAAAAATTTTTCGTTCATAACTTCCTCAATTCTACATAAATTGACCTTTTTGGTCGAATATAACTATAGCACAACCCCGGGCGGGATTCAATGATCTGCGAAAAACTAGTTCTGACAAAATTTTCAAATACAAGATATTGTGCTTCAAATCGAATTTTAACAAAGTTTTCTCTTTTTTTATACATATTCTCTTTTCATTTTCACAAAATAGTATTAATATAATGTTAATAGGAACTGATACGGTGAAAGGAGAACACTGATGGCGAAAAAATTCGGTAAGGTTTTGATGATGGCAGCGGCTCTTGGCGCCGTAGCGGGTGGTGCGTACTATTACCTGAAGGGAAGGGACGCGTTGCTGGACGACGATTTCGATGACGATGAGGACTTCGACAATTTTGATGATGGACTCGACGAAAGTGATGCAGATCGGAACTATGTGGATCTCGACCTCGGAAAGACGGAGGAGAGCGGAGCGGCAGCGGAATTTAAGGAAGGCATCCAGGCGGCGAAGGCCGAGGCTGCGGATAAGGTTGTCGGGAGTGTGAAGAAAGTGGAAGAGTTCTTCGATGACGACGACGAGAGCGACGGATCGATGGATGCGATGTAGCAGCCGCAAAAGAAAAACAAGCGGTTGCGAAACAGACATTTGTTTTATTGCGAGTGGACATACGGATAACATATATACAGAGGCGGCTCCGGACAGGAACCGCCTTATTTGCGCGATAAGCAGAGTCAGAAAGCGGCAGAGACGGGATGTGTGCATGCACGCAAGACAGTCTCTGCCGCTTTATGACGAGCAACGCGAACGAGAGATGCGAAGCATCTCGAGTCTGCTTACTCGCGCGATAAGCAGAGTCAGAAAGCGGCAGAGACGGGATGTGTGCATGCACGCAAGACAGTCTCTGCTGCTTTATGACGAGCAACGCAAGTCTGTTTATTGCCGCGGAGTACTCCTTGACAAATTTGCGTGGGGGGGGGGTAAGATGGAGAGGGGGAGTATTGCGGATCATTAAATTATATATGAATTAGAA
>VSNH01000040.1 GCA_009774215.1 Lachnospiraceae bacterium
TTTGTTAATTCCGCCTATTTACATTTTAAAATGCGGCAGATATTATATTCTCACAAAATATTAATTATATGTTCGCAGAGAAAGGAGGCTCATACGAAAAACAAACGACAAACTAACAGATGTGTTGTCAGGGAATTCTGCATATAGGGGAATTGCTGTAAATCGGATTGATTTGTAAATCATTGATTATTCTATTTTTCAGTCATCAATAATGATTAAGGAGGACACGAGATTATGCAGCAGGTAAATGTTAAATTCAATGATGTGAATCAGATCAGAAAGTTTGTGGATGTAATTGATAAGATTGATTCGTGCTTTAATCTGGGGGAAGGCCGAAGAGTCGTAGACGCTAAATCCATACTCGGCGTAATGGCGCTTGATCTGACCCGTCCGCTCCAACTCACTTACGATTCGGACGACGAGGGTATCAGGGAGAAACTGACTCCCTTTATATATGGTTAACCATGCGGGGCGGGCCGCTTGTGCCTGCCCCGTATATTTTTATATGCAGCCTCATGCAGACTTTCCTACTCGATTCTGTATCCGTTCTCTCCAAGCCACTTGACGGATTGCCGCAATGCCTCGATCGTCTTTGTCTCCACCACACACCGGCAGCCATTCGTCTCTGCAAGCCCTATCCGCTGTGCCAAATTGATCTCACCCGATCCCAGCGTCTTATGATTTCCGGTTCCCTTCGCATCGTGGATATGAAAGTGATACAGCCTGTCCCTGCGCTCCATCAGAAACGCCTCATCCACATTGTCACAGGCATGGGAGTGCCCGATATCCCAGGTCAGCGCAAACATTGCACTCTCCAATAAATAGGCAATCGCCTCTTTCTCGAAATCCTGATAACCGTCTGTATTTTCGATACATACCTTCACGCCGGAATCCCCCGCCGTCCTCTCACACATTTCCCGAAATCTATGTATCGCCGCCATATACGGTTCCCGGTACTCCCCGAAGAGCCGCACCTTCCTGTCGGGCAGCGTGACATAGATGCCATGATTCATGTGCATATTCAAAAGCGGCGCGCCAAGCGCAACAGCCGCCTTAAGCGCCCGCTCCGTCGTCTCCATATACGCCTCCGCCACAAGCGGGTTAAAATCGCAGACATTCAAATTCTCATCCAGATGGATGGTAAAATAAATCCTGTTTTCCCGCGCAAGCCTTTTTAAATTCTCCGTCTCCTCCAGCTGCGAAATCTGGTACATCGGAAAATTCATATTCAACTCTATAAATTGCAGCCCCAGCTCTTTACAGAGAGCAATATTTTCCTCCAGCGTTTTGTTTTCAATTAATGTAGGCATTCCAAAATCCATATGAATCTCCCTTCTCACGAAAAACTCCTCTGTTTTTTATCTTCACTATACGCCTCCGGCCGCCCTGCTTCCAGTTTATAATCTCTTTATAAACAGTTTATATTTCTATCATTGATTCTCTGTTATAGTTGATGTATAACATATATAAACAAATAAACAACTACCGGTTATGAATCGAATTTGTCAATCCGGTCATACTGGTAATATAACATAAAGAAGGAGTGATTTCTATGTTAAGACCTGCATTATTCAACAACCGTAACTACAAACCCGCATTCTACGAAGATCCCTTCGACAGAATGTTCGACGATGCTTTCAAGAATTTCTGGGGAGGCAATGAGCTGGCCACCTTCGATGCCTTTAAGACCGATGTGATCGACCAGGGCGACAGTTATCTCTTACAGGCGGAGCTGCCGGGCTTCGATAAGTCCGACATCAACATCGACTTAAAGGATAACCTGCTGACCATCTCCGCTTCCCACAAGGAAGAAAAAAACGAGGACGACAAGGACAAATACATCCGCAGAGAACGGTATTACAGCTCCTACTCCCGGAGCTTCCGCGTAAATGATGTGGAGCCGGGCGACATCGACGCCTCCTACAACAACGGCATTCTGGAAGTAAAATTCCCCAAGAAGGAGCTTGTCGCCAAGGAGGAAGTTAAGAGAATCGAAGTGAAATAATTATATCCATCTTACCCCCTCTATGAAAAGGGCAGGACGGTACTTATAATCCGTCCTGCTCTTTTAGTATGCCTATTTTGTATTGCGCACGCCTGCTGCCGATGCACTCTTACTGTACTTCCTTTACCAGCTCCAAAAATTCCGCTTTATAACTGTCCTTCAAATCCAACTTTCTTACCGTTCTCTCTACATGTTCCACGGACGCGCCCTCCGGATATTCACTGTGGGAAGCGAGCAAGCCAAATTCCGCCACCGCCGCCGCGAAAAGAAAATCATTGGAGGGATTTTCGCGATAACTGTCATACCCGATCGGATATTCCAGAAGTTCACTCTTACTTCCGGCAGGCTTTTTGTAGCGGATGCTGACTGTCAGCCATTCCCTGTATTTCGACCCGGATGCAGGCATTTCCTCCGCCCTCTTTCTGTATTCGCTGCCATATTTCAAATCGTCTATTTCCCGCTCCGTCATGCCGGGCAGCTTATGCTGCAAAGGCTCCCGCAAAATAATTTCATAGAGCGCCGTCACGCTGTGCCCGGCTCCGATTTCCCCGCCGTCCTTCGTATCGTCGTGAAAATCCTCCCTGTCCAAGACTCTGTTATCATATCCCAGAAGACGGTACGCTTCCACCTGTTCCGGGTTAAATTCTACCTGCAGCTTTACATCCTTGCAGACCGTCAAAAGCGTTGCCGTCATCTCCTCCGACAGCACCTTCTTTGCCTCCTGCATACAGTCTATGTAGGCGTAATTGCCGTTTCCCTTATCCGCTAAAGTCTCCATTTTATTATCTTTGATATTGTCCGTCCCGAAACCAAGCACTGACAGGAAAATCCCGGACTCCTTTTTCTCGCTGATCAGCTCCTCCAGCTCTTCTTCCGTTGTCATGCCGATATTCAGATCCCCATCCGTCGCCAGAATAATACGGTTGTTGCCGCCCCTGATAAAATTCTCCTCCGCCAGTTCATACGCGGTTTCAATTCCCCTGCTTCCCCAGGTGCCGCCGCCGGCCTGCAGACCGTTCAACGCTTTCTTTATCTTCCGCTTCTCACTGCCGACGGCGCCTTCCAGCACAATCGTATCCTCCGATGCATAGGTCACAATAGATATCCTGTCTTTACTGCTGAGATTATCCGTGAGTTCTGCAAAAGCCTCCTGCAAGAGAGGCAGCTTGTCAGGCTCTCCCATGGAACCGGACACATCCAGCAGGAACACCAGATTGGAAGCGGGCGCCTGGTCGTAACTGATATCCTCCGTCTTAAGACCGACCATCAGAAGCTCGGCCTCGTCATTCCACGGACAGCAGCCAATCTGGGTCGTCACCCCGAAAGGCTCCTGTCCTCTGGGCCCCTCATAATCATAAGAAAAATAATTGACCATCTCCTCAATTCTGGCCGCTCCCTCGGGCAAACTCTCCAAATCATAGCCCTCGCGGATTAAACGACGCAGATTGCTGTAAGAAGCTGTGTCCACATCCGCGGAAAAGGTGGAGAGCGGCTGCTCCATCACGGAAAAGAACCCCTGCTCCTCCCACTTGCTGTACTCCTCCTGATTGCTCCTGTTGTCAATTTCCTCATCAAACTCATAACAGGAGCCCAGATAACCATCAGGGACATCCCCTTTAGCATACAGATCCTCATTCAGCTCCTCAGCGCCTTCCATTTTCCACTCATCCGCGGCGCTTCCCTTGCTGTAGCTGTTCTGCGGCGTTTCAGCAATGTCCGCGTAACGCCCCGCAGCTCCGTCCATCTCCTCCTCCATTAACATGCCGTCTGCCGCATCTGCCGCATTTTCCACGGCTGCACTTTCTGACGGGCTTTCCATCCCGCTGTCTGCCGTTGTGCCCTCTGCATTTCCGAAATCTGCCTCCGGCAGTTCCCATGCTGCTTCCGACGGTGCTTCCTGTCTCGTCGTTCCATCCGCCCCCGCCGGCGAGGATGTATCCGCCTTTCCTCCGCACCCCGTAAGTAACAGAATCCCCGCAATCCCTAATGCCACTATTCTTTTTGCATTCTTTTTCATACCTTTCTCCTCCGTTCCGGGCAGTCTGACCGCCCTGTTCCTCCCCGAACACTGTTTTGTGCCCTTCTGCTTATAATACCCTTGGTGGAAAAAAAGGTTGCAAAAAATCGGGCCAAGAAAAATTTTCTCAGCCCGTCAAGTATCATTCCTGTTCTGTCAGCTCCCGATACCCCATCTCCAGAAACGTCTCCAGATCCTCCGCCTCCCCGCGAATCACATATTTACTCCCGTCTTTGGTCTCCACATAAGCCGCCCAGCCGTCTTCTTCTGCTGCCACCCGGAATGTCTGCCCTTTAAAAACATGTGTTTCGATATCAGAGCGTCCGCAAAAATCCGGCTTTTTCGCCACTTTTTCTATCGTAATATTCTCGGCCGCTGCCGCGCTGCCGCTCTGTGCCCCGCTTTCCGCAGGAGCCGCATCTTCCGCCATACTTCTTTCCGTATCGCTAAATTTCTGCCGCTCCTCGTTTTTCTGCGCTTCTTCCGATGCCGCGTTTTCTACAGCGGCTTCCTTCTCGCCTTTCGAAAATCCTGCCATATCGGAAACCGCATTTTCCACTGCTGCCGTTTTCCCGGATGTATTTTCGCTTTCGGCTGCCGGAGCAGCCGCCATATCCGCCTCTGCGGAAATCATCTCATCCGCGGGCGCTTCCTCTGCCGTTTCCGCCGTGCCCTCAAAATCCATCGCCGCACCGGCTGCCGCCATGCCGCCGTCCATATCCGCGCCGTCGGACATTTCTGCCGTTTCCATTTCCGTCGCCATATCGCTCGCCGGTGCCCCGCTCATGGACACATCCCCGGATTTCAGTCCTCTCATCATCATGGACACAGACACCAGAATTAACAGCGCCGCTGCTGCTGTCAACGGATAAGCCCATTTGCGGACGTGAAAGCCCTTCGTATAGCTCTTGGCATCTGCAGGAATGATCACCGGGCCGGGAACCGCTGACAGCCCTTTGCTTTCCGTTCCCGCTACCTGTACTGCAAACTCCCGGCGGATCCGCACCTCTTCCTGGCGCATTGCCGCCTTGGTTTTTGCAATCAGATCTGCGGGCGCATGTATCTGTTCTGTTTCTTTTTTGTACTGCTCTTTATATTGATCCATCGTCATCTATGAGTTTCCTCTTGTATTGATAAATCGTTTATCTATGTTCTCTGCAATCGCTCTCTGCTCTTCGCCGTCTGATTTCCAACCCCTGTCTGTTTTCTATCCGGCTTTCCATTTCTCCCACAGCAGATTTTTTCACGTTGTTTCGTTCGAATCTCCTGACAGCGCTTTTCCTTGTCCGATCTCTTATCCCGAGTCCTCCAGCATTTCCCTTAACATTTCTCTTGCCCGATGGAGCTGCGATTTGACGGTGCCTTCCTTCTGTCCGGTCTGCTCGGCAATCTCCGCCACGGAAAGTTCTTCAAAGTAAAACAGGTGCACCGCCAGCCGATACTTGGGCGGAAGCTTCGCCACCGCTCCCCTGACAGGATATTCCTCCGGCGGCTCATATGCCTCTTCCCCTTTCAGCAACGTCTCATCCTCCATGTAATCCACATTTTTATTCCAATACAGGTCAAAATGCTTCTTCGCGCAGTTGATCGTCACCCGGATCAGCCAAGCCTTCACATGCTCCCAGGATTCCAGTTTTTCCACATTGCTGACCAGACGGACAAAAACCTCCTGAAAGAGATCATCCGCATCTGTTCTGTTTTTCATCTGTGATAACGCCAGACGGTACACCATATCCGCATAGCGGTCTATCGCAGCCTCCGCCGTGATCTGTTCCTCTTTTGTCATATATGACCTCTTTGCATCAACCTGCCTGTATAAAGCAGACAAGATCTTCTACTTTTAATACCTCTCAGTTGCTGAATCGGTTTCACAATATTTGTGCCATTTTTCCCGCCACACAACAAAATTGCCGCCTCGTTCAGTGTCTGCCTCACTGCCCGCCGGAAAGCATAATTTCCCGCAGCTTTTCCACATCCTCCGGCTCCGTCGCCCAGCTTGTGGCAAACCGCACGACCGTATGCCCCTCGTCATACCTCTCCCAGATATCGAAATTGACCTGTTCCTTCAGCCGCGCCATCTCCCCGTCTTCTAAAATGAGAAACTGCTGGTTTGTCGGGGAATCGAGAAAAAACCGCTTTCCCTTTTTCTGGAACATTTCTTTCATTTTTTCCGCCATCTCAATGGCATGGGCGCTGATCCGGAAATACAGATCGTCCGTAAAAAGCGTGTCAAACTGCACGCCAAGGAGCCGCCCTTTCGCGAGCAGCCCGCCTTTCTGCTTGACTAACGTCAGAAAATGCGTCGGCATATTTTTCTTCGGGAACACCACCGCTTCTCCGCAGCCGCAAGCCTGCCTGATCTTTTCCTTCGCGCTCTCGCAGTATTTGTCGTTGCCGTAGCCGGAGAGCGGCTCCCTGTTCGTCTCTGCAAGTCGCTTCAAAATTTGTTCATGCGCGCCCTGGATATAATCACTCTCGAATGATAACATGTATTGTTCCTCCCGTTGTCATATATATGTTGTAGTTCTTATACGCGCAAAGTGGAAATGCTTTTCAGCACTCCCACTGACACATCTTCATATCCACACACCCGTTTCCCTTAAAAATAACGCCTTCTTCCTCCAACATCTCCCGCTGTTTCAACCAGTTTGGCGCCGTACGTCCCGCATGATTGACGACTCTGTGGCACGGGTAATTTCCGAAATACTCCGCCTGGCTTAAAATCTTCCCTACCAGCCTTGCGTTTTTCTCCCTGCCCACCAGCCTTGCAATCTGCCCGTAAGATGCCACCTTTCCCGGCGGAATCTCCTCCACCACGGAAAGAACCTCGTAAGCCAGCCATTCCCCTTCGGACTGCGCAGAACAAACGTCTCCCCTATATGCGCCATCACTGAACCACATACATCTGTCCCTCGCACTTCGGCAGGTTTACCGACAGCTCCCGCCTCACATGGGTATCCGCATAGGCTTCGTCCGTCTTATTGAAGTAATCATACCGGCCGCCTTCCGTGTCGTCCCATGTCACATCCACATTGTAATAGCCGTCGTCCAGCCCGACGATATTCCAGGCGTGGTCTGTCCCCGCATAGCCCGTGCAGTAAAAACAGGGAATGCCCGTCCTCTGCATCAGATACTGATAGGCCCTGGCGTATCCCGCGCATACGCTCTTTCCGTCCACCAGCGCGCTGTAGGCGCTCTGGTTTTTATCTACGCCCTTATCGTACTCCACCCGATCAATCAGAATATCATGCAGCCTGCTCTCTTTCTCGTAAACGCCCAGACCCTGTACCTGCGCCAATATCTCATTTGTGATATTATAAAATGTTCGGGAAGCCGGGGTAAGCTCTTCCAGCGTCATATTGAACTCTAACTCCAGCTCTGCGCAGATTCTATTCTGGTCATATTTACAGGTATACACCGTATTAAGCCAGAAAAGCTCGGGATGGTCATTATATACTGCCATAACGACATCCTTAAGCTCCGACACCGGCACCGCCTCAATAGGTACAAAAGCCGCGTTGTACGCGGCCGCATTGGCATAAATCTGTCGGTAAAGATGTTGTCCCTTCGAATCCAACATTTGATAATAGGGGTAAAAAATCGAGTCAAAGGACAGGTTGTCACCCGTCTCGCCATAGCCCAAGTCACTTGTATACTCGCCGCCCTCCGCGTCAGGCAGCTCCTCCGCCTTCTCCGTGATAGGCTCATAGCCGGACTTACCGCTGACCGCTTCGGGAACACTCACACCTGATTCCGAAGGCGGCTCATAACCGTTCATGCCCCTAACGCGTCCGCCGCTGCTTTCCGATCCGGAAGCGCTCCGATCCGGCTCTTCCGGCTGGCGCTGCACACGCTGCCCGGCGCTCGTCTCCTCTGACTCCTCCGGCAGCGCGGCATTGTCCTCCGTCCCTCCCTCCATTTCGGAAGGCGTATCGGACGGCACATCCGAAAGCGAAGCGTCTTCCGTCTGATCGGATTCGTCCGGCTCTTCCGGCGCCTCGGGCTCTTCTTCCTGTACAGGAAGACCGTTACCCGAAAGGAGGGAAGAAAGAGTATTCGTGATTCCCGGATTTACGGCAGAGAATATAATGAGCGCGCACAATAACGCCGCCACAATTCCTATTCCTGTTATGATATTCTTCAGTATTTTCATGGCAATGATATCTTTCCCTGTCTCTACATTCTCATTTACAGTTAAGCAAAGTATATCACTCCCATCAGGATTCTACAAGGAAAACCGTTTAAATCACGTAATCATAATCCCTTATGATTCTGCGAAGAAACTGTCTTGTTCTCTCCTCCTTCGGAGCCCTAAATATCTCTCCCGGTGAGCCTTCCTCCACCACCACGCCGCCGTCCATAAAGACAACCCTGTTTGCCACTTCCTCGGCAAATTTCATTTCGTGGGTTACGATCACCATCGTTGTGCCTTCCTTTGCCAGTTCCTTTATAACCCCCAGCACGCCGCCGATCAGTTCCGGATCAAGCGCGGAGGTTGGCTCGTCAAAGAGCACGATATCCGGCTTTACCGCCACCGCCCGCGCAATCCCTACACGCTGCTGCTGCCCGCCGGAAAGCTGCCCGGGATAGTAGTCGCAGCGTTCCGAAAGCCCCACCTTCGCAAGCGCTTTCCGCGCAATCCCTTCCGCTTCCCGCTTCGGCACTTTTCGCGCCACCGTAAGCCCTTCCATAACATTTTCCAAAGCGGTCTTATTGCGAAAGAGATTGTAATTCTGGAACACAAAGGAAATCTTTTTCCTGATCTGCGCCACTTCCCTGCGGCTTGCCTTACTTAAATCCAGATGAAGCTCTTCCCAGTCCAATGTTCCCTCATCCGCCCTCTCCAAAAAATTCAGGCTGCGCAGTAAAGTGGTTTTACCGGATCCGCTGGGTCCTAAGATAACTACCACATCTCCCTGCCTGACGGACAAAGATACGCCTTTTAACACTTCGTTTCCCTGAAAAGATTTATGTACGTTTCTGATCTCCAGCATCTCTATGCCTCCGCCGCCTTTTCTCTCACCCATTGCAGTCTTTCAATATCGATATCGCTCGGCACGGTGCAGTCCGCGCCAATGATGACGCCTTCCCTGCCTGCCTCCGCCAGCAGCTTCTCCACATACGCCTCGATCTCCTGCCTTGTACCGGAGTAAAGCAAGCCTTCCTTTACATTGTCAAAACCGCCGATTACAGCTTTTCCGCCGAAGAACTTTTTCCCCTCGGCAAGTCCCAGATTTTCCGCATGAACCGCCCAATTTACTACCTCTGCCGGATAATCCTGATAAACGGAAAGAATGTTTTTATTACCCGCATATCCGCAGATGTGAAGAATATTGTCCGGGCTTACCGTATTCGCCGTCTCCAGCACCTTGACCTCACTTGGCGCCACAAACGCCGAATAGATCTGCGCGGGAATCATGCGGTTAGGATTGTTGACGCTCAGGTAGATACCGTCTGCCAGACCCGGTTTTACCACGCGCCTTGTCAGAATATTCAGGCTCTCGGCCAGCACATCCAGCGCATAGGCCACAGCCTCCCCATCCTGCTCCAAAAAGGTCCTCAGCCGCTTAAGCCCCTGGGGTCTGTTGCCCGCGACAGCCAGTCCTGCCAATAGCTGGTTAAATGGAGAAAACTCGTTAATGAAAAGCAGCGTATCTTCTCCGAAAATTTCCCGTACACCTTTTACCAGTTCCTCATTTTTCCCAAAAAACGGATGATCCTCCGACAATACTTCCAGCTTTTTTAAATCCTCTGCCGTCTTCACGCCGCTAAAATCATAGGGAAGATAAAACAGCCCGTCCGTCATAATCTTTACAAAATCGGGGTCAAAAGCCTCCTTAAATCTCTGGTGTCCCTCCAGATTTTTTTGGAGAAGCTCCGGCCGCTGTAAAGTGGCATTAAACTCGTCACCCTCCAGGAAGTGAAACCAGAAACCCACGGGAATCCGATCCGTTTTTTCATTGTGAAATGCCTTTAATACCAGTTCTCTCTTTATACTCATAATTTAATCTCCTCTCAATCAGCCAAAACACGCCTTCTATAAAAAGGCACAACAGTATGTAAATAACTAAAATCACGATATATGCTTCCGCATACCTGTAGTTTAACGCCGCCCCCAGCTTTGCCGTCTGGGTCAGATCCTTCACTGTCATCATAAAAGCCAGCGAAGTGTTTTTCACCAATGCCACCATCAGATTACACAGGTTTGGAACCGCTCCCCGCAGCGCCTGAGGCAGTATAATCCGTATATAAGCCTGAAATCCGCTTAAACCAATGCCGTATGCTGCCTCCATCTGTCCCTTATCCACTGCTCCGACCGCGGAGCGGAAAACTTCGGTAAGAAAAGCAATCGCAGACAGGGTAAAAATGAAGTAGGCATAGACGACTCCCGGGATACTGCGATAGACATTAAAGCTGCTCCCAATGGCCTTAAAAAAGCAGTCCAAATATCCCGGCAGCGTATTATACAAAAGCAGTACCAGCACCACCATCGGCATCCCGCGGATCAGGGAGACATAGAAGGATGCAAATTTTCCCCAGAAGCGCACCTGCTTGATCTGTGCCAGCGCCAGCAGAAAGGCAAAGACAGAACCAAACAGAAACGGCACCAGCGCTAAGCTCATGGTGAGCGGCAGCGCTTTTATGGCGCTAATAAAGGTCTCCGTCATAAAAGCCGTACTAAGCTTCATCTCATCCCTCCTCTCTGCAGTCTGCGTGTCAGACTTCCAAACATTTTTTTGGTGCCCAGCGATAAAAGCCAGTAGATAAAAGCCAGAGCTAGGTATGTCTCCATCACATAGGCGCCAAGATTCATGGAAATCAAGTATCCGGTCTGCCCTGTGATGTCTACCACGCCGATAGAGTAGGCTAACGCTCCGTCTTTTAACATGCTGATCGTCGCATTCCCCAACACCGGAACTGCCACCGCCACCGCCTGCGGCAGCACAATACGATAGAATCCCTGAATGGGCGTAAGTCCTACCCCGACAGCCGCCTCCATCTGCCCCTTGTCTATCGCCTGGTACGCTCCCCGCATCATCTCCGCCATGCCTGCGCCGTGCAGAAGACTTAAAGCAATGATGGCAAAATAGACTGCATCCCAAGAATCTATATCCACCCCAGTCAGGCTTCTTGCCAGCGCCGGTCCGCCGTAATAAACCACAAACAGCAAGACGATGGGCGGCACACAGCGCATCAGATTCACATAAACTTTGCTGACACCCCGCCAAAGGACATTCCTGCTCAGAATTCCCGCCGCCGTGACCGCCCCCAGCGCCAGACTGAAAAACATGGAAGAAAGCGCCACAAAAAAGGTTGTCCTCAAATAAGGCAGAAGTTCTATAAAATGATAGATAAAAATTTTAAAGTCAAAACTCATATTACGCCTCATTCCGCCGCTTTTCGGCGGCACATATTCCTGCTGGCGGCTTACTCAAATACACCCAGACCGTCTCTTCCATATTCGGAAATGTAATCCGCGCCATAAAGCGTCTCCTGCAGATAATTCGTGTAACCGCTCTCCCAGACCTGGTCAATCACTGAGTCAAAAGCGTCCGCCACGTCTTTATCGTCAAGACTGAAAATCACATAGGTAGGAATCGCCGCGCATGGTGTCCATGTCAGTGTATCTGCATATTGATGCGCAGGGCCGTCCTCAGCCTTTACAATACTATTAAAGTTTACTTCCAGACCGAAGTAAGCGTCATAACGCCCTTCCGACACCCACGCAAAGGCATCCGTCTTGCTCGCCAGACTTCCCGTTTCAAATTCCCACGCCCTGTCCGGATGCGCCTCACACCAGTTCTTCAACACCGTATAATGTCCATCCCCCGGATCTACGGGTGCAAGCAGTCCACCCGCGTCCGACAGCGAGGCAAAATCATGAATTTTTTCTAAATCCTCCGTGCGCACTGTCAATCCGGTAACGCTCAGACCCAGATTTTTCTCCGGAAAAGAAAAAATTTCTTTTCGCTCCGCTGTCTGAAACCAGTTTCTCACCGCGCCATTGAATTTTCCGGTCTGAACACCCAACAGCAGATCGTCGCCGCCCTGAGATGGAACAAACGCAAAGCGGTACCCGGGCAGCAGCGCATCCACCGCTTTGAGAACCTCAATATCATATCCTGACACCTCTCCGTCTTTGGTCGTATAGGAAATGGGGTAGCCCGAATACCCGTAAGCAATTTTAATAACTCTGGCGTCCGCCGCATCTTGCTGTGCTTCAATGCCTGCATATTCCAAATAGGACTTTACCCCGCCATATTCCGTGTTCTCAAAAGACTCTTCTCCGTCCTCTGCCTCTGCCCCATCGGCCGGCGCGGCTGCTGCCGCAGAAAGCTCCTTCGATCTCACGGATGCTGTTCCGCAGCCGGTAAGCCCCGCCGTGGCCGCGACGGTAAGACTCAGAGCCAATGCCTTATTAATAAAAGTGTTTATCTGTCTTATTTTCATTTTTACCTCCATGCCGGAGCTTTTTGCGAAGGCACGCGTCGAGAATTTCAAATTCTCGTCTGCAATTCCGAGTTTGTGGCTCCGGCACAAACTCGCGGTTGAATAAATTGCTCTTCGGAAAATTTATTCGACCTTTCCTCCGTTCCGAATCGTTTCACGCTAACCGCCATGTTTCCGCTTCGCGGAATCTCAAATCAATGCGGAGAATACCCGTATCTGCTGCTGATTTTTAGAAGTACTTCTCACACTACGCTATGTATATCTCTCGCTGCTTTTTATGTTTTCGGGCACAAAAAAACAGGCACGAAGCCTGCCGTATCCTCTTATATCATAAAGATTCCTCTAAACGGACTTCTATCTCATACTGCACCCTCTATTTTTCATACAGAAACACATACTACAACGGGACATTGCACCTGGGCACACAACTGGACACGCCATCTGCTTTTTCGTCATAATTCCTCTGCTGATTCTGCTCTTCATAAAATCTCCTCCTTCTCTTTTCATAGTATTCATAGCTAGTAACTATGAAATCATGGTTGTATCCTACACCTTATTTCCCAGTATGTCAATAGGTTTTTAAAATATTTTTTCCTTATTCAAAAAGGCTTCCCGGGTCGTCCCGAAAAGCCTTCTCTACTGAACTCTTAACTAAACTTTAAAAAACTCCGCTCCACACGGTTTTCATGCCTTAGGATAATGGCCGAGGTCGCCGGCAGGGTCACCCGCACCTTCCCTGAAATAACGGGATACTGCTTTGCCGCCGTGGAATAACCTTCCGCCGTCGTTATCATCAGACAGGTAAGCGCACACTCCTTCGGTATGCCCAGGTACCACACCGATACCTCTCTTGTAACCTCATAGTCATTGTTATTGACAAGGATCACAGACTGTCCCTCTCTGTTGAATCTGCCGAAACCGATCACATTGTAATCGGCGTCCAGATACTTAAGAGAACCCGTCAAAAACTCCCGATGCGTTTTATGAATACGGATGACTTCTTTATGAAAAGCAATCAGTTCCTGATCCTCATGCCCCCATGGGTAAGTCCGCCTGTTATCCGGATCGGTAAAACCGCAAACACCTGCCTCATCTCCATAATAAATAGTAGGCGCGCCGGGCCATGTCATCTGTATCACCACAGCTTCACGCAGCACCGCTTTATTTACGCCCCCGTTTGCCGCCTCCGGCCCAAGGGTATTCGTCCGGCCGACCTTATGGTTCGTTCTGGTAAGAAACCGAGAATGGTCATGATTAGACAGCTCGTTCATCGCCACCAGAAAAGACGGCATGGTAAAGGCTGCACAGTGATGCCTCATCGCTCCCCAAAAGTTGTCCGCATTGCCCCGCATATCCTCTCTGTAGTCGTCACTGTGCTTCTGCATCCCCGTCAGAAACCAGGTCACCGGTTCCATAAAGGCGTCATAATTCATGACCGTATCCCACTCCTGGCCCTGCAGCCAGTCTAAAGGACTGCCGTAATGCTCCGCCAAAATGATCGCGTCGGGATTCGCCATCTTAACTGTTTTTCGAAACTCCTTCCAAAAACTATGGTTAAATTCCGGCGTGTGGCCTAAATCCGCCGCCACATCCAGACGCCAGCCGTCCGCATTGTATGGCGGAGATACCCACTTTCTGCCAATGTACAGCACATAGTCCAAAAGCTGTCTGGAATTTTCATAATTCAGCTTCGGCAGCGTGTCATGTCCCCACCAGCCGTCGTAAGAACCGTTATAGGGGAACTTATTCTCGTCATGAAACTGGAAATAGCTGTGATAAGGACTGTCTTTATCGATATAAGCGCCCTTTTCGTAGCCGGGCGCGTTCTCATAGATTCGTTCTCTGTCCAGCCACTTGTTGAAAGAGCCGCAGTGATTGAACACACCGTCCAAAATCACCTTCATGCCTCTTCTGTGCGCTTCCTTCACCACTTCCGCAAAAAGCTCGTTGCTGGCCTCCAGATTCTCCTTATTGGAAACGCGGTCAATATACCTGGTGGCAAAACGGTTCTCCGTCTGCTCCGGCCGCAAGAGTTCTCCCTCATCATGCACAATCTTACCGAAATGAGGATCAATATAGTCATAATCCTGTATATCGTACTTGTGGTTGGACGGCGATACGAACAACGGATTAAAGTAAATCACGTCCACGCCCAGATCCTGCAGATAATCCATCTTATCAAGAACGCCCTGCAGATCGCCGCCGTAAAACTCGCGCACCCCCATAGCCGCCGGATATTTATTCCAGTCCTCCACTTTGACCGTTTTATCTCCGATATACTGATACTCATTCGTCAGCACGTCATTGGAAGGGTCGCCGTTGTAGAACCGATCCACATAAATCTGATAAAACACCGCGCCCTTCGCCCAATCAGGCGTTTTAAAGCCCGGAATAATATGAAAATGATAATATTCGTTCGTATCCTTCGTCACGCCGCGCCTGTCATAAAAACAGGAAATTTTCCCGGCGTGTACCTCAAAGTAATAACTCAGTTTTTCATCCTCGAGCTGAACCGTATGCGAGTAATAATCGAAATACGCGTCCGATTCTGTCTTGAACATGAGGTGTTTCTCGTTCTTGTGTATAAAGAACACTTTATCGATATTATTTTTCGCAGACCGAAAACGCACGGTCGCTTCGCCGTAGGCGCTCGGTTCCATCGGCGAGACATAGTCCTCCGACAGATCCGTGAATAGAGCTTTTCGGTTAAAAACCGGCCGCATACCCGCAAAATACTGCTGATTCTTTTCTGCCTTCTGAAATTGATTGATATCCATAATCAGCCTTTCTTTAATAGTGGAGCAATATATAGATATTTTATCCTATATATTGTGGATACGCAACCCACAATTCTTGCACAAAATCACGACAAAGTAAAAAAGACAGTCGCTAAACTGTCTTTTTTAGAGAAGGTATTTCTTTCTTATGGGGTATAGCAAAAAACTATATAATGTATTGGGGGGTTACAAGTAGTATATTAGCATACCCCCCGTCTGTCTACAATACCAAGGATTCACAAATATTACAATTTTGAGTATCTGATTTTGTTCATTATGCACAATTATCAGTTTTCCCTGCTCTCCCACCGACCAAACCATAGGTTCATGCCCGAATTATGACTGTACCAGTTCGCCCGGCTCCTCCGGCTGGGGATAGTAGGTTTCAAAGAGCGCCTCAAACTCCGCACGATTGATCTTCTCCTTCTCCAAAAGGAGCTTCGCACACTTGTGAAGCACGTCCTCATGCTCCATAATAATATCCTTCGCCTTCTGATAACAGTCGTCGATGATCGTTTTTACTTCCCTGTCAATTTCACCCGAAACAAGCTCGCTGTGATTCTTCGCGTGGGCCAAATCCCTGCCGATAAACACTTCGTCGTCGTCATCGTCATAGTTGATCACGCCGATGTTGTCGGACATACCATAGCGTGTCACCATCCTGCGGGCTACCTTGGTAGCCTTCTTGATATCGCTGGACGCGCCCGTCGTGATATCGTCGAAAATGATTTCCTCCGCGATACGGCCTCCCAAGGACACCATGATATCCTCGATCATTTTTCCTTTTGTGAGGAACATCTCATCCTTTTCAGGAAGCGGCATGGTGTAGCCTGCTGCTCCCAGTCCCGTGGGAATAATAGAAACGGTATAAACCGGTCCCACATCCGGCAGCACATGGAAGAGAATCGCGTGACCCGCCTCATGGTAAGCCGTGATCTTTTTTTCCTTCTCCGAAATGATGCGGCTCTTCTTCTCCGCGCCGATTCCCACCTTGATAAACGCTTTCTTGATATCTTCCTGTCTCACAAAGGCCCGCTTGTCCATGGCCGCGTTGATGGCAGCCTCATTTAACAGGTTCTCTAAATCCGCGCCCGTAAAGCCCGCCGTGGTCTGAGCGATCTGCTGCAGATCCACGTCGTCGCCGAGAGGCTTATTCTTGGCGTGTACCTTTAAAATATCCTCTCTGCCCCGCACATCCGGGGAAACCACGGTAATCTTCCTGTCGAAACGCCCGGGGCGAAGAATTGCCGGATCCAGAATATCCACGCGGTTCGTGGCCGCCATCACAATAATGCCCTCGTTGATGCCAAAACCGTCCATCTCCACCAACAGCTGATTCAGCGTCTGTTCTCTCTCGTCGTGGCCGCCGCCCATACCCGTGCCGCGCCGTCTGGCCACCGCGTCAATCTCATCTATAAAGATAATGCAGGGCGCATGTCGTTTCGCCTCCGCAAACATATCCCGCACGCGGGATGCGCCCACACCGACAAACATTTCCACGAAATCCGAACCCGAAATACTGAAAAACGGCACATTCGCCTCACCGGCAATGGCCTTGGCAAGAAGGGTTTTACCTGTGCCCGGCGCGCCTTCCAGGAGCACACCCTTGGGGATTCTGGCGCCAACCTTGGTAAACTTGCCCGGCTCTCTGAGAAACTCCACGATCTCCTGCAGTTCCTCTTTTTCCTCCTTTAAGCCCGCCACATCTCCAAGCGTAATCTTATTCTCCGCCCCTATTGTGAGTCTGGCGCGGCTTTTTCCGAAATTCATCATCTTGCCGCCACCGCCGCCGGCATTCTGCGAATTCATCATCACAAAGAAGAATACGCAGACAACCACCACGATCAGAATCGGCAGGACACTATTCAAAAACCAGCTCTCCTCCGGCACACTCTCCACAGAGCAGTCTATGCCGTGAGCCCTGACAATGCTCTCCATCTCCGTCACATCGGTCACGTAAAGCGTCCTCTCCGCACCGTTCTTAAGAATTACCTCCAGAGAACCTGCGGATGAATCCTTGTTCGGACAGACAGTCACCACCGCGACTTCATTATTCTCCATCTGCCTTTCAAATTCGCCTCTCGTATAGCCGCTGTTCGGCACTCGCAGCGTTCCCACCCACACGGTAAACAGCAGAAGACAGATAATAATTACAAAATACAGATAAAAACTCCTACTACTCTTGTTCATCAAACAATTCCTCTACTCCAGCCTGTACTAAATTTACAATCAGTCAAATTTCACCATTCCGATATATGGCAGATTGCGGTACTTCTGGTCGTAATCCAAACCATACCCTACCACAAATTCATCGGGAATCTCAAATCCCGTGTAATCCACCTTCACATCCACCACACGCCTGTCCGGCTTGTCCAGAAGCGTACAGAGCCTAACATCCAAAGGCCCCCTGCTTCGCAGCATGTCTAGCAGATAGCTCAGTGTCCGTCCGGAATCCACAATATCCTCAATCACGATTACATGCCTGTCCGCCAAAGGTTCATCCAGATCCTTCACAATTCTGACTACGCCGCTCGATTCGGTGTCCCCGCCGTAGCTGGACACCGACATAAAATCAATGGACACCGGCACTGTAATCCGCTTCGCCAGCTCGCACATAAAAAAGCTGCCGCCCTTTAATACACACACCAAATGTACCTGTTTTCCGGCGTAATCTTGGGAAATCTGATTCCCTATCTCCTGAATTCTCTTGTCAATCTCTTCCTCCGTCAACAATACCTCTATCCGTTCCGCCATGGCTTCCTCCTCTTAGACGTACTTCCAGAATACGTCTTGTGTTTTTCTTCACCCGGTACTGCCTGCTGACACGATGTCCGGGCACCCAGAGAATATGAGCGCCGTCCGCCAGCAGATACATGTCATCCCGTTTCGCTTTCGGAATTTTCTCGTTAATCATGTACTGCTTGACAGACTGGGTGTGAAGTGCGTCGTCTATTGTAAGATAATCTCCCGGCTGTCTGGTTCGCAGGAGTAAAGACGTAGTTATTTTATCATAATCAAACCATTTCGTATATCTATTTTCTGGAATATTTTGTTCCTTTCTGTAGAAAAAAGACGCTGTCGGAAGAAAAGCCGTTTCCCACAGAGTAAAAATAAAGCTTCCCGCGCCCGGCACATCAAGCGCCGCCGCAACACCGGGAATCAGCATGGATTCGGATACACAAATCTCCGGCAGCTTCCCCGGACGCGCCGTCTGCCGCCCGCTGCCGTTTTCGCTTTCCATGATCCGCCGCTCTGAGCCGCTTTCCTCATGCGCCGCCTGCTGCCCTGAAACGCCCGCTGCTTCGTCCCTTCGCCTTAAAAACAGCACGTCGTACTCTTTGACCGCCCTGATTCCGTAGGGAAGAAAAAACTCCTTGCTGCCTTCCTTCTCCGTAAGCGCCATCAACCCCGCCATATGACGCGCGGTAATGTCCTTCCGATAAGGCGTCATTCTTTCCAGCGCGCGCAGAAGAATGCGCTTACGCATCACCACATCCTCGGTTCGAAACCCTGCCATTTCTATCTTTACTTCCCCGTAAAGAATTCCCGCCTCCAAAGACGCGTCCGCCGTCCCGGTTCCGCTGATTTTACTTTCGAGATCTTCCTTTACATATCTGTCATAAAGCCTGTCCGTCTCCCGGTTCAGATAGCTCTCGGTTTCCGCCAGTATATCTGCCAGTTCCCCCATATGAGAGACCGCATTTTTGCAGATTTCCCGCCGTGCGTAAGGCAGTATATGGTGCCTGATTTTATTGCGGGCGTAAACGTCCTCTCCGTTCGTTGCATCCTCCCGCCAGTCAAGCCTTTCTTCTCTCAGATACGCTTCGATCTGTTCCCGGCTCACACACAAAAGCGGCCGGATGATCGATTCCCTGACGGGACGAATCGACGAAAGCCCCTTCAACCCGCTGCCGCGGAACATATGAAAGAGCATGGTTTCCGCCCGGTCATCCGCATTGTGGGCCACCGCAATCCTGCCTCTGTCCCCGCTCTTTATTTCCTCGAGCACTTCCTGAAAAGCCCGATAGCGAAGCAGACGTCCCGCTTCCTCCCCGGACAGTCTGTGTGCCGCCGCATAGCCCGCCATGTCCACTTCCCGCAGATAAAAAGGGATACGCAAATCCCCGCACAGCTTCTCCACAAAGACGGCGTCCTCCCCGGCCTCCGCGCGGAGTCCGTGATTCACATGCACCACCGCCAGTCGGAATGGAATCTCCCTTTGCAGCCGCACCAACAGATGCAGCATACAGACCGAATCCGCGCCGCCGGAAACGCCTGCCACTATGCAGTCTCCCGCTTCCGCCATGTCATGAACACTCATATATTGTTTTACTTTTTCAAAAAGTTTATCCTTCATCCTTCGCCTGCCCGTCATCACTCCGGCTACAGGGTGCTGTCTTGATCCCAGATTCCCGTCACAAGCACCGTCATATCATCCCGAATCCGTCCCCGGCTCTGCCCGATGGCATACGCCAGAATCTGGTTTGCAATTTCTCCCGGATTGCTGTATTCCATCCTGCCGAGAATCTCCGGAAGCGCTTCCTCGCCAATCCCTTCCGAGAGCGCATCAAGCACGCCGTCCGAGAGCATAATCACATAATCTCCGCTCTGCAGCGTTCGATTCTGTATTTCCGGCGCCATCTGCCAAAAAACGCCCAGCGGCAGATTCCGCGAGGAAAGCCTATCCACCAGCCGCCCTCGTTTAATATAGGTGCTGGCCGCCCCCACTTTTACAAACTCACACTTCCCTGTATAAAGGTCAATATCGCAGACATCCAACGTGGACATAACCTGTTCCTGTCCTGCTGCCGCCATTGCCCCGTTTACCATCTGTACCGCAGGCTCTTTGGCAAACCCCGCCTCCAGTAGACGCTCCATCATCTCAATCACCCGGCCGGACTCCCGACGGGCATCCTCTCCGGAGCCGACACCGTCTGAAAGCAGCACCAAAAGCCTGCCCGTGTCCGACTCGAAAAAGGAATAACTGTCCCCCGATACCTTCTCCGTCTCCTTTACCGCTTTGGCAAAGCCTGTCAGCAGATGGTAGGGCGGCTCCTCCAAAAAATAGTAGGCATTGTATTCCCCCGCCAGATAGGCGGGCGTATTTTTCGCCGTGCAGAGCCTGCGGTTCATCGCCACCGATATGTAATCCGCCACATCCTCCGTGGAAATATATTCCGTCTCCCCAAAGCGCGCGTGCCTGCTGCCTGCCTGTCGCATAACAAGGCTGATCTCCCGATGGCCGTCCTCATGTTCCAGCTCCAGAAAGTCCTTCAACACAATGCCGGAATCTTTAAGCAGCGCCGCTATCTGCTTGTACCGCCGTTCTCCCATGGGACGACAGCGGCAGGTTTCTCTGGCCGTCACCGCCAGAATATGCGCCATCTCCTTCAAATGCTCCGCCAGAAGCCCCTGACTCTCCTGCAGACGCCGCCTGCAAAGATATTCCTGTCTGTCCGCCGGCTCTTCCCCGGAGGGCTCGTCCTTCGCCTGCGTGTCCTCAAACAAATCCGCCAGATCCCGAAAGGAGTCCGCATAAGCTAACAGCTTCTGCCTTCCATACTCCGGTATCACATCTATTCTGTCTTCTTCTCTCAAGCTTGTTCGTCTCTTCATCACACACCGCCTCCATACACGTCAATACTGCCTGTCCCAACGGGACGGAAAAGCCCGCAAAACCCGTCTTACACATATATATGAAAAGTTGATGTGTTTTATTCCAAAAATCGAGTAGGAGAAATTTTCCCCTACTCGCAGTAAAAATCTATCTATTTTTCATCTTTAAAGATAATCTCGCCCTCATATACCAGACCAAGCTTCTCTTTCGCCACTTCCTCGACGAATTTCTTAGTCTGCGTATACTTTCCATACTCTTCAATTTCCGCGGATCTTGCCTCCTCCGCTTCTATTTCCTGAAGCAGCGCCTCTTCCCTGTCCATATAAAACCGGCGCTTCTCCCGCAGTTCCACACTTTTAAAAGTAACCACCAGCATCATCATCAACACTACGGTAGTAACTAAAAGCATGGCCAGCCTGTTCTGACGTCTTTTACGATATGCTGCTTTTCTTGCCATGCCCCGAAACGTTCCCTTCTCCACCGCCTGTTAGTGTTTACATAAAACCATTCTAATGGTTTTTATAAAAGCCGTCAACCGTTTTTTAATAAATTCTTTACACTTTTTCAATTTTCTGCCAAGGTAAAGAACAAACGTTTTCCCTGTATAAATCAGGCGTTTCAGGGGTTTTAGCACAATTTGTAGAATACGAAAAACGAACCACATGATCTTGTGTAGACACGTTGACATAACATTTATGAACGCATCCCTTACAGTCACTTTATAAAAAAACATGCCAATTGTGGCGCCGAGAACCGCAAACCACCGAAGGGTTCCGTCGTTCTCCCTGTAAAGCATATAGAAAACGCCGATCCCACAGGCCAGCCAGAATAATAAATCCTCCGCCGACATCAAAGCCGTCCCATGCTTGATAAGCTTGCGGAGCACACGGATCCAGTCATAGATAAAAGTAATGACCAGCCCCATAATGACGGAATGTGTAAAAAAAGTAAGTTCCTGCACGATCTCCCGGCTCATATGCCCCCCCTGTACGGAGAATGCTGCTTTGAAAGCATTCTCCCAAGTGAAACTTAGAACTTCTTAGTGAAGCAGCCTTTGCTGCTGAACTTTAGGAGTTCTTTTCACTTTGTTATTTGAACAGTCTCGCCAGCAGGGACTCCCCCTTCGCTCCATATCCCGCGGTTTCCGAGTAGGTAAAGCTATCGATCCGCCCGTCGATATCCACTTCGCCCTTATCCAGAGAAAGCCTGCTGACATGAAGCTCCCCGCCCCGTATCATCAGCATTCCCTGCTCTGTCTCCAGCAAAATCTCATTCACATCAAAGGAAAGCACATCATTTACGCCCGTCAGCGCACAGGTCCTTCTGCCTGTAAGCATCAGCTTATGCGGCCGCTTACCGCTGTTATTCAAATCTTCCATACACGCCCTCCTATACCATAATTATGGTACTGATTCAGTGTATGCCTGCTTTTTCAAAAATATGCAGCTATTCAGCCTTCGTCTTCATAGTTACTGAATCCGGTCTATTCCAGTTTTGCCTTCGGCAAAGAGACCGGATTCTTCGGGGCCTTTACGTGTTTTCACGGACTTTGCAGCATGTGCAAAGTCCTATGCTGTACTGTTAATATACCTTCTACTTTCGCAGTCTATGTGAGGTAGCGGAACAGTTCCTTTGCCTCCTCTTTGCGCACCGTCTCCTGCACGTCGAGCACTTCCACCTTCACCTCTTTGTTTCCAAACTGTATGGTAATCACATCCCCCGCCTTTACATTGGCTGACGCCTTAGCGGGTCTGTCGTTAATGAGAACCCTGCCCGCATCACAGGCTTCGTTGGCCACCGTGCGGCGCTTGATCAGTCTTGATACCTTTAAATATTTGTCCAGTCTCATATTTACCTCCTCCTTCTTTTTATCGCGTATAAGCGGATTCAAAATGCTCCGCATTTCTCGTCGCGCTGCTCGTCAAAAGCCCATACACGAATATACTCATGTAAACATGGCATATTCCTACCTGTGCTTCTGACTTCGCTTATACGCGAAAAAGCCCGTATGCGATGCATACAGGCCTCATCCGTCTCCAAAAATTCAATTATGCGTTGAGCATATCCTTTAAAGCCTTACCAGCCTTAAACTTGGGAGCCTTGGATGCTGCGATCTTCATAACAGCGCCGCTCTGAGGATTTCTGCCTTCTCTTGCCGCTCTCTTGGAAACTTCGAAAGTACCAAAGCCGACTAACTGTACCTTACCGTCCTTCTTCAGCTCGTCCGCAACCACGTCCGTAAATGCCTTTAACGCCTTTTCTGCATCTTTCTTAGATAAGCCTGCCTGATCAGCCATTGCTGCAACTAACTCTGTTTTGTTCATTTGAACTCCTCCTCTTAAATGAGTTATCGTATTATTTTCGTTTCCCTTGGAAACTGGCTATACATATTTATATCTGCTTTTACCTGGCATGTCAAGAAAAAAATGCCTTTTTTACGGCATTTTTCGGGTTCGCCCGCATTTGCTTTTCATTGTTAAAGCCATATTCGACAAAAAATACCTTATTGTCAGAAAACTTACTCGTATTTGTCAATTAAATCATCTATTCGGTCCGCCAACGCCTGTTCCTGCGGGATTTTTGTAATTCTTGCCACATCGCTGATCCGTAGAAGCAGATCGGATATCAGCGCCTCTATTTTTTTATTGTCCGCCTGCGGTTCACAATTACTCAAAGCCTCCGCCAGCTCACAGATCGCGGCCGTATCCTGTTCAAAAGTGCTTCCCTTTTCATAGTGCTTATCTATCTTCTTCAAAACTTTGACTGCTCTGGTCAGCGCCGGAAGCTCTTTTGGAATGTCTTTTAAGGGCGATTCCACCCAATCTTTATCCTTTTTCTCCTCCTTCTTGATCTCCTCCCAGTTTACCAGCACCTCGTCGGGTGTATCCGCATTTCCCGTGCCAAAAACATGGGGATGCCGCCGCACCATTTTACGGCTGACTTCATTCACCACGTCCTTCATGGTAAAAAGGCTCTCCTCGGAAGCAATCTGCGCGTGCATCACGACCTGCAGAAGAACGTCCCCCAGTTCCTCGATCATATTTTCGGGATTGCCCGTCTTGTTGTAAATGCGAATGGAAGCGAGCAGCTCTGCCGCCTCCTCCATCATACAGGGCTTTAAACTGTCGTGGGTCTGCACCTTATCCCAGGGGCAGCCGTTCTCGCTGCGAAGGGCGGCGATGATTTCAAGAAATTCCTCGTAAGTGTATTGTTTTTCTGACATGTGTGCTCCTTCAACCATATTATTTTTCAAACTATATATTTTTAATTATGGCGCATTTCATTGTAATTAATCGTGGCACAATCTTACGCCTCCCTTAACATTTTAAATCAAACGCCCGACCAAGGACATATATCCCCTATCGGGCGCTGTCTGTTCCTATGTAGGTATAAACAATTACTTAAACAATGAGGAAAACCATTTTCGAATCGGGTGCGCTTCCTTGGTTATCTCCACCTTTTCTGTAGTCAAGCCGTTTTTTGCATCTCCATCGCCGGTTTCGCTGCCGCTGCTGTTACCCGTGTCCGTGCCGCCGGTTTCGTTCTGATTACCGGTTCCCGTGCCATTGCTCTCGTTATCATCGGATTTCTCCGGGTCTTTCGACGTTCCCGTGGCATCTCCGGGAGTAGTGGGGTGCGTGGGCTTTTCGTCCGGATTCTCCGGGTTTTGGGGAGTTCCCGTGCTGCCGTCCTGATTGCCATCCCCTTCAT
>VSNH01000041.1:0-21567 GCA_009774215.1 Lachnospiraceae bacterium
GCCCCGGCGCCTGCCCGCCGTCCTTCGACGCGGACCCCGCAAAAAGCGGACCTATTCCCATCAGCATCATTCCCACCAGATATGTCCCCGCCGCGGTGCGCCGCCTGCCCGTTTTCCTCTCCCGCATCTTCTTACCCCAATCCTCTATAGTCAAAATCCAATGTATTTTTGTCCTGCCTATAGTATACGGCTTATTCCGTTCCTTTTCAACGCCGCTGTCAAAAAATCATTGTAAAACACTGTCACTATGTTAAAATATATGTGGGTGTTACCAAAACGGGTAGCGGTTCGCCTTTTGCCAAAATTAGTACATTTTGAGAGCTTCCTGTATCGAAGGAGGGGATACATATGGAAAATAAAGCGAAAGGTAAGCACTATTGGTGTTCGGAATGATTTTGGAACTTGCCGGTATTGTAGTGACGGCCATCAGTATCATTGTCACGATAATCAGTATCCGACAGAACGGAAGAAATAAAAGACATCAAAAAAGCAACCGCCCCGACCAAAGTTAGGTTGCTTTTTTGATTTTCACTTAACCGAGGCGAACCGTTGCTTTACGGTAACACCTTTTTCTATGAAATATATTAGCACTTATCAGTATTTCCGTCAACAGCTTTTCTTTTCTCACTCTATTCTTTCACACTTCCCGCCGTAATACTGCTGATAATGTACTTCGAGCAGAAACAGAACACAATCAGGATCGGTACCACGGAGATCGCGACGCCGAGGTAGATCGCCCCTTGGTTCTTCTGCAGGTCCGTCGCCGCGTTCAGCGTGCTGATCATCACCGGCAGCGTCATCTTATCCGGCGTGTTTAACAGGATCAACGGCACCAGATAGTTGTTCCAGTTGCCGATGAAGGCACCGATCGACATGGTCGCGATACCGGGCGCCATGATCGGCAGTACAATCTTGTGGAAAATATGTAACTCTCCCGCTCCGTCAATTCTCGCCGCCTCCAAAAGCGCCTTTGACAGCGTGGACTGCACATACTGTCTCAAGAAAAACACCGTGCCCGGCGACGCGATTGCCGGAATGATCAGAGGCAGATAGGAGTCCACCATATGCAGCTTCTGACAGAGATTGTAAAAACCAATCAGACTCAGCTGCGCCGGAATCATCATAAACACCACAAGTATCTTAAACAGCCATGCATTTCCTTTGAAGCGGTATACCGCCATGGCATACGCCGTGATCGACGAGAAGTACGCCGTCAGTATGGTAGCCGGAATCGCCACCAGCAGACTGTTTTTAAAGCCTTTAAACAGATTCACATAAGCAAACAGCGCCTCCCAGTTCTCCCCCAGATGGCTGCTGGGTATCAGCGTGAAGGAGTGGGTGATCTCCACGCCGCTTCTCGTGGCGTTCACGATCATTAATAAAAACGGAAGGAAGCAGATCGCTGCAAGCAGGCCCAGGCACAGATAAATGATTCCTCTTTTAATCTTGACAGTCGTAGTCATATTAATCTTCCCCCCTTCCCAAAGTCTTAAACTGGATGATGGACACGATCAGAATGATAAAGAACAATGTGTAGGCGATCGCCGAAGCGTACCCCACCTGATGCGTCTCAAAACCGAACTTGTAAAGATACATGACTGCCGTCTGCAGACACCCGGAAGGCTCGCCCGCCGTGTTCGGCGCCACGCCGTTCATCAGGAAAGGCAGATCGAAAAGCTGCAGTCCGCCGATCAGGGATGTCACGAACACATACAACATAATAGGCCGAAGCAGCGGGATCGTAATTTGGGCAAACACCTTCCATCTGCCCGCGCCGTCGATTGCCGCCGCCTCGAAATAGTCCGTCGGAATGCCCTGCACGCCCGCCATCAGCATGATAAAGGAATTGCCGAACCACATCCATGCGCCGATCACCGAGATCACATAGGGCGCGGTGGACGTGGACCCCAGCCAGTTGATCTGCTCCTTCGCGACCCCCAGCGTCAGCAGAAGCTGGTTAAAGCTGCCGTACTTCCAGTCAAGCAGCGTCTTAAACAGAAAAGCCACGGAAGTCGCCGCGATCAGGTTCGGCAGATAGTATACCGCCCGGAATACCGAAAGTCCCCGTATCTTGTATTTGATGTCGCTGAAAATCACCGTCAGCAGAAATGCCAGACCGAGCTGTAATATAATATTCACGCCCCAGATCTTAACCGTGTTTCCAAGCGCTTTCCAAAAAAACTTATCCTTAAATACTCTTATGTAGTTGGCAAGCCCCGCCCATTTCGCGTCCCCGAAACCTTTATAGCTGGTGAAACTCAGATACAGTGTACGGAACACCGGGTATACGCTGAACGTCAGAAAGACGATCACAAAGGGCAGCACAAACAGATATGCCATACGATTCAGATTTCTCTTTTTAGGTTTCCCCACATTTGTCTTTGCCATAGTTCCCTCCGTCCCACAAGGTAAAGGGGGCTGCGCATTGCTGCCCCCTCCTCCCCTCAATCATTATCTGTTTACCGTGATCTCCGGATATGTAGCCTCGACCTGATCATAGAAATTGTTCCATGCCTCTTCCTTGTTCATTTCGCCGGTCTTGATCGCCGTGGTCGCTCTTCCCCACTCGTCGCCGATAAACTTGTCGTATCTGGTCACCTTGGAATAGTCGATTCCCTGTGCCTGCTCCAGCCAGAACTTGTAGAGCTGCTGTCCGCCGTAAACCTCGTTCTTGTCTTCCGCATGTGCTTCCAATACGGGAATAAGGGATACGGTATCGCCCTCGGACTTCTCAATCCACCAGTTTGCGGTATCCTCGGTCAGTGTACAGAATTTCAGGAAATCCCACGCCTGTTCTTTTCTCTCGGACTGGGAGGAAATACCGATGAAGGTACCGCCGCCGAAACCGTAAGCCGGGCCGGAGCACACGCCCCACTTGCCGGAAGTGCCCTGCACGTTATCTCTCATGGTCAGCACGCCCCATGAAGGAAGACCGAAAGCAAACACTTCTGTCTTGTCCAGATCCTTGGTCGCCTCAGCAAAACCTTCCGCATCCCACACGTCCACGGAGTCATCCGCATAGTTCTGGATATCCGCAGTCAGGATCGGCACCTCGCCCGCCATCGCCTGATACCAGGGGGTTGACCACTGGTTCGCGTAAGCTGTCAGATCATCCTGATACAGGTAAATACACAGATCCTGATAATCCTTTCTGCCCTGATCCACGTTCAGCACGCCGTCGATGACCCACGCGGAGTCGCCGGAGAAATAGTTGATCTCCGCATCGGAAGCGAAAATGCGGTAGCCCGCGTCCTTCAATGTCTGTGCCGTTTCCATAATGGTCGGGTAATCCGCAAACAACTGGCCGATCTCGTTCGGATCGTCCGTGCCAAACACCGTCTGGGCAATGTCTCTTCTATAATAGATGCCAGCCGGAGTAATCTGGTAGGAGATCGCTCTCTGGATGCCGTCCGCATCCTGTCCCACATCCCACACATAATCCACGATCTGGTCCGCGTAATCCTGCGCGTTGTAGGGCGCCTGATTCAGATCCTCAAAGTAGCCTGCCTCGTAGAAATCCTCTAACATCTGGGGCTCGCCCACGATGATATCCGGCTCCTTCTGTCCGCCGTTAAGTGCCGTCTGTACCTTGGTCACATAGTTTGCCGGCTCGATCACCACCGTCTCCACCTCGGTGCCGGTCTTTTCCTTATAATACTCCGCGAACTGCTCCAGATCCTTTGCCAGTGTCCAGACTACCAGCTTGTCGCCGCTGGATGCGGGCGTCTCATCCGCCGCACCTGCGTCACCTGCGTCACCCGCGTCGCCTGCATCCGCACTCGCCGTGCCGGAATCCGCAGCCGCACCGCTGTCGGAAGAAGCGCCGTCGCTGCCGCCGCACGCCGTCACGCTAAGCACCATTGCTCCTGCGAGCATAAGGGAAATCAGTTTTTTCAGTTTCATAACATATCCTCCTTTTTTATTCTCCATCTTTGTTCATATTGCCTTGTTGTCAGCTGATACTTAGATTATAGAGTCCGCCTCATTTGGTATAAATGTCCCAAATTTTACAAAGGTATCTTTTTTTTAGTAGCAGATTGTATGAATGGAATGCGGCATCAACACGGTTTGAGTTCCGCATCCCGCTTCCCTGACCGTCACCGGCACCTCTTTGTCCGACTTGTTTAACAAAACAAGCACACGTTCCCCGCCCGGATTTAAGAAAGCCGCCGCCTCCACCGCGTCGCTGTAGCGCGTCATGCCGATTCTGACTGCCCCCGGCTCGATGTAGCGGCTGAAATGCCCGATATAATAGTAGGACAGGCGTTTTTCAAAGGTGTCCTCCCCGGGATCGCACATAACCGGTGCGGCGCAGAAGTTTCCCACATGGTTGGGTCCTCCCTCCGCGTCCAGAAACAGGTTCCAGTCAAAGGATGCGCTGACACCCGCATTCAGATTGCCCATGATATCGTGGGCATACATTTCCGCCTTTTCCACCTCGCCCGAATCAGCAAAGCGGGAATACTCCACACACCCTTCCGTGAAAAACACTTCCTTGTCCGGGTACTGCTTCCGTATCAGCTCTGCCGCCTCGAAATGATCGCCCGTGTACCAGTGCACCGCCGCGCCGCTTACATATTTCTTTGTCCGTTCATCCGCCACGACTTCCTTAAAGCGCTGGTACGCCTCCTCCTTGTTGTGATCCCACACATAAATGCCCGTATCGGCAAATCCCGCCTGCTCTAACGCCGGTCCCAGATAGTCCCGCACAAAGAGCGCTTCCTCCTCGGACGTATAAATACAGGAATCCCACGTCTGCACCGCCATCGGCTCATTCTGCGTCGTCAGGAACCTGACCGGGATCCCCGCCTTTTTGTAAGCCTCCAGAAATTTCACAAAATACGCCGCCCACGCCTCGTAGTATTCCCTCTTCAGTTTTCCGCCGTGATTCATCTCCCCGTTGGTCTTCATAAATGCCGGGGGAGACCAGGGTGCCGCCATAAACGCCATCTCCTTCCCGCACGCCTCCTGCGCGTCCTTTACCAAGGGCAGGATCTCTTTCTCGTCATGGGCGATCGAGAAGGTCGAAAGCACCCCATCCCCCTCCTCCACATAGGCGTAATTCCCCAGCGCGAAATCGCAGCTTCCCATATGGAGCCGTCCCAGATTGTACCGAAGACCGCCCTCACCAAAGTACCCCTGTATCATTTCCTTCTTCCGCGCATCGCTCATACCCGCATAGTTGTGCGCCGCGCTCTCCGTAAACGCGCCGCCAAACCCCCGCATCGTCTGATACGTCACATCAGGGTACACATTGACCACATGCATGCAGTCCTGCATTTCTCCTGCATCACACACCGTTTCCTCCCAGAATTTTCCGGCATTGTAATCGGTCACATATTCTCTTATTCTTTTCATGTCGTTTTCCTGTCCTTTCTATCTGATGCGGATCTCGATGCGCTCCACCTTCCTTGCCCGCACATCTTCCGCCAGCTTTCCGCTGACATACCCGGCGTCCACATCCGCCTCGTTCCTGTTTTTATAGAGGAAATGTATCCCCTTGACCGTATACTGCCCCGGTATGTAATCCTTCTTCTCTTCCAGCCGGTACGCCACCTCCGTCTCCCCCAGAAGGGTCGTCTCAATCACGCCGTCCTCCGGGATCAGATAAGCGGGAATAGCCGGTTCCGGCATAAAGATAAGCGCACCGTTTTTCACCGCAAACACATGCCGCCCGAACATCATCAGCTTCCACATGCTGATAAACTCGATGGTGGAACCGGAAAGCCTTGCCACAAACCCTTTGCCGTGAATCTTCTCGTCGGGGTTCCTGCTGCTGGCGATAAAAGAAGAGTTCTCGTAAATGCTTCTTCCGTAAACCGCCGGGTCAAGAAACGGCACCGCCGCCTTGTGGAAGTCCTCAAAAAATTCCCCGTACATACCGCTGCGCAAAAGCTCCAGCAGATATTTGTACTCCATGTGCAGCCAGATGGACTCGTTTTCCAGCCATCCCGGCGTGAAAGCGCACGCCCTGCCAAGCTCGTAGCTTGCCTGCTCCAGCGAATCGTTCACCTTATACATGGACAGCTTTTTATCGTACAGGCCGCTGTTTTTTACGTTCTCATACAGAGCCTTCTTCTTTTCCTGCGGCAGATCCAGCTTCAGGCAGCGGACAGGCCCTTCCAGAAACGCCGGAACGGGCTTTACACGAAACCCAAGCGGCACGATCCCTTCCGCCCTCTTTTCATAGTCTGTGACCTCGTAGGAGAAATAGGTCGGGCAGATTCCCTCCCCGAAAGTGCATGCCTTCTCAATGCCTCGCTCCACAAACACATCCCACTCCTTCAGGGCTTCCGCCAGCGCCTCTCCCGCGTAAGTTTTCTTTTTGCCGGAAATGCCTTGATACGTCTTGTCCCAGTAGAGTTCCTTCACATCGTTGATCCTGTTCCAGAAGGAAAGGATTTCCCCCTCTTGCGAAAGGCTTCCTTTTTCCAGCCGCACCACCAGCCGCAGCTCGTCTATCAAATCACCGAGCTCTTCCGTGATTTCCACTTCCTGCGGGTATCTCTCCAGCGCAGAAATCGTATAGCGGAGCATCCTCGCAAGCTCGTAGGTCTCCGCCATGGAGGAGCCGAACAGCCCTGGCAGACCGTTTAGCGCATCATACCATCCGGGTTTTCCGCCCTCCATCTCAACGCCCATGCCGTAAGCGTCCAGCGCCGCAAACTTTGTGGCGCATAAAAGGAGCAGCTTTTCCATCAGGGTGACATACACGATCTCCCCCCTGCCTTTCTGGGCGCGCACCAGCTTTTCGCTGCCGTCCCGCCTGCTCGTCTCATCCAGCGCGTGATACTGGCGCAGCCCCTTCTCCGTCTCCGCATAGCGTCTGCCGCGGCGGTTTACGCAAATCTGCGACAGGAAATAGGTATACTCCTGCTCGAAAAGCATCTCCCGCTCTTTGTCCGGATAGACCTCCAGATAGTCCTCGATCAGATCCAGATTATACGTCCAGTGGTCGCTCCAGTAACCCTCCCCGAACTTCCCGTTCACCGTGCTGTCCGCGAAATCGATCACTTGATAAAAGAGGGATTCCTTCCACTCGCCGAGGGTATCGTCCAGCTTTGCCCAGAGCGCGCCCGGCGTAAACGGGTTTTCCACAAAAGCGGTCAGCTCTCCCGCCGCCCCCTCTTCCAACTCTTGAAAGAGCGTTTCTGCCTTTCCCCGGTCCAGGCGGTAGGTCAGCTTCTCCACCCCGAGAGGATTGTACCCGTCCAACTGGATCAGACTGTAAAATTCCTTCACATTTTCCCTGCCCACACAGGGCGCAAAAAAGGCGTCGCAGCGACGGTTCTGGTTCACATCCCGGAAGTTTCCGTTTCCCTGTGAAAAGAACTCCGGCAGCATGGAAAAATAGTTATAGTCCCGCTCCAGATCCCCGTGTTTTCTGGAATACGCGTAGTACAGCTTGTTGCTGCCAAACGGAATCGGATACCCGCCCCGCAGGACATTGTCCATATAGGTGTACTGGCAGTAAATATCGAAACTCTCCGAGGCGGTTTTCGTGGCAATCCCGTTTACAAGCTCCAAGGGCAGCCGCTCCGCCTCCTCCCTCTTCTCCTCAAAATAGGAGCCGTCCCGCTTCTCCGACAGGAACTGTTCCAGATACGCCTTCTTTTCCACGCGCCCGATTACTTCATATAAGGTGAGCGCTTCCCCCGGCTGCAGCTCTTTCTGCGTCCCGTAAAAACTGCAGGGAAGAAGGTTTGCCGTCGCCTGCTTCTGTGCATACACGCCGCTAATCCCATCCTGCGCAAACCGCACCGCCCGCTCCAGCGAACAGTCGTAGGCAAACACCGCCTCCGTGTCAACGAGCGGCGAAAGCAATGTGCCGTCCTCCAGACAGGCGAACGAAAAATTGCCGCCCTCGATCTTGCGCACCGCCGCGCTGTCGTCCATACTGGCGCGCACGCGGAAAAACGGCGCGTTCCCATCCAGATCCTCCACCTGCATCCACGCCTTTGCCGTCTGCGTCATATTTTTCATGCTGTCCATCTCGACCCCGTAAGGAATCAACGCGGGCATACCGTCCAGTATCTCCAGTGAAATTTCCCGGTCGTCCTCGTTTGTCACGGTCACTTTTCTGACAAGCGCACCGATTTTCTCTCCGGGCAGGATAAAGTAATTCACCTCGGCAAGCAGCTTCTCCTCCCCGTTCCTTTCCCGCAGGGACAGACTGTTCATGCCGATCTCCATCTCCTGTTCCCACTTTTCCTGCGAAAAGCATTCCGAGTAGTTCCCGTCTTTCCGAAGGAAGGTGCGGAACCCGGTCCGCTTCACATTCTGGTAAGCCGTGTGCGCCGGATAAAACTCCATGATCGCACCGTCCTTGTTGTCCACGCCGAAACTGACAACCCCCTGGCCGCGGTTTACATAATAGCACCAAATCGGTATGCCGTGCAGTCCCGCAATCCCCGGCAGGAAGCTTGCGAAGGTTGATTTTCTGCCGTAGTCTTTCATTACATATTTTTTCTGCTCCTGTCTCATCGCTGCCTCTCTTCTCCTTTCCCAAGCCAAATCTCTATCTCATGCACCTCGTCTGACAACTTTTCTATCTCTGTCCGTGGAAGGATTACCCTTACATCCTCCTGTGAAAGCACAAGCGGCTGTCCGTCCATGGCTGCGGCCCGGGTACCGTATACGCCGCATTCCAGCCTGTCTGGGTTCTTTACGGTAACGCGGAATCTCTTCCCCGCAATGGGAAAATACTGGTAACTGTAGTTTTCCGGCTGTTCCAGTGCAAAGGTTCCCTGTCCATCCAAAAACCGATATCCTTCCATACACCCCTTCCTTCCCGCTTCCCTAAAAGCGCTGTCTTTCAGACTGTTTCTTACATCCTAATAAACAGGGCGGACAGAATTAAGGTATCTTTTGTTATTTAGGTATCATTTTTTTAGCAGCCTTTCCCCCTGTGTGCTCCGGCATCTGGTATGGTGAAAAAAAAGCAAAGTGGTACTTTTAAAAGCGTCATTTCGGTATAAGATAAGACTATCGGTTAAAAAACTGGAATTTTTTGATAGAAAATTCAGAAAGGCAGAAATCCATATGAAAAACGAGAAACTTTTAAAGATTGTATTTACCGGCATCTTTGCCGCATTGTCCTATGTGGTGTTCACTTTTTTGCAGATCAAAATTCCCCTGCCCGGCGGCGACGCCACCTCGATCCATCTGGGGAACGCGGTCTGTGTGCTGGGTGCGCTGCTGCTTGGCGGCGTGTACGGGGGACTCGGCGGCGCCATCGGCATGACCATCGGCGATCTCTTTGACCCGGTCTATGTGGTCTACGCCCCCAAAACGTTTATCCTGAAATTCTGCATCGGTCTGATCACAGGGCTGATCGCCCACAAAATCGCGCACATCAGCGCCGAGACCGACACGAAAAAGGTATATAAATGGTCTCTCATCGCCGCTGTGGGCGGGCTTTTATTCAACGTGATTTTTGACCCGCTGTTCGGCTACTTTTATAAGCTGGCGATTCTGGGCAAACCCGCCGCGGAAGTGACCCTCGCGTGGAATGTGGCGTCCACCTCCATCAACGCGGTTACTTCCACGATCGTAGCGGTTCTCGTGTACAACGCGGTGCGCCCCGCGCTGAAAAAATCGGGGCTGTTTTTCACGATCTGATATTTGACTGTTGAAAGGCTGCGCCGTTGGCGGATGTTTCGACATATAAACTTTAGGTGTAAAAGAGCGAGGGGTTTACATAATGCAACCTCCCGCTCTTTTCTTTGCCTCCGTCAATTCATTTTTTATCTGCCGGATCATTAACTGTAATAGTCAACATTTGTTTCCCCGTCACCTGTCATCCTTACATTACAATGTCATCATTTTCCGGCATCACCACCGCCGCAATGAAATAGACGATCAGTCCCATACCGACGCTCGCCACGGAGCACAGCGCCCAAATCAGACGCACCAGCGTCGGGTCTATATTCAGGTATTCACCGATTCCTCCGCAGACGCCGCATATCATCCTGTTTCCTCTTGATCTCATCAGTTTTTTCATATCGTTATTCATGGTAGTCCTCCTTTTCGGTGCAGTTTGTGCACGTTTCATTGAATTGACATAACAATCAATATCTCTTCGTCTTCTTAGTTTACATAATACTTCTATGTCCAGAAGATCTAATGGGTTTACATAACATTTTATTCTTCAAAAGTCACAGTTACATTACCCATATTACAGTTTATATCAAAATAGCTGCTTTTTCCAGCATTCCATGATTTATGCGACGCAACACCGCCGTGGCTGTAGTCCCCCACAACGACGTTGCCCATGCCACACTCCACATAGTAGCTGTGGTCGTCCTCGGAACCGGTAAGGCTCATAACGATTTCACCCATACCGCACTCAACATCCAAATCTCCCGCTATGGTGCCCGCGACCTCAGCCGCACCCATGCTCACATCCAAGTCCATCTTTCCGCTGACCGTCAGCTCTTCAACACTCAGATGCCCCGCGCCGATTTCAAAATCCGCTGTCCCGGCTTTGATACGGTCGGCAAGAAGCTCTCCCGCACCTACAAGAATACTGATTTCCTCTCCCTCAAAGCCGTCCGCCGTAACCAGCCCGGCGCCCAGCTCCGCCTTCATCTTCCTTGCTTTTAAGAAAATGCTGTCCATATAGCCCGCGCCCATGCTGATCTCACACTCCTCCAGCGCACACCCTTCCGGCAGCCACAGATAGACCGTATCGTTGGGACCGTTGCGCCAGTGCCCGAGATGATGCTCCACTTCGTTTTCAATGGAAAGCTCGCTTCTGCCGCCCTCATTCTCTATGGAATAGTATGGTCTGTTGGTATTGCCGTCCGCCAGATACCACACATGTTCATCCTCGGATTTCCAGATCACCACATTGCACTCATCCACGTCGATCTCGAGACTGCCCAGCGTTTCCGCCGTGAGCGGAAGCTGTTCCTTCTTCCCTTCCAGCTCCTTCCGCTTCTTATCCATGGTCTGGTCCACCGCCTTGCGGACATCCTCCACACTCTCTATATCCTCGATCTCCTCGAGTTCCTCCAAATCTTCCAAGTCTTCCCTGTCATAGCCCGGCGAGCGGAAGAAACCGATTCGCCAGTCACCGTCGCTATCCATACGCCAGACGAACGGAATGCCCTTAATGTCTCCCATCTCCTCCAGTTGTCGGAAACCGCCTAACAGCCCGCACACAACGCTGAGAATAAGACCTATAATAAACAGAACCAACGCCGTCATCAGACAGCCCTTTGTAAATTTTTTCATGCCCGTGTACCTCCCCTGTGAAACAATCTATGGCACAGATTCACGCATCCCCTGAACAGGGCGGGGAGCGCCGTACCGACTACCAGCACCATCAGCCAGACGAACACCAGACCGACCGCCACCATAATCAGACCGCCGCCGATCATACTTAAACCGCCAAGCGGCGCGCCGAACATCGCCACAAATCCCGCGATCACCAACGCGATACCAACCACTGTCAGCACCACACCCACCGCCAAAAATGCGACAAAGATACCGAGCATCCCCGCCAATATGCCTACGCCGCCGCCGAAAAGTCCGCCCAGCACGCCGATCCAGACCGGGGACAGCAGAACCGCCAGCACGATAATCAGCGCGATCTGTCCGCCCGTCATAGGTTTCTTCTGCGGTGTGCCCTGCGCATTTCCCTGACCGCTTCCTGCCTGCTGTTGATAGCCGTATGTGCCGCCTGCGCCGTTTGGCTGCTGACTATAAGCGCCATATGTGCTCTGCGCGCCGTTCTGCGGGTTTCCCTGTGTGCCGCCCTGATAGGCGCCGCCAGTTCCCTGCGCATTTTCCTGCCGCCCATTGGTTGACATAAGTTGGTTTTTGTTCCTCTGTTCATAGCCGTGGAAACCGGACTCCGTAAACTCTCCCCCGTTTCCGCCGTCTGCAAGCCCTGCTTTAATCGACTTGGCAAGCTCCTCCGGCGAGCCCAGCGCCGCAATCACGTCCGCCTCATTTTCTTCACCCGCGTCGTCAAAATATTCATTATAATAGGTAAGCGCCTCCTCCCGCTCCGCAGGCGGCACGTCCTGTAAAAGCGCGGTCAGTCTGCGCATAAATTCCGCTCTATTCATTCTTAAGTCCTCCCTCAAAGATACTGTTCAATTTGGCAGAATACCGATACCATTCGCTGATGTAAAGATTGAGCTGCGCCCTCCCCTTCTCCGTAATCCTATAATACCGCCTGTTCCTTCCCGCACATTCCATATCGTAAATCTGCAGGCACTCGTCCTTCTGCAGCCTTCGCAGAACCGGGTACAGGGTAGATTCGGAAATCTCTATGACCAGCCGCACCTCCTGCGTAATCTTGTAGCCATAGGTTCCTTCCGTCTCATGGGACACAACAGCCAGCACGATGGCGTCCAGCAATGCCGCACCTGTGTTAAAAACCATGTAAATGACTCCTTTCTTCCTTTTTACATATTTCATTGTCATCGCTCTTGGAGTTATCCTCCCTTCAATCACCTCTGTTGTTTTATAATATTATTTAGCTGTGCAATATTATATGATGTATAATATTGTTTCTACACATACTATATGACATATAATATTGTTTGTCAACAATTATTTAAAAAAAGGAAACCGTGCTTTTCAACATCGCAGCGGTTCCCTTCTTCCAGCTTCTATCATAATAAATAATGCTTTTTCTATTTTTGAGCAGAAAGCCTGCTTTAATACTCCTTTCTCCTGAATATTCCTACCGTAACCGGACAGGACGCCGCAAACGCCGCCGCGCTGCAAATCATCATAAAAATACCGCTCAGAACAATCTGCCTTGCCGTCATATTTTCCGGATATACCTTATTGACCAAAGTGGTTAATCCCATAAAAATACCGATTCCCCCGAGCAGACTGACGATCATAATCACTGTGCTGCGCTCCTCCCCTCCCAGAAAATACATGGGAAAGAAAATCGCCCCCATAAAGAGACTGACCGCGATCCCCATCACAAACAGCATAAAAATATCCGTATCCTTATCAAAGGGATAGCCGTGCAGCGCGACAGACAGGGCGACTCCCATCCCCGCAAACGCGATTCCCACAGCAAGCCACAGAAGCTGGCTGACAAAAAAGCTCTTCACAATATCCGTTCTCTTGACCGGAGCAGTCAGCTTATATTTTTCCCATTTTGTCGCGCTTTCCTTTCTGATACCGGCTACCGAGTTGAAAGGAAAGCCTACCATTACCAGCATTATATAAAAAATAAGAAGCGACGGGATCGCATTGTCCATGGCGACCACAAAAACGCCCAGCAAGGTCACGACCACCGCAAACGCTTTCGCATCCGCAAGCGTCACATAAAAGTTATTTCTCAAAAGTCCTCTCATACCCTCTCTCCCTTCACTAACAGCAGCATAATCTCGTCCACAGACGTATGATCCACCACCACGTCCTTATATTTTTTCTGAGCCGCTTTGCCGTCCGCCACCAGCACGTCGATCTGCGTATCCCGCTTTCGGTACGCCAGAATGTCCTCCTTGTCCAATGACTGAAACTGGCTTTCCCTGCAGCGCATGACTGCGTACTGATAAACCAGCTCGTCCTTCGCCGCCGTCAGAATAAGCTTCCCGTTATGGATAAATGTGATATAGTCCGCCACCTTTTCCAGATCGCTGGTGATGTGGGACGACAGTAGGATGGCATGGTTTTCCTCCTGCACAAATTCCAGAAAAACATCCAGCATGTCATCCCGCATCACCGGGTCAAGCCCGCTGGTCGCCTCATCCAGAATCAAAAGCTCGGGATGGTGCGAGAGCGCGGCGGCGATTGCAAGCTTCATGGTCATCCCCTTGGAGTAGTGCATGATCTTTTGCTTTGACGGCAACTGAAATTTCTCCAGATATTTCCGAAACAACGGCTCATCCCAATTCCGATAAAGTCCCGCCATCACCTTCGACAACCGCTTTGCCGTCCAGAACCCCGGGAAGTTATCCCCGTCGTAGACCACGCCGATCTTCTCCCTGATATCGGTATCCCCGTCCCCCATTTCCCTGCCGAAAAGCTTTACCGTACCGCTGTCCTTCCCAATCGTGTTCAAAATACAGCCGATGGTTGTCGTCTTACCCGCGCCGTTTTCCCCCACAAACCCGAGTATCGAACCATATGGCAGAGAAAAAGAAATCTGATCCAGCGTAAAATCCGATTTCGGGTACGACTTGGTAAGATTGTGTAATTCTAATATATTCTCCATATGCTCTTTCCTTTCCTTCATATATGCCCCCTCATTCCGCATCCTCATAAAACAAAGCCAATATTTTCGTCAGCCTTTCTAACGGAATATTGCTCGTCCTACCGATCTCCGCAGCCGCCTGCAGATGCTCTTCCGCCATCCTCTGCTGTTCCTCCTGATATAGTTCCCTGTTCTGCGCCGCCACAAAGCTGCCCCTGCCCACCGCCGTGTCAATAAATCCGTCCCTCTGCAGATCCTCGTAAGCCTTCTGCACCGTGATGACGCTGACGTGGATGGATTTCGCCAGGGCGCGCATGGAAGGAATGGACTCCCCCGGCTGCAGTTCCCCGCTCATTATCATTGCCTTAATCTGCGACGTGATCTGCTCATAAATCGGTTTATTGGCATTATTGCTGATAATGATCTCCACTGTTTTCTCCTTTCTTAAAATTGTACTTAATGTACTTATCATATAAGCACATTATAACACTTATTTTCTTCCTGTCAACATACAAATCGGAGACAGGGTTGTAAATGACATATCCGTATTTTATAATGAAAATAATTCGAAAATGCTATGGAGGTTTTTATGGGGAGAATGGCACAGAAGTGTAAGCAATGTGGTCGGGAAATTTATTTTGACGGAATTTGTATTTCCTGCCGTGCTGAAAACGAGCGAAATGAAATACTGACATTGCCACAGGAAGCAATTGACGCCGCGATCCATAAAATATGCGACGAGATACGTGAAACGGAAAAATTGGATAAAGAACGGCATTTGTTTACAAAACTGCTCAATTACAGAGATATTGATACCGCAGAAATTGCAAAAGCCGCTTTTGAAAAACGCCTCTTCTATCCGAGCGAGATATACAAAGATGCGCCTGATGATGTCCTTCAGGCAATGCTTTCGATGCTGAAACAGGATGACATTCCTTCCAGACTTGCCGGAGGACTTTTACTTTGTCTTGCCATTCATGGCGGCGAAGAAGTTTTTCATACCTTTACAGAGCTTGAAAAGCAGCCGCGAAAATGGCAGGAAAAGCTTTACATCAGTCCTTCGGTTTACGCTACATACGGTGGATGGTCATATGACGGTGATGGCAATGCCTTACAGACAAATTTTGAGAAATGCTACCCGATGATAAAAGCGGATGCGAATCAGCGAAAGCACAGCCCGGTAAAAATCGGAGCCAGGACAAATGAAAAATGTTCTTACTGCGGATGCACTGTGGTAAATCTGATGGAGATCGACGGAAGGGATTCCCGCTTAAGGTTTCTTGGAATTGACGGGAACATAAAAGTAAAGTGCTGCCCGAGTTGTGTGATGAATACAGATGCTAATCTTTGCCGATATTCCATAGACGGCGAGAGCGAGATTGTTTATGACAGCGAGCCCTTAAATACCGAAGATTATGTCAGAGACAGCGGCATTGAGGAACTTTGCTCCAATTCCTATATTTTAGGAGAATCCCCTGTTCCGCCAAGATATGCGGCTGATTGGGAAGGCGGCTCGTCCATCGGCGGTTTTGCATTCTGGATTCAAGATTGCGATATCAGGATATGTCCCGACTGCAAAAAACCCATGAAATACCTCGCCCAAATTCAATGGGACACAGTATTGGACGGCTGGGAGGGAAACGCTTATATCGAAATCTGTAAGGATTGCTGCCTGATCGCCATATTACACCAGCAAACATAATCCCTATTCACATATGTAAAAGGAGCTTTTACTCACCATGACTACAGAAAATAAAATCTGCTTCCTGCACGGGATGCGGGACGGCAGTCCCATCGCACTGGGATATTTTGCGGTGGCCTTCACACTTGGCATCGCCGCCAGAAACGCGGGGCTCTCCGCCATACAGGCACTGATCGCCAGCGCGCTGAACAACGCTTCCGCCGGGGAATATGCGGGATTCGCGCTGATCGCGGCGGGGAGCAGCTATGTGGAAACGGCTATAATGACTCTAGTGGTCAACGCAAGATATCTTCTCATGTCCTGCGCCCTCAGCCAGAAACTGAAGCCGGACACGCATCTTCGTCATCGGATGCTGATCGCCTATGACGTGACTGACGAAATTTTCGGCATCTGTGTGGCACAGCCGGGTTATCTGAATCCATGGTACGCCTACGGCGCCATCGCGGTGGCGATTCCCGGATGGGCTCTCGGTACTTTTTTCGGTGTGATTATGGGAAATGTGCTGCCGACCAGAGTGGTCAGTGCATTGAGTGTAGGACTCTACGGTATGTTCCTGGCCATCATCATCCCGCCCGCCAGAAAAGACCGGGTGATCGCAGGCGTGGTGGCCGTCGGCTTTGCGGCAAGTTTTCTCGTAAACCGCCTGCCCGTGTTTGACGGTGTGTCCACCGGGATAAAGACCATTGCTCTCACTGTTGCGTTGGCGTTTGCCGCGGCAGTCCTGTTTCCGACTGACACAGACAAAAAATCGGGCGCCCATGCACCCGATTCAGAGAATGCTCCGCATTCTCCTTGAATGATTCGCGCTAACCGCAATGATAAAAAGAAAATGAGGAGGTACATTTAGAAATGGAACATAATATATGGATTTATCTTCTGGTGATGGCAGCAGTCTCCTATGTGATCCGCATGGCGCCTTTGGTGTTGATCCGTAAGGAAATCACCAACAAATATCTGCGTTCGTTCCTCTTCTATGTGCCTTACGCGACACTTGCCGTTATGACATTTCCTGCCATCATGGAAGCCACACAGGTGCCGGCAGCGGGACTTTGCGCACTCATTGCAGGTATCATCCTTGCCTGGAAAGGCTGTAGTCTCTTCCAGGTCGCCGTACTCTGCTGCACCGTCGCGTTTCTGGTGGAACTGCTGCCTTTCTTCTAAAAATCGTCGCTTCGCAGCGACGATTTAAACATGTGGCGGTATGCATCCGTTCGCACGGAAACCTAGTGCGCCGTTTTCCAATTGCATACACTTTTTGCGAAGTCCAGAATTTCCTTATACAAGGCGTTTGAGGGAGGCGATGCGGTGGCATCGTTGACCGAAAACAACGCAGTAGAAGGGAATGCTGGCAAGCAAAAAAGGATAGTTAATTGGTAAATGGAGCACTAGAAAAGATTTACCTTACCCACCACGCCGTCGTTGATGACATAGTATGCCGTGAAATCCTCGGGCTTTACATAGATCTGCATATTTTCGATGGAATCCGCCTTATAGCCCTTGGCATAATAATGTGCCTTGACCCGTTCGGTCACATCATCCATATTAACCTCGTAATTGCGGTACTGTAAAATGACTTCCGAATCAATTTCCTTCTTCGTCTCCACCTTCGCCTCCGTATTTACCTGTGTTTCCACCTTTGTATTTTCCATTGCGCAATCCCCTTTCTGTACCGGCTCTCCGGCCTGTCCCTAAAACATCTGCAATTTTGTTCTCATAACAGTGTACCACAATCAAAACAATCTTACAATGCACGCAAAACGTTTTTGCATGATTGTAGCCACGCGCATTTTATGCTATACTTCACCTGATGAATCGGAAAGAAACTTATTTCTTGCAGGCTTACAGGAGAAACCGTTATGAAAAATAAAGAAGAAAAAACCAATGCCATCCGGCTGCTGGAGCAGAGGAAGCTGCGGTTTCAAGTCCATGATTACTCACAGTCCGATGCCGTAAACGGCATGGAAGTTGCGAATTATCTAAATGAAAATCCCGACCGGGTTTTTAAGACGCTTGTCACCGTCGGCAAATCCGCCGGCCACTATGTCTTTCTCGTGCCGGTAAACCGGGAGCTTGATCTGAAAAAGGCCGCAAAATCGGTGAACGAAAAGAGCATTGAAATGATAAAAGCAAAGGAACTGCTGCCGCTCACAGGCTACATCCACGGCGGCTGTTCGCCTGTGGGCATGAAAAAATTCTTTCCCACCGTCATCGACACCGGCGCGGAAAAGTTCGACGAAATTTTATTCAGCGGCGGCAAAATCGGACTGCAGATTGAAATGAGCCTCTCGGAACTGCAAAAAGTCATTACCTTCCAACTGGCGGATATTGCCTCTCCGTAATTCCGCACGCCGGACACCATGGTTTCCCCGCACGGAGAACGCCCGTATTTGGGGCATTCTCCGGTTTGAGAACAGTCTGCAGCGCAGACTTGGCATTTCTTAACGAAGCGGCCTCTGCTGCCGAGTCTTAGAAGTACTTCTCACACACTGACTTACCGCCCGATCCATGTGCTTCTCGAAAACAGAATCAATATCGGGAAAATCTCCAGACGTCCCGCCAGCATATCCACAATGAGCAGAGACTTGGACAAAAGGCTGTAATCACCGAAATTGCATGTGGGCCCCACACTCTCAATACCCGGTCCGATATTGTTAAAGCAGGCCAGCACCGCCGAAAAATTTGTCATCAGCGAGAAGCCGTCTATGGAAATCACAATAAAGCTAAACACGATGATAAAGGCGTAGGCCGCCAGATACGCGTTGGTATTGTCAAGCACACGCTCGGTCACCATCTGTCCGTTCACGCGCACCACCTGCACCTTCCGCGGATGCAGGATCTGCCTCACATTGCGACGCAGGCTTTTGATCAGAAGCAGCGCGCGCCCGCACTTAAAGCCGCCTCCCGTGCTTCCCGCACAGGCGCCTATCATCATCAGGCCCAGAAGAATCGCCTTGGAGAAGCTGGGCCACAGGTCAAAATCCGTGGTGGCAAATCCGGTAGTAGTAATGATGCTGGATACCTGAAAAGCCACATGGCGAATCGTCTCTTCCAGCGTCCCATATAATCCTCTCACATTCCAGGCAATCAGCAAAATGCTTGCAAGCACCGTCCCCAGATAAAAGCGCAGTTCCTCGTCCTGAAACACATTCTTTACCTGACGAATCGCCAGCATATAATAACAGCTGAAATTCACACCAAACAGCAGCATAAACACGGTACACACATTTTGCAGATAAGGACTGTAGCCGGCAATGCTGTCATTTTTGACACCGAAACCGCCTGTCCCCGCCGTCCCGAAAGCCGTGCAGACCGCATCAAACAGCGGCATTTTACCAACCAGCAAAAAGATCACGTTTAATATGGTCAAAAAGACATAGATAAAATACAGGTTCTTCGCGGAATCCTTCATCTTGGGCACCAGCTTTTCCACTTTGGGGCCGGGGCTTTCCGCACGCAGCAGATGCATGGTATAGCCGTCGCTTTTCTCCCGCCCCCTGCCGATGGCCAGCACAAACACAAGCACGCCCATGCCGCCCAGCCAATGCGTAAAACTGCGCCAGTACAGATTTCCCATAGAGAGCGTCTCCACCTCCGGCAGAATGGAAGCCCCCGTCGTGGTAAAGCCGGAAACCGTCTCGAAGAGCGCGTCCACAAAGCGCGGAATTTCCCCCGAAAAGTAAAAGGGCAGACACCCTAAAAGACTCATCACAATCCAGCTCGCCCCCACACAGACAAGCCCCTCTCTGGCATAAAAGCCCCTTCTCGCCTTTCTGCACAACAGATATAGAAAAAGCGCCGTCACCAGTGTGATGACTATTCCGGTCAAAAAGCCGAAAATCGTCTCCTTCTCCTGACGATATACACTGATCATCAGGGCCGGAAGCATAAACACCGCCTCAACCATAAGAATCCGGCTGATAAATTTTCCCATCATTCGATAATTCATAACTAACCACCCTAGGACATAAAAATATCGTTGAGCTGGTAGATCACCTCATCCCTGCCTGTAACGATAATCACAGCGTCCCCCTTTTTATAGAAAGAATCGCCGTTCGGTATCTCAAAGCTGTTGTGCCTGTTAATGCCCGCCACACGGATATTTTTCTTGAGCTTCAACTTCTTGAGCGGTTCCTCGCAGTGTTTGGTGCTTTCATCCACAATAAACTCAATGGCCTCCGCCTGTCCGTCTGCAATCACGTTGACCGCCTGAGCCGCCCCCGTCTGGTTGCGAACCGCACGCACATACCGCACGATATCGTTACAGCACAGCTCCTTCGGACTGATCGTGCTGCCCACGGACAGCTTATCCAGAATCCGATTGTTGGAAAGCCTGCCAAGCTTGGTGATAATCTGAGGCACATCCGCATTGCTCCCGATCAGGGAGATAAAAAGGTTCATTTCGTCCACCCCGGTCAATGTGACAAGCACGTCACATTCCTCCAGTCCCTCCCTCTCCAGCAAAAACTCATTGCTGGCATCGCCGTGCACCACCGTCACATCGGGGAGCTGGTTTGCCAGAGACAGGCACCTGTCGTAGTCCTGCTCAATAATCTCCACCAGGATACCGTCCTGATGCAGAAGCTGCGCCAGATAGTAGCTGAGCCGCCCGCCGCCGCAGAGAAGCGCCCGCTTTGCCTTGTGCGTGATGATCCCTATATTTTTGAGGAACACGGTCAATTCCCTCGTAGACGCCGTCACGAAAATCCGATCCCCGGCCTGTAACACAAAATTACCATCGGGGATGATCGCTTTGCTGTCCCGCAAAACGGCGCAGACAAGTATCTTGCACTTGACCACGTTCGCCAGATCAAAAAGCCCCACATTGCAGAGTTTCGAGTCCTCCCCGATCTTTAATTCCACAAGCTCCACCTTGCCCTTGGCAAAGGTATCTCTCTTTAAAAAACCGGGATACTTGATCAGCCGCTCCATCTCGATGGCCGCCTGCCTCTCCGGATTGACCACCATGGACAATCCAAACAGATGCCGCATCTGATAAATCTGATCCTTGTATTCCGGATTGCGTATTCTCGCTATCGTATGCAGGTTGGGGTTCATTCCGTGCGCGATCGTACAGCAGAGCAGATTCACCTCGTCCGCTCCCGTCATAACGATCAGCAGCTCCGCCTCCTCCACACCGGCTTTGGAGAGCGTTGCCATGGACGCGCAGTTGCCCTGCACCGCCATAATGTCATAGCGCTCCTCACTCACCTCCAGGACTTCCGCCTTCGCGTCGATCAGCGTGATATCATGTCCCTCCGCAACCAACTGTCTTGTCAGCGTAGACCCGACTTTACCGTCCCCCGCGATTATGATGTTCACTGAAAGCTCCCTCCGTTGTATCCTCGTCCGCAGTGCACGCTCGAAAAACCTTCGGTTTTCCTCTCGCACGGGCTGTCCGCCCACCGCTTCGATCCGTGCTGAACAAGCGCCACTGGCGCTTAACACCGCACGATACATCCGGCGCCATACTTGCTTCGGTGAGTAAACTCCCGTCCCAAGTATGCCTCTGTCAGCGCACTGCTCATAGCTACCGTGTACATTATACCACTCCTATCCGAAAAGGCAATCTTCGGATTAACAACAGAAGACACCCGCCTTTACGGATGTCCTCCTGCCCGCCGCTGCGGGTTCTGCACAAAATCCTTGAAATTCACGACGGAATCCGCAGCACCTGACCGATCTGCAGATTGTC
>VSNH01000041.1:21667-24184 GCA_009774215.1 Lachnospiraceae bacterium
CCGAAGCGGTTTGCCAGAAGCCAGAGCGTATCTCCCGATTTCACGGTGTAGACAAAAAAGCTGCCTTCATCCGGCGCAGGAGCCGGGCCTGGTGTGGGCACATTCTGCCCGATTCCCTGATAGGTTCTGTACAGCGCGTTCCATGTGGCGGGGCCCACAATGCCGTCCGCCGAAAGCCCCATCCTGCTCTGGAAAGCGGCCACCGCCTGTCTCGTCCCCGCGCCGAAAATGCCGTCTTGATCCACTGCCGGGATATCGGGATAGTATTCGGAGATCACATCCAGCAGATACTGCAGCGTGATCACGTCCTGCCCTCTTGATCCTTGCCGCAATACGGAAGATGGAGGCACGGTGCCGATGCCCAGACCGGTTCCCTCGCTGTTAAGCTCCGCAAGTCTTGTCACCGCCGTATACAGGCTGGAAAGCTTATACCATGTGGATTTCCCCACAATCCCGTCCGCCGCGAGTCCGAAAATATTCTGGAACTTCACAACTGCCGCCCGGGTACTGTCCCCAAAGGTTCCGGACGCGTCGGTGATCACCGGTATGGCCGGGTAATTGCGCCTGATGCGGTTCAGATAGGTCTGGATCGCCTGCACGTTTAGTCCCGTGCTGCCCACCCGAAGGGGCGTCCCCGGATAGGAAGTCAGCATATTCGTAATCACATTCGTCTCCACAATCTCCACATCATCCGGGTAATAGTACCGCAGAATCCGAATCGGTGTGTAACCCTGATTAGAAAGCGTCACCGTCCCCCACTGGGACATCCCCCTGCAGGTCGTCGTCGTGCCATTACAGAAGGATGTAAAATAGGGCGCCTGCTGTCCCCGCCTGCGAACATACTCGTTGAAGATCTCGTCAACGATCCTGCTTATGGAATCGTAGATGGGCCTTCCATAAATAAATGCCTGATCGTAGGCGGTGCTGTTCGTAATATCAAACGGGTAACCCTTCGCCCTGTACCGAGAAACCTATGGTTTTAGGTAAGGAGGAACAGGGAAGGAAAAAGAGGTATCTGTATAGGGAACTGGTGATAAAACTGGAGCCACGAAAATATAAGACCATTGGACAACCATATGAGATATTAGGCTTATAGATAACCAAAATATTGTGATATAAGGCACATAATAAAAATCGTTGCCATTATGACGATTCAGCGTTACCCTCACACCCTGTTAAAAGCAGGGATAGGTGAGGGTATTTTATGTAACCAGTCAAATTAGATTATAGTACATTCTCTCTAGGATAACTGGGAAATGGGAAAAATCAATAAAGGCAATATTGTCTTATGGGCAAGCGTGTCAAGGGTATGGTTTCAGTCTGATATCATAAAATACCTTAGTATTTCACGATTATAATTCACCGGTGATAAAGTTTATGCGGTTATCACGACAATCCGGCATAGGGAAGGAGGGCGGTCTTTTCACCTACCCCGTTTTTATCAAATTTTTACATGGAGGACAGATTATAGTGAGCATTGAATTATCGGAAGTGCAATGGGAAAAGATTCTGAAAGGCATGGAGGAAGTGATTGCCGTTTCCGTGTTGTTGGAGAATGACTTGGGGACACAGAAAGATTTCCTGTCGGCTAATGCGGTGTGCGTGATAAAGGAGATAAGCTGCGATATACGGGATATGTTTATACTTATGGAAAAATCCGCCAACAGCCGCGCCCGCGTGATTGGCAGAAACGGGACAGGGAAAAGGTTATTATTTCACCGCGGGAGAAAAGGGAAACACATGAAAAGAAAGAGATAGGTTGAAAACAAGCCCGCCGTCACTTCGTACAACATTGCGCGCAAACTCTGGCTATTCCCACCACAGACACCACATTTTTTCAGCGTTAGAATTTAGTTGTAGTTAAGAAATGAAACAAAAAACTTAGAAAACGGAGGAAAAGAGTATGTGCATGACAAAGGTAGCGGTATTAAGGACAATGTTGGGAAACAGGGAAATCGGGTTTGAACTCTGGAACAAGGACAAAGGCGAGGTCGTTGAGATGACAGCTAAGGAAATCAAGGCGGCATTGTTAAAAGGGGATCCGATTCATGGTCTGGTGGTTGGAGACGATGAGGAACTGGCACTGGACAAAAATTTCTTTATGAGAAATTTGATGGAACACCGCCATGTAAACAATTACACACCTATGCTTGAAGATGAAAACTGTGTGGCGAACGTGGCTTACATCGTGACCGGCAAGGCGGACAGCGGCTATGAAATCATTTCTACCAAGTGGGAACGTAAGGTCGTGACAGAAGATATGTTGAAAATGTTCCTGTCGATGGGTCTGGTATTCGGCGGGGCAAAACTGGAAGGTGATAAAGTGGTACTTCCTGTTTTAGAGAGCGGGACAGCTAAGCCGGAGAAGAAAGCAGAGTCAAAGAAAACAGAACAGAAACAGTAAAGACAGGGGGCGGGGGTGTCGGGAGACACCCCTTCACACAAGGAGGTCAACATGGACGGACTCATTGTATTATGCGGTGTTTCGCTTGCTTTGATTGATTTATGCGCTATTGC
>VSNH01000042.1 GCA_009774215.1 Lachnospiraceae bacterium
ATAACCTGAAAATTATCATTATATTTTTCTGTTAGCAGTTTACAAGCCTCACATATCACTTCAAAATTCTTAAACAGCCTTGGTAATGCAGGATAAATAAATTTATAAATAGAACCTTTTTGTCTTCTTTTAATTTTACTGTTTTTTATGATATTACTGTCCATAATATTGGGCTTTGCCACAATGATGTTCTTTACTCCATACATCTTTGTAAATTTATCTTTCAACCATCTTTGCTGCACAATAACCGCACTGGCTTTGTGAATATTAATCCTATATAAAAATTTGTAAAAGTATGAAAAAGCAAATACTTTAGGAGAATAATATAACGTTTTCATATCAGGCTTGTAAAATGGTGTAGAATTATGGCAATATGTATAGATTTTGTCAGCCTTAACATTTGGTGTCATATCATGCATAGAAATCCACGCATGAATATTATTTTTTTTGCTGTATGCATTAAAATACATATATTCATAATACATTCGTATAAAATAGCTTTTTCTCGATTTTGGTTTTTCAATTATTTCTACATTATTTTCAAATTCAGAAAACAATTTCTTTTTATGAACAAACGCAATTACATGATATCTGTTATAATATTCAGAATTAATAAATGCTTTTAACGCATCCTTATACACAGAAAGTGTACCGCCGGAATACAAGTTTATTCCTGAAAAAACGACTGTTTCCATTTCTGCAACCATATTCCTTCCATGGACTATAAATTCGAGTCATGACGCAAACTCCACACTCAAAAAGCAATAAACTCACGTCTAATTACATTTTATATTAGGCTTTATCTATTAAATATATTTGGTTGTTTTCATTCAGCTATCAATACTGACTCAGCTAATTCCTGTAAAATCCTACGGTTCATGGATTTCCTTTCCCTATCTATAAACCATCCGTATTTATTAAAATAAATACACGCCGATTTTATATGTAGTAAAAGCATTTTTTTATTTCGATATGATTCACGTCCATGTTTATGCACTATTTGCACATCCGGATAATAGATTGTCCTTCCTATTCGATGCAGCCTGCGTATCAAATCGAAATCCTCAAAATACATAAAAAACCGTTCATCAAATCTTAAGTTATTTTCTGCGAGAGCTGATGTTTTTAAAAACATAAAGCACCCTGACAAGCATGGCGGATTAATAATCTTATTATATCCAGACACCTTTAATACATATCTATCGTTCCATTTTTGAGTAATTTTTGTATATGGCATAAATCTCCTGAAAAACAAATCGAATGGCGTAGGCAACAGCTTACAAAGATACTGAATTTTACCGTTTGGATAAATCACTTCTGGAAGCATATACACAATATCATCATGTTTATCCGCATAACATTTCAATGAATCTATGACAGAAGAATCAAACACGATATCCGGATTCAATATCACATGATACCTTGATTCATCTAAAATGGCTCTCTGAATTCCTATATTATGAGCGGCTCCATATCCAATATTTTTTCCGTTATAAATGTAAATAATATTATCATTACACACATTTTCACAATAGCTAGTCGGTTTTTCAGAGTTATCAATTATGTATAGCTTTCTGCCTGTATCCGGTTTGTAACTATGAAGTAACTTCAAAAACATATATTGCGGAGTATTATATAGTACAACTGCTGCTGTTACCATAGTAAATCTCCTTCTCTTTTACAATTATCTACATCTTCATTCCGCTCTGCATATTAATATTTGTGTAACCTCTCCATTTCATTTATTCCAACTGGCAAAATAAAAAAAAGCACTTCCGCTACAAATATAATTACAAAATCCCATACAGAACACCCTTTCCGTTTCAAATGCCTCCAATAAACATACACAGCGCTCCTAAAATTATCCCAACTCTTTCTTCTCCTGTAATTCTCACGATTCACACGGTAAAGATATAAGTGCTCTTCCAGATTTTCTGCCTTTGCACCCTCGGCAAGCATCCTTGAAAACAGATCGAAATCTTCTTTTCTTTTGAGAGGTAAGTATCCGCCTGCACGGATAACTGTTGTCTTTTTATAAATGACGGTCGGATGATTAAACGCCTGTCTCCTCCGCATAAATTTTCTGATCTGCTCATACTGCGACGGCACTACTCTTGAGGTCAAAACATTTTCCGGCTCCCCCTCAAATTCATCAAGGTTACACCCGCAGATATCCAGCCCTTTGTCTTCACAGAAACATGCAAGCTCTTTCTCGCACCGCTCCGGCAGTGAAATATCATCGGCGTCCATCCGTGCCACCAGCTCGTTCCTGCAATGCCTTAATCCCTCGTTCAGTGCATTTCCCAATCCTTTGTTTTTTTCCAGCGGGACAATGGTAAATAAATCCACATAATAACGCTGATATTCATAAATAGGCTGCATGAGCTCGTCCAACACCGGCCCGTCTATCACGATCACAAACTGCTCCGGCGGCACGGTCTGCGCCAACATACTCTGGATCGCTTCGAAAAGATATTCCGGCTTATCCTTCGCGTAAACCGACATAAGCACACTGTATTTCTTCTGGGAAACCTGTGTATCCGCAGTTTTCTCCATTTCCCTCATGCCGTCAAATCCCTCTTCTTCAATTCCACCTGCATCAGCCCCACAGCCTCCTCGCTGAACCCCTCGGTGCTCTCCGGGATGAACAGCATCTTTAAGGTCAGCATGATCAGCTTCAAATCCAAAATCAGGCTCCTGTTTTCTATGTAGATCAGATCCAGCCGCAGCTTGTCATAGGCGCTCGTATTGTACTTCCCGTAAAGCTGCGCGTAGCCGGTAAGCCCGCCTTTCACCTGCAGGCGATACGCAAACTGGGGCATCTCCTCCGTATATTTCTCCACATTTTCCACCCGCTCGGGCCTCGGCCCAACAAGCGTCATGTCACCCTTAAGCACATTGAGTAGCTGAGGAATCTCGTCGATGCGGAAACGTCTGATCACCGCGCCGACTTTCGTAATCCGGCTGTCATTCGCCTTGCACAGCATTGCCCCGTCTTTCTCCGCGTCCATGACCATGCTCCGAAATTTGATGATAGAAAATCGTTTCCAGTCCTTTGTGTAACGTTCCTGTCTGAAAAAGACGCTGCCGCCGTCCTCCAGCTTGATAGCAAGCATCGTAAGCAGAGTGATGGGCAGGGTGACAATAAGTCCGAACAGGGACACACCGATATCCATGCACCGCTTGAAAAATGCCATGCCAAAGGACTCCTGATAGCAGTTATACTTCATCAGGGGACTGTCTATAAAATGGCGGTTCTCAAAACCGCTCGCCACGATATCTGTAATGGTGGGCGTCACATAGAACACTTTCTGCTGGTTGATGCAGTAATACATCAGCTCTTCCCGTAGGCTATAATCAATCTGGTACAGGATAACCGTCTCCGAGCAGTCTATGGCTGCTTTTAGCGCCTCCATGCCTTCCCCCGCAAACACTTTTTTATGTATGTTAAAAAGATTCCAGGGCTTTTCTTCAATCTTTCGCAGAAACCCTTTCACACTCATGTCACCGTAAATGACGGCGGTCTCCTGCGGCGTGATATGCCCCAGATAGTATCTTTTTGCAATGACCGCCCACAGGCAGGTGACAAGGAACTGTACCGCCACCGTGAGTAAACCGGACAGGATGGAGACATATCTGCGCGCAATCAGGCAGCATTCCACATACAAGATAAAATCCGTAATGCCGAACGCAAGGATCTGGGAAAAGACCGTCTCCCCGATGGAATACTGGGCCACTTTATCCGCTCTGTAGATTCGCACCAGCCTTGTGTAGATCAGGTAGTAAAGAAGCAGCGATACGGCACCCCCCGTCAAACGGTGCGTGCGAAAAGCATACAGGTTGTAATAAGAAATCCAGATATACCCAAACATCAGAAGCTGCAACAAAACAATCGACGCAGAGGATATCCGTGAAAAGTGATTCTTTCTGGTTCTGTTTTTCTGATGACGTTCTTTCACCGTTCATTCTCCTTTCTGACCGTCTGGTATAAATGATCAAAATTGATGGCGTTCTTATGATCCGTTATACCCCCCCCCCGGTATTTCTGTCGTGTCCCCGGAAGGGCCCGCCATATCTTCAAGCGGTTCGGTGGGTTCTTCGCCGTAGTGGCCATACTCCCCGTACTTGCCATATTTTCCATACTTGCCGTATCCATATCTGCCGTACTTGTTATAGTAGCCTTTGTAATGTCCGGAATAGTAGCGGTTATAGTAACCGCCGCCCTCCACCTTCACTTTATTGAGCACCACGCCGAGGATGTTGACACCGGTCACTTCCAGCTGCTTTTTCACATCCTGCAGATAGCGGTAGCTGATCGCCCCGCTCTCCACCACCAGCACCACGCCGTCACAGTTTGGCGCAACGACCGCCGCGTCAATGACCCATCCAAGCGGCGGACAGTCCACCAGCACCACATCATAGCGCTCTTTTAACGACGACAAAAGGTTCACAAACAGCTCGCGCCCTAAAAGCTCTGTTGGGTTCGGCGCAACGGGCCCGGCGATAATCATGTCAAGGTTTTCTATATTGGTATGGTTGATTACTTCATCCATCTTTTTCTGCCCGGAAAGGTAATGGGACAGACCGAACATGGTCTCCTCGGAATGGATGCGGTATCTTCCTACGAATACGGATTTACGCAGATCCGCATCCACCAATACCACTTTCTTGCCATCATCGTTTAAGGATCTTGCAAGCTCCATCGTCACGGTGCTCTTCCCTTCGTCCGGCGTGCAGCTTGTGAACATGATCACCTTATTGTCCACGCCGCAGAATTGCAGGTTGGTGCGCAGGGAATTGAACGCCTCCCTTCTGGCGTAGGTCTGTTTTTCTAAATTTTGAAACAGTATGCTGTTAGCCATCTGTCTTATTCCTCCTGAACCGTTTCCGGTATTTTCCGGCTTCCGTTTTCTTTACCGACACTTTCTGTTTTTTCCGTCCCCGTCTGACTGTCGCTTTTTCTTTTCTGCCGTCCGTTCCCGCTCCGGAACGGCTTCCTCTGCCGCTTCTATTTTTTCCTGCCGTCTTTTTTCTTTTGCCCGGACTGCTTCTTTTTGAACGGAACTTTTATGCCGCTTTTTTTCTGGGTGTCTCCTTCATCCTCCAGAAGCGGAATGCTCGTCAGCGTATTTAAGCCTAAATATTTTTCAATGTCATCCGAAGATTTCACCGAATCGTCCACCATGTAAAGCACCACCACAATCGCGGACATGATGAATATGCCAAGCAGCACGCCGATAATCACATTCTTTAAGAGATTAGGACTCACGGGTTTGTTTGTGATATACCCAAGCTCCACGACGCTTGGCTCTTCCGTCTTCATAATGGTGGAAATGTTCGTCCTCGCCACCTTTGCGAATTCATCCACAATGTCCTTTGCAAGCACCGGATCCGGATCCTCTGCAGTCATCACCAGAATACGGGTATCATTGGGATTGGAAAAGGTCATCTGTTTCAAAACTTCCTCATAGGTGCGGTTCAGGTTCAGGTTTTGTATCACTTCCTCCACCACAGGCCTGCTCTGCACCAGCTCGATATAGTCCTTGGTCAGCGAGGTACCCACCTGTATATCCGCCAGCGACGTGATCGACGTCGATGTTGACAAAATATACAGCTTCGAGGTAGAACTGTACTTTTCCTCAATTCCGTAATGTGTCACAAGTCCGGCCACCAGCCCCACGATAACGCCCGCCGCCAGTATGCTCCATATCCGCCTGCCGAGCAGGTACAGTATTTCCAGCAGATCTATTTCAACTGTTTCTTCCTGGTTATTCATTCGTTCCTCCCAATATTACGTATCCGCGCCGCCGCGGCCGTTTTCTTTCTCCGCCCGGTTTCTCCGGGCATTCCTCAGACATCCGCCTCCGGTATTCTTCCGGCATTCCTCAGACGTCCGCTTCAGATGATTTTCAGGCGTTCCTCAGATATTCGCCTTTTAAAAGCTTTCCGGGGTTTTCGTACATGATCCGGTGGAACGTGTCCTCGTCCAGCTTTCCCTTCAGGTAATCCGCCGCTTGTTTCAGGTTGGGGCAGCGGTCGTTTGTGTTGTGGGAATCGCTACCGATGAAATGCATGAGTCCTTCCCTTGCCAGTTTCAGGCACCACCGCCGCTGTGCGGAAAAAAGCCCCTCCGTGAAATTCTCCGCGTTTACCTGCATGTATGCGCCCATCCGCACCAGCTCCTCCACAGCCTTTTCGTCTTTCCAGAGGCACCGGTATCTCTCGATATGAGCGAGAATCGGATAAAATCCGCCATCCACACAGCTGCGTACCGCGCCGGTTAATACGTTTATATGCGCGCCGGGAAAAAACTCCAGCAGAACATACGCAGTATCCGCCATGGTATGAACCCTTTTTCCCTTGAGCTTCTCAAACGCGCCCTCCCGGTAATAGACCTCATTGCCGGGGAAAATCATAAAGTCATCGTACTTTTCCTTTACCGCAGATACGGTCTCCTGAAAGACGCTGTCCAGATATTCCTTCGGGTATTTCACATGTCCCGGGTAATAATGGGGTGTTGCGACCATGGCCCTCACTCCCTGGCGGTACGCCTCGTCGATCATCTCCATTGTCATGTCCATATCCTTTGCGCCGTCGTCAACACCGGGCAGAATATGGCTGTGTACGTCTATATAGTGTGCCATCTTTTTAAATTCGTCCTCCGGCTAGCGTTTCCCGGATCTGCTCTTCTTTTTATGGTAGAAGAGAACCCCTCCGAGTCCGACGATACATACTGCCACGATCGCCAGCGCAATCATACCCAGATTGATGGAATTTTCCACCGGTTTCGCGTCGGAGTAATCCTTTGCCTGCTCAGCCTCCGCTTCGTCCTCTGCCTGCGCGGCTGCCTCTTCCTCCGCTTTTCTTGCTTCCTCCGCGGCTTTCTCCTCTTCCGCTTTTCTTGCTTCCTCCGCGGCTTTCTCCTCTTCCGCTCTCTTCGCTTCTTCCTCCGCTTTCTTTTCCGCCTCTTTGCGATCCATAAAACCCTGTGTGCGCAGGTAGGCGGCAGATACATAGCCTGTCTTTTCCCCGAAGGCTATCTGTGCCCAGCCGGTGCTCGCCCCGCCGGTAACCTTGACAGGTTCTCCTTCCTTCACTTCTCCGATGACGGGGGAATCCTTATAGGCCTCCTCATGCACGGACAGAGACTCTGTACCCTGCACGTACATGGTCTGCTCATCCATGGGAAGAACCACATATTCCACGGCTCCCTCCGCGGTGGAACCCACCGTGTTGTCCACAACAGGGCCGTCCCCCTCGGGGTCCGTGCCAAGAACTGCCGCTGCAGAGCCTCCAGCTGCGCCTGCTCCCGTGCCTGTACCGTCCGCTCCGGCACTTCCGTTCTCCGTGCCGTTTTTGTTTTCCGTACCGGCATCACCGCCTGCGTCCGGGCCGCTGCCTTTATCACCGGCCCCTGTGCCGCCTCCCGTGCCTGCGCCGTTATTTGCGCCCGTACCGTCTCCGGTTCCCGGATCCGCGCTCTCCACGTCGCCCACCTTCTCCATGTATCCGGCGGAGACACCCACGCCGATGTTGGCGTGGAATTGGGCGATATAATCATTCGCTTCCCACTGGCTCATGTCGATGTCGTCTCTGGAAAGGTATTCCGTCACTTTGGCATAATACCCGTCCGTCACCTTATAGTAGGCGCCCTGATATTCCTGCTGCTCCGAGATGGCGGACAGAATGCTCCGCTCCGCGCTGTTGATGTCCCCCGCGTATGCCGTGAGGGGCATGAGGAAGGGCAGGACAAGAGCCGTAAAGGCTGCCGCGGCTGTCCGCATCGTTATTTTCTGCTTTGTTATGCTGTTTCCTGATCTATCTTTTCGTCTGGTCGTTATTTTCCTATTCATGGTTTTCCGGTTTCCGTTCTGTTTGCTTTTTTAAATCTGTTGTCTTATTTCCGTTCCGATTATTCCTTTTAAATTCTGTCTTTCTTTTTTGCGTTTTACTTCCAAATTTTGGCGTAAAGATAGGGGGTGGCTGCCGGAAGGCCGTCCGCCCCCTAACATCTCTACTTATTTACTTGTTTTGTTTCGCCACACAATCCATGGCGTTACTGTACCTCAAACGTAATCCAATATGTGCGCTCCGGTTTTGTGGTGTCCTTATATTTCACCGTCACTTCCAATCCCTTTCCATCAAGAGACCCATAAGTCTGCGGTTTGCCCTGTTTACCTAACGCATTCACAAGCTTCTCCGTCCACTGATCCACAAGATTGGATATATACTGCTCTGTTGACTTATGGTCATCTCTTTTCACTGTTACAGACTTGGTTGTACCGTCTTCCTCTGCATAGCTGAATGTCACTTCCTGCACATCACTCATGCACTCATCCATATTGTTTACAAGAATCTGCACGGTCTCTTTTTTGGCGCTGTTCTTTGAATCCATGATGTTCTGCGTGCTATCATTACCTATGATTTTGACGGTACTGTCATTTGGAGCATAAGTGATTTTTTCCACTCCCAGTATATTAATACTGTTCAGTTCATTAACCGCACTATTAATGGCAGCATCCAGTCCTCTCAGACCCATATCGCACTCAAAGTTCATTGTGTATTTCTGGTTGCGTTCGAGTGCATCTTTAAACTTCGCCTCCACGGACAATGATTTCCCGCCGAGTCTTCCAAAGGCGTTCGGATTTCCCTCTCCGTCGTAACTTGCATTCAACTTCCGTACAAGCTTTTCCGTCCACGTATCCACAAGATCGGCAATATACTGCTCTGTCGTCTTTCTGCCGTCCCTCTTGACCGTTACGGAGTACACCGTACCGTCACTCTCTTCATAAGAGAAGGTAAGTGATTCCACATCATCCATGTACTCCCCTAATTCACTCAGGAGAATCTGTACGGCTCTGTCTCTTCCCTGATTCTTGGCATCGATGAAATCCACATCAGGATCCGTACCTGTAATCGTGATCACATGACTGATTGCATCGTATTTTCCTGTAATACTACTGTCTATAACTCCTTCCTTACTTAACTTCCCCACGGCTATTGCAATAGCGCCGTCCAGACCGCTCGCTGCGACTGCCTCTTCATCTATCACAAATCTCACCGTGCAGGTCTCTTCCTGTTTCTTACTGCCCGTTGCTGCGGCATCATTAGTCGGTGTCGCAACGATTGTCAAATTAATGGTTTCACGACGATCGTGAAGTGCCTTCCATGTAGCATCCTCACCTAACTCACTAATAAGCTCCTCCGTGTACGTTTCTATCACATCAATTAAGAAATCTTTACCGTTTCCCTTATTAGGAATCGTCACATCTCCTGTCGAATCTTTATTCAAGTTGGTTTTTACTGTAATTTCTTTCAAATTCCGTACCCAACTTGCAATAGAAGGATTATCCATCAGTTTATTCGCCATAGCCTCTTTCTTAGCGTCTACCGCTGTCTTGATGACTACGTTAGGCTTATTTGCGACCACCTCAACCGTCCGATCTGCTGCGCTATAGGAGCTGTATGCAATTCCGTCAACCGCTACATCCACGCCATTAATCATCTTGATGATTTCGGAAAGTCTGTTCTCATTCGCAGATATCTGATCCCAAGGATTAGGCAGCGTAAGGCTGATCTTGAAGGATTCGGGTGCCGCATTTGTATAGGTGCCCGCTTTCGTACCCTCCGTCTCTCCTACGAAATGCACCTTCAGCTCAATCTGCTTGAAGTTGACTCCTGACCACGACGGCTCACCAGTCTTTATATTTATCACCTTATCCATAAATATTTCTTGATCGATGTAAAATCCGAGCGCATTCTTGTTGCTCACTTTCCTGACTTTGATCAGACCTTTTATCTCATCAAAGCTCTTCGTATCTTTGTTCGCCTGCTTACTCGTCATCTCCACCGGGTTCTTTACGTCGTCGATCTCTGCGAAGATACCCGCTGTGTAAGGAAGCTCTGCATAGTAGTACATCTTACCCTTGCCGTCTTCCAGCGCCAGTTTCTGCGGCTCTACATTTAAGAAGGAAACACTTTTCGCAGGGTTCTTGATCTTACCCTTGCTGTTAGCAGCCTTCAGGCTCACATTGCACTTCAGCTCGACACCGTATTTCATCCAATCTTCTACCTTCCAGTCCAAGTACTTGTTCTCATACGCATACATGCCGGAAAGCGGAATCACATAAAGCTTTGCTTTATTGTAAGTTGCCGTTTTGCTCTGAGCGCCCTTTATGGTAAAGGTAATCTCGTTTCCGCTAACCTTCTTTACTTGTACAACCGAGTTCGCATCTTCAAGCGCATATGTCGTGTTTTTACCGCTGCCGCTGGCGTATATCAGCTTCGCAGCCCTGATGTCCGCATTGAGCTTGCCTGTAGTCACATAGGAAATGCCCTCTGTCGTCTTGTTTTCACCGGGGTTCAGCACATTTACCGCGCTGGCCGCATACTTGTACGCCGTGGGAACAACGCCCTTGGTGGTCTTCTTCAGGTTCACCTGAATCTTGGTGACAAACGTCTCCTCTGTGCCATCCACATAAGACACTGTATACTCCACGAAACCGATGAAGTCATTCTTTCCCCAGCCTTCCTGTTCTGCTATTGCCCGGGTTTCGTACTTACCTTCACTAAGTTCATGACTATATGTCTTAAGCTCAAGGCATCCATTGTTGAGGCCAAAGCCCGTTCTAAACTTATTTACATTTCCGCCAAAGTTCGCGTTATAGAGTTTCGTAAACGCAACGTTTTCAACGCCGCTTTCCTTGGCCGTAAGCGGTGCGCTGAATGCATCCCTCGTGGACAGGGTGTACTTTGTATTGAGCTTATAGCTCTTCTTAAGCGCCGTCGTCTTGATCTTCACAGTGTTGGAAGTCTTGGTAAGCGCCTTGCGATCCCTGTCAAGAAATACGAATGCAATGGAAGCGCCCTTCTTTAATTCCGGCTTATCATTACCCTCCTCCGCTAACAGATTCAGGTCAAAGGTAAATTCTTTATCCGTAACATTCAAGGTCGTTTCTGTATTATCAAGGCTCCAATACAGTTTTTCCGTATCAGCCTCGTTATTCTGGACGGAAACCTGTACATATCTGGCTCCTTCCACAGCCTTATTCATGGTAAAGCTCAACTTCTGTTCAGAACTAACCGCATAAAGCTTCGTCCCTTTTTTCAAGCTTACCTTGGGCGCCGCTGCTTTCTCATCAAGATCCGGAATTTCGATCTTATACTTGCCTACTTCTTCGCTCCCTTTTTTCAGGGTGATCTCTGCCGGATTCCTGTTTACGATCACATCAAGAGCCAGGCTCCCATTGTACTTCTTTACAGTCTTTGCGCCTGTTGCCGACAGAACATAATCGTAAATGCTTTGATCTCCGCTCAATTCAATTTCGTCTTTATCCGCCACGCTTATTGTAAGTACGGTACCTGCCGGCACCTCCGACAGCTTAGCCGTCTTATCTTTTTCCAGCTTCCCTTCACCATCCTGCTTTGTCCTCCAGACAACTGTTACTTCATCCTTGGGCACGCTGTTATCGTATACGATATCGAACTTATTGCTCGTCACGCTCGTCTTGCTGCCGTCAGTTGCTGTCGCCTTGAATACAAGATTCTTTCCAAGTTTGCTGACTGTAATGTAATTGCTGTTATTCTCGCGGCGAATGCTGGTTCCCTTGGCAGGTGTCAGGGTATAAAGCGCAGAGTCAACGATATCGTCAGACAAATAATATCCGCCAACTGTATTTCTGCCCTGCTGTACAACAACTACTTCTGCCCCATCCTGTAACTCATTGATCGGAAGCTTAGTTCCATCGGAGGGTACTAAATTCTCATATTTCTTTTTCTCAGAATCATACTTTACAACCGCTACTTTTCCGAAAGCAGCCGCTGTCTCTGTCACCTCGAAGCTTACATAGTCCGCAGCCGTGTTACCCGCATAATCCGCAGCCTTTACCCGAACCGTGTACTTCTTCGCTTCTTCACCCTTTTGGAGCCGATAAGATTTATCAATCTTGATGGTTCCGTTTGCCACCGTGATGCCCTGCACTGTTATTGCAGGAACATCCGTATCCTCACTCTCAACCAAATCGTAAGTTACTTTTTTCGTCTTAGGTGCCGCCGACTTATTACCGCCGTTGTATGTAACTGCGATCTTTGCTGTAGCCGCACTGTTTGTCTTTCTGTAGATTTTCTTCGGAGCAGTCGCATCAATGCCATAAATGCCCTGTACAACCGTTATCTGAACGGAAGCCGTCGCCTGCACAATGCTGTTTTCCATGCTGTCGGAGCCTTTATTGTAGGTCGTCCTCGCCTTGATGGTGTACTTGCCCGGTTTCGCATCCTTGTTCGCAAATACCTTCACCTTCAGGTCGTCACCAAGGATCGCTGTCTCATGACCGCCGCCATACACATATTCATCCTCGGCATTTACCACAGCGAGGCCATCCGGAATATCATAAATCTCTACATCAATTCCACTGTTATAGCTTGCGTTCTTGCCGAAATCAACGGTCGCCACAGGCTGCGCGTCTTGACCTGTATAGAGAGCAGAAGCCGCCTTTTCCTTCTTCATGGTGATCTTGTCGGCATAGTAAGGCTTTCTGGTCGCAGGCTTTAATACAGTCGATTTCTGACTCTTGGCAATCTCGGTTCCGACAGGCTTATCATTCTCCTCGCCTTTCCACAGGTCGCCATCGTTATACAGGAATAACTGTGCCGTCACCTCGAATGTGTTCTTGTCACCACTACCAAGAGGCTTGTCAATCACTTTGAAGGTGAATCGAGTCGTCTGTTCGTCCGCTTCTACATACTTGATCTTTTCAACGTCTGCGCCCTTCGCATTGACTTCATAGAAGAACAGTGCATTTTCATCATCGGCCGCCAGAGCCATGCCCTTAGGCGCCGTTATGTCTAAAATCAGTTCCGTATCTGTCGCGCTGACCAGTTTCAAAGTCGGCTTAGCCGTTACCCACGCGGGAGCCTTCGTCTCTAAATTCACCGACGCCACTTCTGCGCCATTCATATCGTTTATTATTACAATATTTCCCGCGTCGGATGTTTCCTTAACACTTGCCCTCGTCGTCACAACCAGACTGCCGTCTTCAACTCCAACGTCCGAGATGTAGTGGTTGTCTCTATCCAAAACATCCGCGCCTGCCGCGTCCTTGCTTTTAATGTACGCAGACAAGCTGTCCTTTGACAGTTTGTTGTCAAGGGTGAGCGCATATTTCACTTCCGTGCCGATCTGCTGTGTGATCTTGTCGCCTGTCGCGCCTTTAATGGTAACCTCCCCAATTTTAGGCGCCACCTTAAGAGTGATCGTGTCGACAGGTTCCGTGGCATCAGCCGCCGCATAAAGTCCCACCTGCAGGGTCTTGCCACTCGCTTCCGCAGTCACCTGCAGCGTCCACGACCCACTACCACCTTGGGAAGTCGCTACGATCGCAGTAGAATCCGTACCGTTTTCTTCTACTGTTACTTTGGCAATTACGAATGCAGTCCCATCAGCCTTTTGGGCGTCGAGATCATAGCTGTTGCCCGGAGCCACATTGTAAATCCCCTTGCTGTCAGGTATGATTTCTTCCCATTCATCATTAATATTTCCCTTCAGCACTGCCTTCTCATAGCTGGCAGTACCGTCGATGGTAAGCGTGTAGTCGTCCGCAATCTCGTCAGCTACTGTAAACGTTGATGTGCCCTTCGCTTCATCAATCGGCTGTTCCGCCGCGGCGTCTGTGCCTTTCTGGAGGGCAACCTTGCTAAGCTGCATATTCTCGGATAAAGGACTGATGGTCAGCTCAACTTTGGTGTCTTTGGGCGCGTAGATTTTATTTCCATACAGCTCCTCATCACCAAGCCGATCACCAAATACAATCAGATTTCCCTTATAATTACTCTCCGCTCTCACGGCCGAAGCGAATATTCCGACCGAATCCCAGTTTGCTCCGCCCTGCCAATCTAAGGTAATCTTTCTCATTCTGAGCACCCTGATCTCCAGGTTCTCATGCAGCTTCTCATCCGGGATGCGATAGCCCAGATTTCCCTCCTCATATATGCTGGTCCATACATCATCTGCACCTTCGCCGCGGTACATCACCTCGATCAAATCATCCGCGTTTTGCTCTTCAACGCGCACATAGGCTCTCTGTTCCGGGTCTTCAATGGAATAAGGCGCGTCTTTAGTAAGTGGAGTTTTAGTTCCGCCATTCTTCACAGAATATATAGATACCGTCGCCGCCTCCGACTCCGCAAGGGAAATCCTCTTGGTTTCCGCCTGTGCCTCTGTATCCGCACTAAGAATAGAAGCGTCTTCCTCGGTTTCCTCTGCGGTATCATCCATAGGCGCCTCTTCTTCCGGCGTCTCTATAGTCTCTTCTTCAACGTCGGGTGTCTCCTCCTGATTTTGATTTTCATCGGAATTATTCCCCTCATCAATAACAGGTGTTTCGTCACCCTCCGTACTTTCTCCCTGCTCGTCGTCTGTGGTGTCAGAATCGCCCGAAATATCGGTATCATCTGCATCCTTCACATCTTGACACGCATAATTATTAAGATTTTCTTAATTTTGAAAATCCCAGTATTTATAAGGTTTTGCGTGATTCCGATTCAAAATATCATTCGCAATACTGGCTTGTAAAAATCGCAATTCAGTCAACTGGGCCCGATTTGTCACTAATTTGTTACTAATTAAATTTTTATTAAATCGCAAAACTCGCGCAATCAGTGGGATGGAAACGGTTCCGCTCTTTGAAAATTTGTCGCTAATTTGTTACTAATACGGAAATTGCGAATGTTATTGCATGATTATGCGGCTATACGAAAATTGACGGTAAACCGCAATGTAACGGGTGGTATGAAACGGCAGGACGATAACGCCGGAAAAACCGGCGCGCTTCCTCGAAAATCAAAGGCGTGCGGCCGGTTGGTGGGAGAGTGGGTGTTATAAAACGATAGGACGATACTTTTATTTCGCTGCTTCGCTGCCTACGCGGTTAACCAAAGGCAGACCATTTTCCAGTGCATATGCGTTTTCCAGAGTGACCTTTGCAATCGCCTGCATAGCCTCCTTTGTGAAAAATCCCATGTGTGACGTAATCAGTACGTTTGGAAATGTCATCAGTCTGGCCAGATTTTCGTCCCGCATGATCTCATTGGACTTATCCTCATAGAAAATACCTTCCTCCTCCTCATAAACATCCAGACCCACGCCGCCAAACTTTCCATCCACAAGCCCGTCAATTAGTGCATCCGTATCGATCAGCGCACCTCGGGAAGTGTTGACCAGATACACGCCGTTTTTCATCTTGGCAATGGTGTCCGCGTTAATCAAATGCTTTGTCTCAGAAGTCAGAGGACAGTGCAGCGAGATGATGTCGGCACGCTCCATCAATTCCTGCACGGATACATACTCCACATCCAGCTTTTTATTGGGATAAGGATCATAAGCCACCACTTCCATGCCAAAACCATTGCAGATACGGATCATGGCCTGGCCAATTTTTCCCGTGCCCACAATACCGGCCGTCTTACGGTACATGTCCACGCCCATCAACCCGTGCAGACTCATATTAAACTCCCTTGTTCTGTTATAGGCTTTATGGGTATAACGGTTTACGGTCATCAGCATGGTCATGGCAAACTCTGCCACCGCCTCCGGAGAGTAGCTGGGCACCCGCAGAACCTGAATTTTATCTTCGGCTGCTTTCACGTCCACGTGATTAAATCCCGCGCTCCGCAGGAGAATCGCCTTTACATGCATGTCATAAAGCTGGTCAATCATCCCGGCATTCACATAATCATTCACAAAAATACAGACCGCGTCAAATCCTTTTGCAAGAGAAACTGTTTCCTCGTGAAATGGCACTTCGTAAAAGCGGATATCAAATCCGTAATCCCTTCCCATAGGCTCAAACCAGATTCGGTCGTAAGGCTTTGTGCTAAAAAATGCAATTTTCATAAATTTTACCTCCACTTTTCATCATGATAATAAGTATATACAAAAAACCGCCTTGCCATCCAGCGTCAGCGGTTATCTGCTCTATTTTTGCATTTTAATTTTCTCAGGAAGTCAGATCCCTAAAAAAATTACGGATGCTTTCCTTAATGCTTTCCCAAAACCCTTCCTTTGCGCTTTCCACCGCGTCCCCAATGGCTTCGTCAGCCTGTTCCACAACATCGCCCAGCTTTTCGTCGGCCTGTGCCACAACGTCGTTCAGTTTCTCATCCGCCTGCGCCACCGCCGCCGAACCGTATTCTTCATACATATTCTTCACCTGGCCGACAAGTTCCTCAGCGCCGGTTTCAATATCCTCTACGGCGGTTTTCTCCCCATTGTACAGTTGCGTAAGCGTGAGAGCCGCCACGCACAGAATCGCCAGCAGGCACAGTACGCTCATAAATTTTTTCATAGTTGTCTCCATGGGTAAAGCGAACATGCTTGCATGTTCATTTGTCCCTCAAATCAAGGTTGAAAGCTTTTCTTTCAACCTTCCTCCGTTCCGAAGCGTCACAAATTCAAGGTTAGGTGACATTCTGCAGCACAAAACGGTAAATATCTCCATAAACATCCTGCCGGTCAGCCTCGTTCAGAATTTCATGCCTGTCACCGGGATAAAGCTTCAACTGCACATACTCCATGCCCAGAGTCTCAAAAGAACGGAACACCTTCTCCACGCTTTTTCCGAAGTCGCCCACCGGGTCATCCTGTCCCGAAACGAAGAGGACGGGGAGGTTTTTTGGCATCTGCGCGAGTTTTTCCTCTTCGTATAGGTTTAAAATCAGGCGCATCAGTGTCTGGAACCCATTGGCCGTAAAGACAAAATCACACAGCGGATCCGACTGAAAGGCTTTCACGTTCTCCGGATTCACGCTGACCCAATGACCGGAATCCTCGGGTCCTGCCTGAAATTTCCGATTATATACGCCAAAGAGTGCCTTGTCCATACCTTTGCATACATATTTGGAGCCAAGCACCGCACTCAGAAAGGACGCCTGCAGCCACCCGAGCCGTACAGCCCTCTTCGGCTGCATACCCGTTCCCATAATGATCGCCCCGTCGATGCCGTTTCCGTATCGGGTCAAATAATTGCGCAGGATAAAGGAGCCCATGCTGTGTCCCAGAATAATATAGGGAATGCCGGGGTACTGCTCCTGCATCATTTTTTTCAGCCTGTGTTCGTCCCGCACAAGCACGGTGGCCGCATCTTCTTTACAAAAATAGCCGCGGATTTCACCCTCCTTTACGGAAAGACCATGCCCCAGATGGTCATCGCCTACCACAAGGATGCCCTTTCCAGCCATGAAACGGGCAAATTCTTCGTAGCGGCCGATATGCTCAGACATGCCGTGTACGATCTGTAAAATGCAGATCGGCTTTTCTGTCTCCGGGCGCCATTTTACCGCATGAAGTTTGTGTTCGCCGTCCCGCGAGCCAAAGTAAAATTCCTCTTTTTCTATCATGATTCTCCTTATTTTCAATCTGCCCCAAAACGACTTGCCAATAGGGTGCAACGGCACGTGCTGTACCTTTGGCATATTCCGCATTCCCAAAAATCTGCCGTACAACAATTACCATTTCGCGCTACAATCTTATCATCAAGAGCCCTGACACCAGATTAAATGATTAACAAATCTCCGCGCCCGACGGCATAAACCGCTCTGGTGTCATAACAGCGAGGTTTCCTTCCTCGTCCGCTGCGCTCAAAATCATTCCCTCGGACATTTGTCCCGCAATCTCTCTGGGTTTCAGGTTTACAAGCACCATGACTCGTTTCCCGATTAACTCCTCCGGCTTATAATACTGCTTGATTCCGGAAAGAATCTGTCTTGTACCGCCGCCCACCTGTATCTTAAATTTTAACAGCTTTTTCGACTTGGGCACCTCCTCACAGGAGAGTACGAGTCCTACCTGAAACTGACATTTATCAAAATCATCATAGGTGATTTCCGCCTTCGGCTCAAGTTCCACAAACTTTTCGTCCATGCCCGGCGCCGCATCTGCATTTTCAGTCGTTTCTCCGACACCCGCCGCCTGCTTTCTTTCGGCAAACATAGCCTCTACTTTTTCCGTCACTTCCGCAAGATCCTGCCTTGCAAAAAGGATTTCCGGCGTCTGCGTCACCTGTGTCCCGGAAGGGTAGAGGGTGGATACGGTCGCAGTATCCTGATCAGCCGCGCACTTTTCCAGTACCGCAAAGTCAAGCAACGGCGCGTTCATCTGCTCCGAAATCCGCTTGGCGGTTTCTGGCATAAACGGTTCCAGAAGGGAAGCCCCCACCATGATTGCATTAGAAAGATTATAAAGCACAGTCGCCAGTCTGTCCTTTTTTGTCTCATCCTTTGCGAGTGCCCAAGGCATTGTCTCGTCAATATATTTGTTGCTGCGCTTAAAGAGCGCAAAAATCTCCGTGATCGCGTCCGCCACACGCAGGTCGTCCATCTTCTTAATGACACGGCTGTATGTGTCCGTCAAAACGCGGAACAGATCGGCATCCACATCCTCCGCGCCTGCATCCACGCCCGTCTTTGTATTTTCTACCGTGCCGCCAAAATATTTGTTACTCATGGAAATCGTGCGGTTCACCAGATTCCCCAGCGTATTTGCCAGATCGGAATTCATGCGCTCCACCATCAGATCCCATGTGATCACGCCGTCATTCTCAAAAGGCATCTCATGCAGCACAAAATAGCGCACCGCGTCCACCCCGAAGAACTCGATTAGATCGTCCGCATAAATCACATTTCCCTTGGACTTGCTCATCTTGCCGTCCCCCTGCAAAAGCCAGGGATGTCCGAAAATCTGCTTCGGCAGCGGCTCGCCCAGCGCCATCAGGAAGATGGGCCAGTAAATTGTGTGGAAACGGATAATATCCTTGCCGATCAGATGCAGATCCGCCGGCCACAGCTTTTTATACTGCTCAGCGCTTGCACCATCCGCATCATAGCCGATGCCGGTGATATAATTGGTCAGCGCATCCAGCCAGACATAAACCACATGCTTATTGTCAAAATCTACGGGCACACCCCATGTAAAGGATGTGCGGGACACGCACAAATCCTGTAAGCCCGGCAGAAGAAAATTATTCATCATTTCATTCTTGCGGGACACCGGCTGGATAAACTCCGGGTGCTCGTTGATATGCGCGATGAGCTTGTCCGCATATTTACTCATTTTGAAGAAATATGCCTCCTCCTTGGCCGGCTTCACCTCTCTGCCGCAGTCGGGGCACTTCCCGTCCACAAGCTGAGACTCCGTCCAGAAGGACTCGCAGGGGGTACAGTAAAGGCCCTCGTAAGCACCTTTATAAATATCCCCCTGCTCGTAGAGCTTTTTAAAAATCTTTTGTACCTGTTTCTCGTGAAAATCATCGGTAGTACGGATAAACTTATCATAGGAAGTATTTAACGCATCACAGATCCGTCGGATTTCTCCTGCCACCTTATCTACATAGGCTTTTGGCGTAACGCCCGTCTCCTGTGCTTTTAACTCGATCTTTTGTCCGTGCTCGTCCGTACCCGTCTGGAAAAACACGTCATAGCCGTCTTTTCTCTTAAAACGGGCAATGCTGTCCGCCAGCACAATCTCATAGCTGTTACCGATATGGGGCGTGCCGGAGGTGTAGGCAATCGCCGTTGTAATATAATATTTTCCCTTGTTCATAATACGCTTCCTTTCCGCTTTCCTTCTATTGATAAAGTCTAACGTAAAGGGGCGTGATTGTCAATTCCCGCGGGGGTTTTCTCAGTAAAACAGCATGCCGCCGCTGCCTTTCACCACCGTGCCCGCAGGCATACCAGTAATGTGGTAAAGCGCGATTCTCACGTTATATCCGTTTCTGAAATATTTCCTGTGATAAAGCTGCGAAAGCTTCTGGCAGCTGCTCACCGAGAAAACGGGGTCAGCTCCCGTATGATCGCCCTCAGAGTTGGTCGTAACCACATAAGCAATGGCTGTGGACACATCCTCGGGAAGCGTATAGGCAGAGGCGATGGAATGCTTCGTCGTACCGCCACCGCTGTTTCCCGGGGCCTTGGATGCCTCCTCCAGCATTTCCGCCATGTCAGCTCCTGTGCCAAGCTTTAACTTTCCATTGACCCATGCCGCCGTTCCGGCAGACAAATTTCCCACGTCTGCCGGCTGGATGCTGATCGGCTCCGCACCGTCCGAATAGCTGGTATCGAGCGTCCCGTCCGCCTTTTTGTAAAGTTTTGTTCCTGCGGGATATCCGTAAGCCGCAGGATCGGTAGGTATGCTCTGGCTTACCGCAATTCCCTCCAGAATGGTTGTAAAATCCAGCGAGAGTGGATCTACCTCTTCCCCTGCCTGCGGCTTTTTGTGCACCGCGTACATGCCGTCCGCGCTCGTCATTGCCACATCGCCGTTCGAATGGGTCAGATAAGTTCCCATAACTCCCAGCTGCTTGACTGCCCGCACTTTAAACAAGTCGAGCTGATCCGCCAGCGTATAAAAATCCGCCGAATCAATCACCACGCTGCCCTCTGTGCCCTTGTAGCGGATTACGCCTTCGGAGTGCAGCTCCGCTTTTGTGGCGGAGGGGTTCTCCGCCGCCGTTGCCGCCATACATGTGCTGACTGCTAAAGTCAATACCGCTAATAATGATATTATTTTTTTCCTCATATCTGCCTCCCTGTTTTGTTGTCCTGTTTTTTATGTGCTGTGTAAAACCCGATTCCTCTATAACCGGGTATTTCCTGCGTAACAATTGCATTCTTCCAATCAAGCTTCTCGACTGTTTTCAATTTCCCCTCCACGCCTGCGGTTTTGCATGTCTCCTGCGACGCCGCTGTTTCCTCATCAGAAGAGCCATCGCTGCTTTCCGCATTTCCGCTTCCGTGGCCTGTTTCTTCCTCGGAAGAGTCATTGCCTGCTCCCGCGTTTCCGTTTCCGCTGCCGGTTTCTTCGTCGGAAGAGCCATCGCCGCTTCCCGCATTCTCACTTCCGCCGCCGGTTTCTTCGTCGGAAGAGTCGTCGTCTGGTCATGCGTTTACATTTTCGACGCCAGTTTCATTTACAGAAGAGTAGTCGTCTGCTCCCGCGTTTTCGTTTTCATCCGCTGTGACGGAAGCGTCTGCGTTTGTTCCCGCGTTCGGCTTTTCTATGTTGCCGCACCGACACCGCAGACCGCCGTGATTTTGCTCTCCGTTGTTTTCTCCATTTCTGCCTGTGCCGCTGTCTACGTCTGTGCCTGTGTCGCTGCCGTCTTCACTGCCGCTGTCATTTTCGCCACTCTCGCTTCCGTTTCCGCTGTCCTCGTCGTCACTGTCCCAGTCGCCGTCCGTATCGAACAGGTCGAAACAGCATTCCTCCTCTGTCGAATACCCGCAGTCCATACAAATTTTTTCGTGGTGGCTGCCGTCTGCGCATGGCCTGTAATAATATGCGTAGTGTTCTTCCGTAACGGGTTCATATCCGGGGCAGAATTTTGTGCCGTCCAGAAGACAGCCGCTTCTGTGTCCGCTTTCGCCTACTGCTTCAAAAAACGGCGTGTGCGTTTCTTCCAGTTCCCACTGATATCCGCAGGCACAGGTATAGCGTATGCCGGGATACTCCTCACCGTCATAGGCAATAGAGCAGTTCTCACGCCGATCAGCCTTGTGCGCGCTCACCAGATCAAACGCACTGCCACAGGAATCGCAATGTCGGGTATGCGTCTTTTCGTCTATATCGCGATACTCCCACTGATGGGTATGCGTATAGCAGGCAGGTTCAAATACCGTATCGGGAATTGTGTCCAGCCTGTCCCTCAGAAGGAAAAAATCCGCCGCGTATATGTGCGCGCCCTTCTCCCCTTGTTGATAAACCAGACTGCCGCGCGAAGACAGATCCGTCCGTGTTGCCGCAAGCTTTGCCGTCTGCGCGCCGTCTACCTGTGTTGCTGAATCCGACTCCGTTGCCTGCACAGCATTCGTACCCGCCACCGCCGCTGATTCCGCTGCCTGCACGGCCTGTTCCGTCCCTGTCGTCTGTGCAGCCTCCGCGCGCACCGCCGGGGCCGCCGTGCACAGCCCGAGCGTCAGCGCCAGCAATGCTGTTCTAATTCTGGTGATCTTTTTAGTGACCCTGCATTCGCCCACACTTATGCCTGTACGGATTCTTTTTTGGGCATTTACGCCATTCTTTCTTCTGCTCTTTGTGCCAAAGCCTGTTTTGTTATTCGCATGATTATTCATACCGTCCTCCCTTACCTGTCTGATTTACCTTTGCCCGGCATCAGATAAAGCGTGTTCGTCTGTTCCTCGTAGCGGTAGGAGAGCGCTTCCGACGAAAGAGCTTCCGCCTGCTTTTCCAGTTTCTCGTCTATCTCCTTCTTCATGTCTTCATTTTGTTTCTGCATTTCCGCATTCTTTTTCTCCATTTCCTCCAACGCCTTGCGGAACTCCTTTTCCAACTCGTCCACGTCCTTTCTGAGTCCGTCCAGACGGTCGTCCAGCTCGTCCAGATTTTTGCTTACGGTCGTCTTAAGGCTTTCTTCCACTTTGGAAAGCTTATTCCAAAGCTTTTCGTCCTCCTTACGAAGCTCCTTGACCTTATCAAAGACATTTGATACATCGGAGCGCACCTGTCCCAGCTCAACTCGGATATCGCCGATCTGCCCCTGAATCGCAGGTATCTTTTGCTGATCGATCGTCTGTACCACACCCGATAAAGCTGCCAGCTTCGTTTCCAGCGTTTTTACTTTCTCGGTAACAGTCTGCGTTTCCTTTTCCAGCACCGTAAGTTTTTCCGTCACTCTCTCCGTTGTTTTGTCAGAGGACGACGAGCTGTTTTCCCGGTATTCTTTGACAATCTCCGAAACTTCCTTCTGCACCTGCTCCAACGCCTTTTGCAGCTCCTTTACCTTCTCCTCCAGCGCATTAGTGTTCGTGAGATATTCCTGCCGCAGTTCTTCTCCGGAATCTCTGGACATATATTCCTTCATTTTCTCTTCGCCGGTGGCCGCCACAAGCCCCTGTGCTTCCTGCAGGGCGAGTACATCCTGGGCATCCTGCATTGCCTGCGCCTCCTGCAGCTCCTGCGCCTTCCTCGCGGCATCCTCCCGCTTTTTCTCCTGCACACCGTATCCCCACCACAGAAGCAGTACGATTGCGGCTGCAACAATAATTCCTACGATAAGAATAACTGCCCGCGGGAACTCTCCATCCCCCTTTTCCGGGTCTTCCCGCCACTCATTAAAATAATCCGACACTTTTGTCATAAATTCACGCATATTTTCCTTGTAACCTCCTTTTTGCCGCCCGACTTACAGGCGGAAATTCCTGTCTGCCGGGCCTGTCACGCAAGCCCCTGCATTGTCAATGTGCTTCCATTTTCTAAAACAGTCAGTTCGAACTTTCTTTCAATCTTTTTCGTCTTTTCCGTTGGAACATCCGGCGATCCGCCGCAGACCCGTACATTGGAATCCAAAGAGCGCAAAATGTACGGAATAAAGTATACTTTAGTCTTTTCAAAGATTGTATGATTACCATACCAGATGCTATTCCCATTTACAATATGGAATGTTGCACAAGTTTTTAGGCATCAAAAAACCCGCCTGCACCTGTAATCCCGATGCATTCGGGCTTTTCTCTATCCAAACGAAATTTCGTTTTCTGTATATTCCCTGACATTTCTTTGCAGATCCGTCCCCCAAAAGTTCCGCTGTCTTTATCTTAATAGGTCAGAAT
>VSNH01000043.1 GCA_009774215.1 Lachnospiraceae bacterium
ATATATAATATCCTAAAATGAATAATATATTAAAAAGGAACGTGTGAGAACGAGTATGCACGGTGAATGCGAAAAAGGCTTGTAATACGTCATGGAGATAAACGGATATATGAGAGAGACGTTGATTTTATGGATAAAAGAAATGGGCATTGTTTTTCTCTGTGCGATAATGGGTGTCGCAGCGCTTGTGGTTACCTATTTTATTTCAAATGACTGTATGCGGGAGCATGTGTGGGAATCCGCTATTATATTACATAGTGAGGGATTGGGCGCATATCTCTGGCAGGATGTCGAGGAGACAAAGCTGGACATTTATACGGACGGCTTGATGATTAACGTGTCTTACACCGAGACAGAGGATGGCGTAAGGGATATTCTGCTTGGTACGCATGTCGAGGTGGACGGTAGAAATCCGATGGACTCACTGTATGAGGTGGCTGTCTTAGCCAATGACAATTATACCGTAAAGAATTATGGAAGATACTGGCATGGATATCAGGTTTTACTGCGGCCGCTTTTATGCTTTTCAATTATTCGGATATCCTGCAGATCAATATGATTCTGCAGCTTCTTCTTGTCTTTGGCTTTGTGACTCTTCTGGCGGGAACAGAGGAAAGGGTGTATATCGTTCCTTTTCTTGGCATGTATGTCTTCTTATGCCCGGTCAGTCTGGCCGGTTCTTTGCAGTATTCTCCCTGCTTTTACATTATGATGTCTACGCTGACTGCACTGTTTATATGGAGGGGAAGACTGACAGATACGGGGAAAAATATTCAGTTTCTTCTGGCAGGCGTGTTGACGGCGTATTTTGATTTTCTGACTTATCCCTTTATTACGTTGGGGGTGCCGCTGATTGCCTGTCTCGCCTTTGATTTGAGGCGGTGGTCGGCGGACCGAAAGCATATGTGGAAAAATATTTTGCTGTATACCGTTTCATGGGGGATCGGCTATGTGGGAATGTGGTCGTCAAAGTGGGTGATTGCTTCCGTTTTCACAGGGGAAAATATTATTTATGATGCATTTGGCGCGATTGCTTATCGCAGCGGATATTTTACCGAAAAGCATTCCTATTATGATACGCTAAAACTGAATCTCGGCGTATGCAATTGGAAAGTGATCCTGCTCGCATTGATCTGTGTGTCAGTATGTGTTGCCACATTTAGGATCAAAAAACATATCAGGATAGAGAGGCGCCTTTTTTCGGCATTGGGAGCAATTCTATTTGTGTCATTGTATCCGTTTTTCTGGTATCTGTTCACAAAGGATCATTCCTGCTGTCACTCCTATTTTACGTGGCGGGAGCTGGGGATCAGCGTGTTCGGCGTGTTGACGGCCGGGGTGATGGGGATACGGGCGTTTGGGGAAAAGGGAGCTGGTCAGCAGCGATACAATGGAAAGCTTTTTTGAGAAATTTATGCAGATTGCGGAACGATGATGTCAGGGAAAATGGGTGGTTATCGGGGAAGGCATGGGAATGTATATGAACAGGGGAAATGAGAGCTTTGATAGAGCAAGGAGATCCAGAATTTATGTGGATAAAACTGGATTGTTGGAATATACGAATGAAGTAGCGGGGACGGAGCAGTGTTATATATGCAACAGCAGGCCGAGGCGGTTTGGCAAGTCTATGACGGCTATTCTTTCCGACAGGTACAGCATGTCTATAACCCCAATTCCGTAAAAAGATTGCCGAAAGATATCTGCGGTCTGCGGCGGGAATTTTTTGAGAGTAAAGTGTAGATAAGACGCGCGAAGTACCGCCCGCCATACGCTATTTTCATACAGCTGTGGCGGGCGTTTTGCTGCCGCTTCTAATATTTTTTCTTATAATAATGCTCCGCACTCTGGATCAGCTTATAAAACACCATGGCGATGGCGCACAGAATAATAATGGAAGTGATTACCATATTGAGCTGGAACACCTGCGAGCCGTAGATAATCAGATACCCTAGTCCACGTCTGGCGGCCAGAAATTCCCCGATGATGACGCCCACGAGGGCAAGCCCGATATTGACTTTCATGCTGCTTAAGATGAGCGGCACGGAGCTTGGCAGGATCACTTTGGCGAGGGCGTCTTTGCGGCTGCCGCCAAGGGTGTAGATCAGTTTGCACATCCCAGGATCCACCTGACAGAAACCGGTATAGAGGCTGATGATGGAGCCGAAAACCGCTACGGAGAGGCCTGCCACGATGATGGTATTTGTGCCGGTGCCCAGCCATACGATCAAAAGCGGCGCGAGGGCGGATTTCGGCAGGGCGTTCAGGACGACGAGGTAGGGTTCCAGAATTTCGGAGAGGCTGTTCTGATACCAGAGGAGGGTGGCGGCAAGAAGGCTTAAGACCGTGACCAGAAAGAAGCTTGCGATTGTCTCAAACAGGGTGACTCCGGTATGGGTGAAGAAGGAGTGATCCACAAGCATCTGACCGAGATATTTCACAATGCCGGAGGGGCTGCTGAAAAAGAAGCTGTCTATCCAGCCGAGTCTTGCGGCTGTCTCCCACAGTCCCAGAAAGAGGAGCAGGAGAACCAGTCTTCCGAGGGCGATTCTGTGATGATGCCTGTGGTGGGCGCGCAGGAAGCTTTCCTGCTGCGGGGAGACAGATGGCGTGCTATGCGGTTGTCGAGTCATCGGTTAATACCTCCCATAATTGATTAAAGTATGTTTGATAAGCGGCGGTGCCGCGGACAGCCAGAGGATCTTCCCGGTTTATTTCGTAGTGGATTTCCATTTCCCGTTTGACACCGGCGGGACGTTTGGAGAGGACGATCACCCGGTCTGCCAGCGTGATGGCTTCGGAGAGATCGTGGGTGATCAACAGAGCGGTTTTTCCTGTCTGACGGATGATATTGGCGATGTCTGCAGAGACGGAGAGTCTTGTCTGGAAATCCAGAGCGCTGAAAGGTTCATCCAGAAGAAGGAGATCCGGGTGGACTGCCATGGTGCGGATCAGGGCGGCCCGCTGACGCATGCCGCCGGAAAGCTCGGACGGCTTTTTGTCCTTAAAGCCATAAAGACCGTAATCTTCCAACAGTTTCAGAACATAGTCCGTATTTTCTTTTGTAAGGCTGTGGGTGAGCTCCAGTCCGAGAATGACATTCCGGTAGACTGTGCGCCACTCAAAGAGATGGTCGCGCTGCAGCATATAGCCTATCTTTAAGGCGGAGTCCGCGCAGTAGTCTTTGGAGGAAAGCCCCCGGTAAATCACTTCGCCGTCTTCCGGGGCAAGCAGTCCTGCAATGATGGACAAAAGAGTGGACTTTCCGCAGCCGCTCGGTCCGACGACAGCTACGAAACTCCCTTCGGAAATCTGCAGATTGATGTGCGAGAGCGCGGGGGTCTCTCCTTTCAGATTGTGATAGGAGTAGGAAACATCCCGCAGAGAAAGTATTGGCTGCATAGAAAATGCCTCCTTATGCAGTTAACGACGTCACATTTTTTGCGAACCGAAATCTGATGGGTCGTTTACTACGAGTATAACATTATTTTATGACGCGCAAGAAAATATGTGTTTTGATTGAAAACAAAACCACTTTATGGTATCATCAAATTTAGATTTAATTAAAATGGAGGTTTTAGACATGGCACAGTTGTGGGGCGGCCGTTTCACGAAGGAGACGGATCAGCTTGTATATAACTTTAACGCGTCGATCTCCTTTGATCAGAAATTCTTTCAGCAGGACATTGAGGGCAGTATTGTACATACGATCATGCTCGCCAAGCAGGGGATTCTGACGAAAGAGGAGAAGGACGAAATTTTAAAGGGGCTCACCGGGATCAGACAGGATGTGGAAGACGGAAAGCTTGCGATCACGGAGGAGTACGAGGATATTCACAGCTTTGTGGAGGCGAACCTGATCGACCGGATCGGCGATGTGGGGAAAAAGCTGCACACGGGCAGGAGCCGCAACGATCAGGTGGCGCTCGACATGCGGCTGTACACGAGATTGGAAGTCCTCAATACAGACAGTCTGCTGAAAGAGCTTTTGCAGACGCTTCTGACCATTATGGAAAAACACACGCAGACGTATATGCCGGGCTTCACCCATCTGCAGAAGGCGCAGCCGGTGACGCTTGCGCACCATGTCGGCGCTTACTTCGAGATGTTTAAGCGGGACAGGTCAAGGCTTAAGGATATATTTTACCGTATGAATTACTGTCCGCTGGGCGCGGGGGCGCTTGCGGGGACGACTTATCCGCTGGATCGTGTTTACACGGCATCGCTTCTGGGCTTTGAGGGACCGACGCTAAACAGCATGGATTCGGTTTCCGACAGGGATTACGTGATAGAATTTTTGTCCGCGCTCTCCACGATTATGATGCACCTAAGCCGCTTTTGTGAGGAGATCATCATCTGGAACTCCAACGAATACCGCTTTGTGGAGATCGACGATGCCTACTCCACAGGAAGCAGTATTATGCCCCAGAAGAAAAATCCGGATATCGCGGAGCTGGTGCGCGGAAAGACGGGGCGCGTCTACGGGGCGCTACTTTCCATATTGACGACCATGAAGGGGATTCCTCTTGCTTACAATAAAGATATGCAGGAGGACAAGGAACTGACCTTTGACGCCATCGACACGGTGAAAGGGTGTCTTGCATTGTTTGAGGGCATGATCCGCACCATGAAGTTCAATGAGGATGTGATGGAAAAGAGCGCGGCCATGGGCTTTACCAACGCCACGGACGCGGCGGATTATCTGGTCGGAAAAGGCGTTCCTTTCAGGGACGCTCACGGCATTATCGGCAGGCTGGTACTTTTCTGCATTGAGAAAAACTGCAGCATCGACGAGCTTAGTATAGAGGAGCTTAAGGAGATCAGTCCGATCTTTGAGGAGGATGTCTATCAGGCGATCAGTTTGAAGACCTGCGTGGAAAAGCGGCTGACGATCGGCGCGCCGGGGCCGGAAGCCATGCGCGAGGTCATACGAATGCAAAAGGAGTATCTCTCCCGAGACTGGCAGGATGAGGAAGACATATTTGGCGGAATGTGGAATAACGGAGAGACAGAAAAACAGGATAAACATAAATGTTTTGACAATAAGGAGGAGATGAAAGAATGAGTGAGAAGTTAAAGGTAGGCATTTTAGGCGGCACGGGTATGGTAGGGCAGCGTTTTATCGCCCTCTTGGAGAACCATCCCTGGTTTGAGGTGACCACGATTGCGGCGAGCCCCCGTTCCGCGGGCAGGTCTTACGAGGAGGCAGTGGGGGACAGATGGAAGATGGATACGCCCATGCCGGAGGCGGTAAAGAAGATTGTGGTCAAAAATGTGAACGAGGTCGCAGAAGTGGCGGCGGAAGTTGACTTTGTCTTTTCCGCAGTGGATATGACGAAGGACGAGATCAAAAAGATCGAGGAGGAGTACGCGAAGACGGAGACCCCCGTGGTTTCCAACAACAGCGCCCACCGTTGGACGCCGGATGTGCCCATGGTGGTGCCCGAGATCAATCCGGAGCATTTCGATGTGATCGAGTCGCAGAAAAAGCGGCTTGGCACGAAGCGCGGCTTTATCGCCGTGAAGCCGAACTGCTCAATTCAGAGCTACGCGCCGGTTCTCACCGCATGGAAGGAGTTTGAGCCTTACGAGGTGGTGGCTACCACCTATCAGGCAATTTCCGGTGCCGGCAAGACCTTTAAGGACTGGCCGGAGATGGTGGAGAATGTGATTCCCTACATCGGCGGCGAGGAGGAGAAGAGCGAGAAGGAGCCGCTTCGAATCTGGGGTGAGATTGTGGACGGTGAGATTGTTCCGGCCACAAGCCCGGTGATCACCTGCCAGTGTATCAGGGTGCCCGTGCTCAACGGCCATACGGCGGCGGTGTTTGTGAAGTTCAGGAAAAAGCCGACCAAGGAGCAGCTGGTTGAAAAGCTTGTGCAGTTTAAGGGGCTGCCGCAGGAGCTTGCTCTTCCCAGTGCGCCGAAGCAGTTTATTCAGGTGATGGAGGAGGATAACCGTCCGCAGGTAAAGCTGGATGTGAATTATGAAAACGGTATGGGCATCAGTGTGGGGCGCATCCGCGAGGACAGCGTTTACGACTGGAAGTTCGTGGGACTTTCCCATAATACCGTGCGCGGAGCGGCAGGGGGAGCCGTGCTCTGTGCGGAGACACTGAAAGCGAAGGGGTATATTACGAAAAAATAGGGGAGTTGTAAGAAAACTGTAAACACAGATGATTGATATGGGGGGAGGGGCGCCGTCCGGGGAGAATGGCGCGCGTATATAGTGAGCAATACAGAAATCAATTGGAAGGGAAACGGGACACAGCTGCTTGTGGAGGAAAATGAGAAGCTGCGCCGGGAAGAAAAAATGCTCCGCCTTTTGTGCGATACGTCGAGCAGTGCATTTATCTATTATAACTTTCGGGAAGACCGGGTTGACACGTTAGGGAACTGGGAGCACTATTTTGATTTTTCCATTTCTGCGATGGACGATCTGAACATACTCTATGACAGGGTGGAAGAGCAATACAAAATTCCACTCAAAGAGGGACTGTTTATCGAGAAACAATGGAGGGACAGAGACAGCTTTGAGATTAAGTTGAAGGAATGCCGGCTCTGTATCGAGGTGGAGGTTAACGTTGTTTATGATTCCGAAGGGAAACCTACGGATAAAATCATACGGTTTAAGGATGTGACCAAATTAACCTCCCAGAAGGACGAACTTACCTACATGGCTTATTATGACATGTTGACGGGGCTGTACAACCGGAATTATTTTGTCAGGCTCCTGGGAGAATTTTTGCGCCGCGCGGAAAAGGAAACGAAAAAAGTAGCGGTGATGTTCATGGATTTTGATGATTTTCGCAGAGTCAACGACGGCATGGGCATTATTGCGGGCGACGAGCTGGTGCAGCTTTTTGGACAGTACCTCTCCGGTCTGATGAGCGACTATGTGGTGATTTCTCATTTCAGCACGGATATTTACTGTATCGCAATCTACGATCCCTGCGGGGCGAGAAGTGTGGACACGATTTACAAGGTGATCAGAGAGCGGTTAAAGAAGCCGTTTAAAATGACGGACGGGCAGGAGGTCACCATGACGGTGAGCGTGGGTGTGTCCGAATATCCGGAGGCATCGTCGGGTACGTTGGAGCTGATCAACTGCGCGGAGATCGTCATGTTTAAGGCGAAGAGTCGTGGAAAAGATAAAATCCAGTATTTTGACGGCACGATCCTGGAAGAGTTTTTACAGACAGCGAGCATCCAGAATATGCTGAAAGAGGTTGTGTTCGAACAGAATTTTACCATGTATTTCCAGCCCCAGTATTATGCGAAAGACGGAAAATTTCGCGGCGTGGAGGCGCTGATCCGCTGGCGGGATAATAAAGGAGTTATGATCAGTCCCGCCGTTTTTATTCCCATTGCGGAAAAGAACGGAACGATAGTGCCGATCGGAAATTGGGTGATAGAAAAGAGTGTGCAGACTTATGCGCAGTGGCGTGATAAATATCATTATCCTCTGATTTTATCCCTGAATGTGTCGGCGGTACAGTGCAAGAAACGGGGGTTCATAGACTGTCTTTTGCAGATTTTGGAAAAGTATGACGTTTCTCCGGACGAAATCGAAATTGAGGTGACGGAAACCATTTTGATTGATGATTTTGATTACATAAGCGAGCGGCTGGGTGAATTGAAGAAGACCGGGGTCAGAATTTCGCTGGATGATTTCGGTACGGGCTTTTCTTCCCTGTCCTATTTAAAGGGACTGCCCATCGACACGCTCAAGATCGATAAGACGTTTGTGGATACGCTTTTGACGGACAAAAACACAAAGATTATCACGGAATCCATTATTTACATGGTGAAACGACTGGGTTATGAGACAATTGCGGAGGGCGTCGAGACCAAGGAGCAGTTCCAGTATCTGAAAGAGCTGGAATGCGATATGATTCAGGGCTACTATATGGGCAGACCGATGCCGGCGCAGGGCATAGCGGATATACTGGAAAAATTGACGGAGAAGGTAGGATGAGAAACGCGAAAAGTGCTTCTAAAGACGTCCCGCCATAGGACGGAACGCTAAGAAGCACTATGTTTCGCGTAGGAGAATACCGAAAATACGGCATTCTCCAGGACGGGCCTGCTCGTCCGTTGATTGTGAGTCACAGCAAAGCTGTGACATGGCAGTTATTGTGAGGTAAGCAAAAACGATGTTACTTGGCAGAACGACAGAACTTGGTTATCTGAATAATTATTATGACAGGGACGGCAGTCAGATTCTGATTGTCTACGGACAGAAGCATATCGGAAAAACCGCGCTTGTAAAGGAGTTTATGAAAGACCGTCCGGGATATTATTATCTTGCCAGCGCCTGCTCGGAGAGAGAACAGGCTTATCAGTGGGGCAGACAGCTCACCCATGACGGCTACGTGGTAGAAAAGTTCCCGTCTTTTCAAGAGATTTTCGAGAAAATAGCCCATCGTGTCACAGGGAAAAAGGTACTGGTGATTGATGAGTTTCAAAATATTGTGCGGGCCAGCGATACCTTTATGAAAGAGTTGGTGGCTTTTGTCCACAGCCAATGGAACCGGGATGACGTGATGGTCATTCTGGTGAGTTCCTCCATCGGCTGGATTGAGAACAGCATGATTACCAGAATCGGTGAGGCGGCTTATGAGCTTTCTGGGCTCCTTAAGATCAAGGAGATGCCCTTTGCGGATCTGGTGGAGCGGTTTCCGAATTTCCGCATCGAGGAATGCGTGGAGGCTTACGCTATCTTGGGCGGGATTCCCGGTCTGTGGAATCAGTTTGACGACAGGCTGACAATTCAGCAGAATATTTGCCGTAATATTCTCGACAGCAACAGCTTTCTCTTCGAGGAGGGAGAGCGCATCCTCACGGAGCAGCTCAGGGAGCCGGGTGTCTACAATACCATTATGGCATCCATCGCTGCGGGGAACTATAAATTAAATGATCTGCATCAGCACACGGAGTTTTCAAGGGCAAAGATCAGTGTGTATCTGAAAAACCTGATTGAGCTGGAGCTGGTGGAAAAGGTGTTTTCCTACGACACTGCGGGCAAGGAGAACGTGCAGAAAGGAATCTATCGGATCAGCCATCCCTTCGTGGATTTTTATTATACATACATGTATCCGCATCTGAGCGATCTGCAGATGCTCTCGGTGGGCGAGTTTTACAATCATTACATTATGCGGGATTTCAGACGCTATGTGTCCGGCTATTTCAAGCAGGTGTGCAGGCAGCACCTGGCAAGGCTGGGTGATCGCCACAGACTTCCGATTAACTGTGGGACGATTGGCGAGTGGATCGGCAAGGTTGGTTCGCTTGACATCATTGCGCAGGATGAGGAAGGCCGGACGTTAATCGGGCTGTGTAATTGGGAGAAGCCCATGACTTATGAGGATTATGAGAATCTCCTGCTCTACGCGAAAAAGGCGAAGATCAGCGCGGATTATATCTATATGTATACGGCGTTCCGGTTTGACGAGAAGCTGAATCTGGAGGCAAAGGTCAAATCGAACCTGAAGCTTGTGCAGATTTCCGATTTATAATAGTGTGAGAAGTGCTTCTAGAACTCAGCAGCAGAGGCTGCTTCGTTAAGAAGTACTAAGTCTCACACAGGAGAATGCCCAAAATACGGGCATTCTCCGCATTGATTTGAGATTCTGCAGAGCGGAATCATGGTGGTTAGTGTGAGAAGTGCTTCTAGAACTCAGCAGCAGAGACTGCTTCGTTAAGATGTACTAAGTCTCACACAAGAGAATGCCGAAAATACGGGCATTCTCCGCATTGATTTGAGATTCTGCAGAGCGGAATCATGGCGGTTAGTGAGAAAAGTATGGGAAAAAGTTTGTTTATCGCAGAGAAACCAAGCGTGGCGCGGGAATTTGCAAAAGCTTTAAAATATAATATGAAAAACCGTGACGGCTACATGGAGTCCGAGGAGGCGGTCGTGACCTGGTGCGTGGGGCATCTGGTAACTATGAGTTACCCGGAGGCTTACGACGAGAAGTATAAGAGGTGGTCACTGGAGACGATTCCCTTTATTCCAAAGGAATTTAAGTATGAAGTCATCGACAGTGTGAAGAAGCAGTTTGGCATTGTGAGCGGTCTCTTAAACCGGCAGGATGTGGAGACGATCTATGTCTGCACCGATTCCGGACGGGAGGGCGAATATATCTACCGTCTGGTGGAACAGCAGGCGGGCGTTTCGGGAAAAGAGCGAAGGCGGGTTTGGATCGACTCCCAGACGGAGGAGGAGATTTTGCGGGGCATCAGAGAGGCAAAGGATCTCTCGGCCTATGACAATCTTTCTCACGCGGCGTATCTGCGGGCGAAGGAGGATTACCTGATGGGAATTAATTTTTCCCGTGCCCTCACGCTGAAATACAGCTACTCGATAAAAAATTATTTAAATACGGACAAAGCCGTGGTTTCCGTAGGCAGAGTGATGACCTGCGTGCTCGGCATGGTAGTAAACAGGGAGCGGGAGATTCGGGAGTTTGTAAAAATTCCTTTTTACCGTATTCTGATGAAGACGGATATCGCAGGACATGAGTGCTCTCTGGAATGGAAGGCCGTGGAGGGCTCAAAGTTTTATCAATCCCCGAAAATTTATAAGGACAACGGATTTTTGGAGGAGAAGGACGCGGATGATTTTCTCGCCTTCCTGCAGGCAGAGCCGGAGGAGAAGCCTCTGGTGGAAAAGATCGAGCGGAAGAAGGAGACGAAGAATCCGCCGCTTTTGTACAATCTGGCGGAGCTGCAAAACGACTGTTCCAAGCTGTTTAAGATCAGCCCGGATGAGACGCTGCGGATCGCCCAGGAGCTTTATGAGAAAAAATTGACCACTTATCCGAGAACGGACGCCAGAGTGCTGTCAACGGCAGTTTCTAAGGAGATTGGTAAAAATATCAGGGGATTGCAGAGCTACCCGCCGACAGCGCCTTTTGCGGAGCGGATTTTAAAGGAGGAACGCTTCAAGGGTATTGCGAAAACGAGATACGTGAACGACAAGCAGATTACGGATCACTACGCGATTATTCCAACAGGACAGGGGCTTTCCGCCTTAAACAGCCTGCATCCCACGTCCGCAAAGGTCTATGAGATCATAGCCAGACGGTTCCTAAGTGTTTTCTATCCGGCGGCGGTTTATCAGAAGATCACTTTGAGCGCGAAATGCAAGGGAGAAACCTTTGTTTCCGGCTTCAAGGTGCTGGCGGAGCAAGGATATCTCGAAGTTGCGCAAAATTCTTTTGCAAGAAAGAGAACAGAGGAGTATACTGAAAGAGAGAGCGCCGAGGAGGAGCAGGAAGGTTCCTTCGACGTATCGTTCATGGAAGTGCTGGGCACCCTGAAAAAAGGCGCGCCGCTTGACCAAAAAACGCTGGAAAAGAAGGTGGGGGAGACATCCCCGCCCAAGCGTTACAATTCGGGAACCATGATTCTGACGATGGAGAACGCCGGGCAGTTTATTGAGGACGAGGAGCTGCGGGCGCAGATCAAGGGGAGCGGGATCGGCACTTCCGCCACCAGAGCGGAAATTTTAAAGAAGCTGGTACATATCAAATATCTGGATCTGAATAAGAAGACACAGATCATCACACCCACACTTTTGGGTGAGATGATTTATGAGGTGGTGGCCGGTTCGGTGAAGCCGCTTTTGGATCCCAGGCTGACGGCAAGCTGGGAGAAGGGGCTGACGCTTGTGGCTTCCGGGGAGATTACGGAGGAGGAGTACATGGGGAAGCTGGATGATTTCGTCACCAGAAGGACGAATAGCGTGAAGCAGATGACGAACCAGAACGCGCTCTACCACAGATTTCAATACGCGTCCCAGTTTTATAAGGGCGTAAAAAAAGAGAAGGGGTAAATTAAAATGATCGGATTGCAGGATGCCACGATTGCCGTCCTCTACACATTGGAGGAGACGATCGCGAGGGAAGCGTTTACGGGACTTACCTACCCATGGGAGGTTTTGCCGAAGATTAAGGATTTCATTATTTCTCTCGGGGAGACGCTCCCGGAGGAGAAGTACGAGAGAAGAGAGGGTAATATCTGGATCGCAAGGAACGCGAAAGTATTTCCAAGCGCCTATATCGGCGGCCCGGCCATTATCGACGAGGAGGCGGAAATCCGCCACTGCGCGTTTATCAGGGGCAGCGCGATTGTGGGAAAAGGCGCGGTTGTCGGCAATTCCACTGAGCTTAAGAACGTGATTCTTTTCAATAAGGTGCAGGTGCCCCATTACAATTATGTGGGCGACAGTATTCTCGGATTCAAGGCGCATATGGGGGCCGGTTCCATCACCTCCAACGTGAAGAGCGACAAGACGCTGGTGGTGGTGAAGGCCGGGGAAGAAGCCTTTGAGACGGGACTGAAAAAATTTGGCGCCATGCTGGGAGATCAGGTGGAGGTGGGATGTAATTCCGTTTTAAATCCCGGCACGGTGATTGGCAGAAACACCAATATTTATCCGACTTCCATGGTAAGAGGAGTGATTCCGGCGAACAGCATTTATAAGCGGCAGGGCGAGGTAGCCGGGAAACGGCAGTGAGCATATATGTTGAGAAGCGATAAACAGCAAGAGAAAATGTGTTGGGGATGAGCGTATGGCGATTGATTTAAATGTGGAAAACTTTAGTTCCATGATTGATAATTTGATAGCCGGAATTTGTTTCTTCGAGTATACGGATGGGGAACTGACGCCCATTTTTATCAATGAAGGATTTTTCCGTATGCTTGGTTATAACAGAGTGCAGGGCATGAAGTATTTGGAGAAGGTGGAGAGAAGTATTATTCCCGAGGACATTCCGACCTATAAGCAGGCCATCAGGGATGTACTGAAGGACGACGGCGTGGTGGATACTGAATTTCGTACCGTGACGGGAAGCGGTGGTCTGCGCTGGCTGCACTGCAGGGGAAATCTGTATGCCAGAGAAGGAAAGAAATATACGATCGTCACTGTGATCGAGGATGTGACCGAGAGAAAGAATGTGGAGGAGGAGCTGCAGAGACAGGCGGAGCGGCTGCACATTCTGTCGGAGGCCGAGGGTGAGAAGATCATCGACTATAACGCCAAGACGGACGTTATGATTATCCGTTCCGAGGATGATTACGGCATGGCGAGGGATGAGATACACAGCAGGTACATGCAGCGTTTTGACGTCTCGACGATCTACAAGGAGGATGTAGCTTATTATAAGGCAGTGTTGGAAAGTCTGCTGAAATCGCCCAAACACGATACCATCGAGTTTCGGATTAAGCGCTTTGACGAAGATTTTACATGGTATCAGGCCAACCTGACCTCCCTTTTAGGGCCGGAAGGCTATGTGACCCGTATTGTGGGTCGTATGATTAATGTGAACGACAGAAAACTCAAGGAGATGGAGCTTCTCCTGCGTGCTGAGAAGGACGCGCTGACAGGCATTTACAATCAGGGTGCGACCGAGCAGTTGATACGCAATGCGATTGACGATACAGGGGATAATTCTTTGAGCGCGCTGATGATTATTGATCTGGATAACTTTAAGGAGGCCAATGATCTTCTGGGACATGCCAACGGCGACGAGCTTCTGGAAAAGACGGCTGAAACCTTGAAAGAGATGTTTAAAGGTGGCGACGTCATCGGGCGTATCGGCGGCGATGAGTTTATGGTCTATATGAGAAACCTGTCAAGTATTTCCGATGCGGATGAAATGGCGGGAAACATTGTAAAGCAGGTGAGGTATGACCTTGACTTTGAGGGGCAGCCGATCCATGTGACCTGCAGCGTGGGCGTGGCGGTATATCCTTATCACGGCCAGACTTACGAAGAACTTTTTGAGAAAGCAGACAGGGCGGTGTATACGGTTAAGGCCAACGGTAAGGATGGTTACCGCGTTTATCATGCCGCATCGACGACAGTATATCATGCCAACAGAAAAGTCGGCTATGATATGACCAAGACGATTGATTATGACCGACATATCGAGGATCAGGTGATGCAGATTCTGTTTGAAGATAAGGTTTTGGAATCCGCGCTTAGATCTTCCATAGAGCTGATGACGGCGAAATATCAGTTCCACAGGGGCTATATCTGCGGGAACGATTCGCTGCCCATTTCCCGCTCCATCCAGTTTACCGTGAAAAAGTATGCGACAGGCAAGGAAGCGGATGAACACTACGAGCTGAAGAGGATGGTGAATGAGATTCTCTATTCCTTCTTCCCTGGTGTTGCCATGATTCACGATTACGACCTTACGGCGGAGGAGATGCATGAATATTTCCGGGCAGAGGGCATTAAAAGTATGCTGTATTATCCGCTGACCTCCAAGGGAGAGTTTCAAGGCGCCATTGTCTTTGAAAACCATGAGGATGTGCAGATGGAGCTGTCAAAGAGCGAGATGGAAGAGATACGGTCTCTGTTCCGCCTGATGGAAGCGCATATTCTTCAGATCGGCCTGATGGACAGACTGCAGAATTTTGTGGCGCAGGTCGCTGTCTTTGATAATATGGACAGCTTTGTCTATGTGGTGAATCCGGACAACCATGAGATCAGCTTTATCAACAAGAAGGTGCTGGTGGAGTCGCCGGATGTGAAGATCGGGGATACCTGTTACCGGGCGCTGCAGAACCGGGATACGCCCTGTGAGAACTGCATCCTGCAAAATCTGGATAAGAGTGACTCGCATTGCCGCTGCACGGAGGAGATATTTAATTATTCGTTGAGAAGCTGGACGAGAAGCAGCGCAAGCTGGCTGGAGTGCAGGGAGGAGAATGGTCTTGCCCTCATAAACAGCTTTGATATTTCGGAGTACTTCATGGGGTAGAAATTCAGAAAAAATTGATAAATATCTGGATTTTTTTCCTCCGATATGAGACAATGGGAATGGCGGTTATGACAGGCGTTTTGGCCTGTTATCAAATAATTATTACATAATCGAAAGGAGTTATCACATGATCTATTCAAAAGAAGTGGAAGAAATGTGTACAGTGGCACAGGGCGTTCACCATGGCTGTGCTCCTATCCCCGAGGAAGCAAAGTGGGTGCAGGCGAAGGAAGTGAAGGACATTTCCGGTCTGACACACGGCGTAGGCTGGTGTGCTCCCCAGCAGGGCGCTTGTAAGCTGACCCTGAACGTCAAGGAGGGTATCATTCAGGAGGCGCTTGTGGAGACGATCGGCTGTTCCGGCATGACGCACTCCGCAGCTATGGCTTCCGAGATTTTACCGGGTCTTACGGTTATGGAAGCGCTCAACACGGATCTGGTGTGTGACGCTATCAACACGGCTATGAGAGAGCTGTTTTTACAGATCGTGTACGGTCGTACACAGTCTGCGTTCTCCGAGGATGGCCTCCCTGTAGGTGCCGGTCTTGAGGATCTGGGCAAAGGCTTAAGAAGTCAGGTGGGTACGATGTACGGCACGCTCAAGAAAGGCCCCCGTTATCTCGAAATGGCAGAGGGTTATGTGACAGGGATCGCTTTGGATGCCAACGATGAGATTATTGGCTATAAATTCGTGAGTCTCGGCAAGATGACAGATTTCATCAAGAAGGGCGACGACCCGAATACAGCGTATGAGAAGGCTTGCGGTCAGTACGGCCGTGTGGACGACGCTGTTAAGATCATTGATCCCAGAGTAGAATAACAAACAGGAGGAGAAGATAAGATGGCTTTATTTGAATCATATGAGAGAAGAATTGATAAAATCAATTCCGTATTGAGCAGCTATGGCATTTCTTCTATCGAAGAAGCGGAAAAAATTACAAAAGACGCCGGCTTGGATGTTTACGAGCAGGTGAAGAAAATCCAGCCCATCTGTTTTGAGAACGCATGTTGGGCATACACGGTAGGCGCGGCGATCGCGATCAAGAAGGGCTGCAAAAAGGCGGCTGACGCTGCGGCAGCGATCGGCGAGGGCCTGCAGGCATTCTGCATTCCCGGTTCCGTTGCTGATACCCGTAAGGTAGGTCTGGGGCATGGTAACCTTGGCAAGATGCTCCTTGAGGAAGAGACGGACTGCTTCGCATTCCTGGCAGGTCACGAGTCTTTTGCTGCGGCAGAGGGCGCGATCGGTATCGCTGAGAAGGCAAACAAGGTTCGCCAGAAACCCCTTCGCGTTATTCTGAACGGTCTTGGAAAAGACGCTGCGAAGATCATTTCCAGAATCAACGGCTTTACTTTTGTGGAGACGGAGTATGATCCTTACACCAACGAGGTGAAGGAAGTGAGCAGAACCCCTTATTCCGAGGGCCTTCGCTCCAAGGTTAACTGCTACGGCGCAAACTCCGTGCCCGAGGGCGTGGCAATCATGTGGAAGGAGAACGTGGATGTATCCATCACCGGTAACTCCACCAACCCGACCAGATTCCAGCATCCGGTAGCAGGTACATACAAGAAAGAGAGAACTGAAGCAGGCAAGAAGTACTTCTCCGTAGCATCAGGCGGCGGCACAGGCCGTACCCTGCACCCCGATAACATGGCGGCAGGTCCCGCATCCTACGGCTTTACGGATACGCTTGGCCGTATGCACTCCGACGCACAGTTCGCGGGTTCCTCTTCCGTTCCGGCACACGTGGAGATGATGGGTCTGATCGGTATGGGTAACAACCCGATGGTAGGCGCTACCGTGGCTGTTGCGGTTAGTATTGAGGAAGCAGCTAAGGCAGGGAAGTTCTAAGAAAATAGTATGAAGAGGGAGTCATTCAAGTCGTTATTTGATTTGAGTGACTCCCATTTGTTGTATTAAGATTGGATACCTGATTCATAATATGATTATTATATCAGTTATAAATTTAGGACAAAGGGAACTAAAATATATTAGAGATATTACATAAGGGGGATTAACAGGTGTTTAATGACGAACAAAAGAAAATGCTTATGGAAAATGGGTTATTATATTCTGCAACTAAGAGGTATTGGCAAGTGAAGTTTGATGAAGAAACAATTAGAGCTATATTTGGTCATGAGGCAGCAGAAGATGAGGAGATTGAACGTCTTAAGAGATATTATGTTAAAACAGAAATTTATGATGCTATAAAAAGCAGCATTCCTTTATACATTTTAGTAGGCCATAAAGGGGTTGGAAAATCCGCATTATTTAAAGTGTTGGAGTCAGAAGATGTAGATGAATGCAATTTACCAATTACGATTCAGCCTGATGATATTTTGGAGATAGAAGCGAAGGATGAAAATTTTTTGAAAAAAATACGTGATTGGAAGGAAGGTTTATCAAAAATTATCTTTCGCGAATTAATTTTGTCATTGAATGATTATATAATAAATCCTATAAACAATAAATCAATGAAAGAGTGGGTTAATAGTGTAACAAATCTATTGGGGAATATGTTCGGTAAAAAAATAGTAGAACTTCAAAATTGTTATTTAGATATTACGAATGCGCAAATTGTTGCACTTTTTAAAAATACATTATTTAAAGAAAAAACCATTACAGTATATCTTGATGATTTAGATAGAGGATGGAAAAATTCTAAAGGAGATGTTGCTAATTTATCTGCCATGTTGAATGCAATTCGAGATTTAAGTAGGGAAACAAAAAATTTAAAATTTAGAGTTGCATTAAGAAGTGATGTTTATTATGCTATTCGGACATCTGATGAAACTACAGATAAAATAGATGGAAGTGTTTTGTGGCTTAAATGGACAAATCATGAGATCTTGGTGATGCTTATAAAAAGAATTGAAACTTTTTTTGGTAATAGTTTTAATGAGGTAGAATTATTGCAAACCAGACAAAAAGATTTTCAGGTAAATTTGGATTCAGTATTTGAGAAAAATTTTAAAGGTAGAGGACATTGGGAAAATGCACCTATGTATAGAGTGCTTATGTCATTGATAAGAAAGCGCCCTAGAGATTTAGTCAAATTATGTACTTTGGCCGCCCGTAAGGCAAGCGTTAGAAATCATAGCAAAATTATGACAAGTGATTTAGAGGATATATTTTCAAATTACTCAAATGATCGTCTAACGGATACGGGAAATGAATATCAGTCGGAATTTCCAAAGGTAAAAGAGCTGTTGTTAAAAATGAAACCGAGCAAACAGGAAATACAAGAAGGACATCCTTGCAAATATTCAAGGGCTCAATTAATTAAAAAAATTAATAATATATTATCTATGAGCAATTTTACATTGAAGGACGGAAGTAATGGAACCGCAGAAGAATTAGCAGCCTTTATGTACAAAATTAATTTTATAACGGCAAGGAAGCAGGTAGGTGAAGAGATACAAAGAATTTATTATGACGAAAATCAGTATATTTACAATGATTTTACTGATTTTGGATATGAATATGAAATACATCCGGCATACAGATGGGCTTTACAACCAGATAGTATAGGGACGCTCTTTAATCAAATTGAATTATTGGATTCATAATAGCTATAGGAAATTTTAAAGACTTGTGCCTTGTACTAATTCAGTCAAAAAGGTATAATAAAAATACAAATACCTGTGAACGTATTTTTTTATATCAAAATGGCAATACTTGGTATCAGAGGACGGCAGAGAGTGTATGTTGTCGCGTACTGCTGCACCGCCCGAAAGAAAGGAGTATTGACCATGATATTGACGGAGAAAGAGACGACAGCACTGCGGGACTTGCAGACACAGGAGAAGTCCTGTATCACAAAGTATGAGAAGTATGCCGCACAGGCGAAGGACACGGAGCTGCAGAGCCTGTTCCGCACGTTGCAGCAGGATGAGCAGAAGCATTACCAGTCCATCGGACAGGCGCTTCACGGCAATGTGCCGGAATGTGACTGCAACGATTCGCAGGGCAAAAATTATGCGCCGAAGGGCACATACAAGGACGGCGCGAACGCCGCGGACAAGGAGCATGACTGTTTTCTCGCCACGGACTGTATCGGTACGGAGAAGCTGGTGTCGGGGGAGTACAATACCAATGTGTTCTCCTGTGACAATTCGGGTTTAAGAAAGCTTCTTGCCGACATACAGGTTGAGGAGCAGAACCATGCGGAGATGCTTTACAAGTATAAGCAGGCAAATGCGATGTCGTAGGAGTTGATGGCCGGGCAGGGATTTCTCCTGCCCGGCAATTTAGGATGAGGGAAAGTATGTACAGTTTTTTAGTGGGATTTCAAATCCTTATGGTTTTGGGGTGTTTTTGCTTCGTTATTCTCATGACGAGGCAGCGTGAAAGTATGCTCTCCAAACTGATGCTCTGCGTCGGCTTTCTTGGCGCGATCCAAAATGCCGGTTATCTGCTGGAGCTGCTCTCACGGGATATCGGTGAGGGAATGATTGCCGTGCGTGTGGAGTTTATGGGCGGCGCATTTATAAGCACCTTTTTGTTTATGTTTGTGGCCAGATACTGCGGCTATAAATTGTCCGGAAAAGTGGAAGCGCTTATGTTTGTTTTGGACGGGCTGGTGCTTCTGTGCATTTGGGGATACCGTTACACGCCGATCTATTATTCGCGGGTTTCCTTTGTGACGGAGGGGCTTTTTCCACATTTGATTCTGGAGAAGGGGCCGCTTCATTACATATTTTTTGTACATATGTTGATTCAGATGGTTAGCAGCTTTATTATGACGATGCAGACAAACAGAAGGGTGGGAAAAGGCAAGCGGAATATCAATCTGATTGCGTTGGGGATTTGCAGCATTCTGCCGATTCCCGGCTTCGTGTGCGACACTTTCCAGTGGGTAGAAGGATATGACGCGGTGCCTGCCTGTGAGGCGCTCAGTATTATAGCGTTTGGCATCGTGATTGCCTTTTACCATATATTTGACATCACGGTCTCGGCTCATGAGGATATTATCAAGTCCATGGACGAGGCGGTGCTGATCGTGGATGCGGACGGCGGTTTTGTGGAGGCGAACGACAAGGCAAAGGAGCTGTTTCCGAATCTTTCGCGATACACAAAGGGCGAGCAGGTCTGTAAGGAAAATCTGAAGGAAATTTTTGAAGCCAATAATTATTTTGAACATATCAGCTGCAACCATACCTTTGAGGTACATGCCAATAAAATATGGAATAACAGGATGCTGGTGGGTTACTCGATTATGCTTGTGGATATGACCCAGAGCAGGAAACAGATCGAACAGATGCAGCTTCTCAAGGCGAATGCGGAGAAGGCGAATCGAGCCAAGTCGGAGTTTCTGGCCAGAATGTCCCACGAGATCAGGACACCGATCAACGCGGTGATCGGCATGAATGAGATGGTGCTGCGGGAATCTTCCGAAGATGACGTGAAAAAGTACTCCATGGATATCAAGACCTCCGCTCATGCGCTGCTGGGAATTATCAATGATATTCTTGATTTTTCCAAAATTGAATCGGGTAAGATGGAGATTGTGCCGGCGGAATATGAGTTTAACAGTATGTTGAATGATCTGTTTAATATCTTTTCCCTGCGGGCGCAGGAAAAGGGCCTGCGGTTTGATGTGTCTGTGGATTCTGGTCTGCCTTCCAGACTTTATGGGGACGATCTGCGTATCCGTCAGGTACTTGTAAACTTACTGACCAATGCGGTCAAATATACCCGAAAGGGAACGGTGACTTTTGAGGTGACAGGTGAGCGGGACGGTTCGGATGCGATTTTGCATTTCATGGTGCGAGATACGGGCATTGGCATCAAGCAGGAGGACATACCGAAGTTATTTTCTGCGTTTGAGCGTATTGACGAGGAGAAAAACCGGAATATAGAGGGCACGGGTCTCGGCATGAACATTTCCCTGCAGCTGCTCAAGCTGATGAATACAGATCTGCATGTGGAGAGCGTATACGGGGAAGGCACCCGATTCTTCTTTGCACTGCGGCAGGGCGTTGTGAATGCAGAGCCCATCGGCAGCTTTCAGGAGCGGGCCAGAAAGGCGGCCAGGGAGCATAATTATCATGCCAGCTTTACTTCGCCGGAGGGAGAAATTCTTCTCGTGGATGACAATCGCGTGAACAGGAGGGTGTTCTGTGGTCTTCTGAAGCAGACGCAGATCAAGATTACGGATGTGGGCAGCGGCAGGGAGTGCCTCGATCATATCAGGCAGAAACATTACGATATCATTTTTTTAGATCATATGATGCCTGAAATGGACGGTATGGAGACTATGCAGCGCATGAAGGAGATGCAGGATAATCTCTGTAAGGATACGCCGGTGATTATGTTGACGGCAAATGCGATTGTGGGGGCGAAGGAGCAGTATATGGAAGCCGGGTTTGACGATTTTCTGGCAAAGCCCATCGACCAGAACAAGTTAGAGCGGCTTATGATGCACTGGATGCCGCAGGAGAAGATCCACAGTACTACATAGAGTGAGAAGTAATTCTAAAGACGTCCCGCCATAGGACGGGACGCCAAGAATTACTAAGTCTCACTCGAAAGAATGCCCAAAATACAGGCATTTTCTGTTCAAAAAAACTGGTAGAAGAAAGGAAAAAACGCTATGAGAGAAAGTTTGAAGGTAAAAGTGACGGCGCCGCAGTATTCGGTAGTGTCGGGCGCAACATTTGCGCAGGTGGACGCGTGGTTCGGACATACGAGACGGGATTTGAAAATGGATATTATCTACCCGGAGGACGGGACGAGGAAATATCCCTGTGTGGTGTGGATTTGCGGCGGCGCGTGGCAGCGTATGGATCGATCTGCACATCTGGCATATTTATCGGAGCTTGCGAGATGCGGTTTCGTGGTGGCGAGTGTGGAGTACCGCACTTCCAATGAGGATATTTTTCCCGCGCAGCTGACCGATGTCAAGGCGGGAATCCGCTATCTGAAAGCGATGAGTGAACGTTACCATATTGACACGGAGCGGTTTGGCGTGATGGGAGAGTCGGCGGGCGGCTATCTGGCGGCTATGGCGGCGCTTGCAAATGATCCGGCGTTTGATGTGGGTGCATTTACGGAATTTTCCAGCAAGGTGCAGGCGGCCTGTCCGTGGTATCCGCCAACGGATTTAACGGCATTTCCCTATCCGTCCCCGGTGGAGGCGGCAGCATCCATGGAATCGCTGCTGCTTGGAAAAAATGTGGCTCTGTATCAGGAGGAAGCGTTAAAGATCAGTCCGGTTTCCTATGTGACGAAGGATGCGCCGCCCTTCCTGATTATTCATGGAGACAACGACCACACGGTACCCTTCGCGCAGGGAGAAATTCTGCATGATAGGCTGGAGGAGGCGGGGGCTGACGTAAAGCTTCTCGTTTTAGATGGGGCGGATCACGCCGATATGCCATTTTTCCAGGAGGAGCTTTGGCAGCGGATTATCAGCTTTTTCCAGGAGAAGCTTGGATCGGCCAAACGGGTAGAAAGAGTGAGAGAGGAATGAGATGAGTTATTATCTGGTAGATTTTGAGAATGTAAAAAAGGACGGACTGGACGGCATTCACAAGCTTGGGAAAGAAGATAAAGTATGCATTTTCTACAGTAAGAATGCGGACAGCATTACTTTCGACCAGCACAGAAGGCTTATTGAATCTAAGGCGGATATCGAGTTTTGCAAGGTGGATGTGGGCAGTAAGAACGCGCTGGATTTTCAGTTGGCCACGCAGCTTGGGTATTTGATTGCGAATAAGGCGGCGGAGCTTTACTATATTGTCAGCAAGGATAAGGGGTTCGAGATCTTAAGCGGCTACTGGAAAAACAGGGGCGTTTCTGTGACGCTGATTGCCGATATCACGGGACGCAGCCACGACCATGAGGCGCAGGAGCTGAAGGAAAAGCTGTCCGAGAAGCTGCAGGAGATTCTCAAGGAAGAAAAGGATGTGAGCGTGGACGAGGTCTTGAAGATCGTCCAGCAGTATAAGACGAAGCAGGGCATTATGAATGCGCTGATGAAGAAATATCCAAGCGCGGACAATAAAAAGTCCAGTAAGATTTATAAGACAATCAAGCCGCTTCTTTCGGATAAGAAGGGGAGCTGAAGGATTGTGGATAATTCCGCCAAAAGGTGGGAGAATAAGAAGGATTGATGCCGCTTAAATGAAAGGCACTAGTGCGCCATTTTCCAATTGCATACACTTTTTGCGAAGTCCAGAATTTCCTTATACAAGGCGTTTGAGGGA
>VSNH01000044.1 GCA_009774215.1 Lachnospiraceae bacterium
CCCTCACCACACGCAGGACGTTCTTTTACGGGATTTTGTTCATGGTTCCGGCATTGTTCCTTTTTGATTTTGAAATCGGTCTGGAGCGGTTTATGGATGTGACGCATCTGTTGAATATTTTATATCTTGGGCTGGGGGCTTCTGCGCTCTGCTTTGTGACATGGAACCTTGCGGTAAAGGTGCTTGGCGCAGTTAAGACCAGCGTTTATATTTATATGGTTCCCGCCATAACGGTTGTGACCTCCGTGCTGGTGCTGAAGGAGCCGGTAACGTGGGTTTCCGTTATGGGGACGGTTCTGGCGGTTGCGGGGCTTTTTCTTTCTGAATATAGCGGGAAGGGAAGTGGGAACAGTGAATGAGCCCGCGATAAGGACGGGGGAGCTATGGGTACGGATTGGAAAAAGCGGCGTGGTCGGTGAATGCGATTTAACGGGGATGCCGGGGAACTTTGCATGAAAGAGAAAATGCCGGACGGGCTATTCCTAACAAAAGGGAACGGTGGAACTTTCCCACTAAAATAAATGCATCCACTGATTGTACCATAAAAATTCAGAAAAATAGTTCAGACAGAAAAAAGGGGTTCCGATTCCGTCATTTGAAGGCTGGCGGCAGTACGGTCATGGTTACCAAAAGGTATGCGTGGTATAAAAAATAAGTTGAAATCTGTGTTCGGCGGGGTTAAAGTGATAGAAGAGGGCGGGTATTATATTGTTATCTCGCAGAAAAGGGGAGTGCGCAAAACAAAAGAGGGGAATAAGCCGAAAGTTTCAAAGAAACTGCGGCGGAAATATGGATGAAGGGGAAAGAGGAAAAGATATGGAATTGGATGTAAGGTCATTTTGGAGGGAAATGCAATGAAAGTTCTCATGATCAACGGAAGTCCGCGTGTAGGCGGCAACACGTCCATCGCCCTGAAGGAGATGGAGCAGATTTTTACGGCGGAAGGTGTAGAAACGGAAACGATTCAGGTTGGAAACAAGGATATCCGCGGCTGTATCGCCTGTGGTACCTGTGCGGAAAAAGGGAAATGCGTTTTTGACGACATGGTGAACGAGACGGCGCCGAAGCTTGAGGCGTGCGACGGGCTGGTAATCGCGTCGCCGGTTTACTATGCGTCCGCAAACGGTACGCTGATTTCCTTTTTAGACAGACTGTTTTACAGCACGCCTTTTGACAAGAGCATGAAGGTAGGGGCGAGCGTTGTGGTGGCAAGGCGGGGTGGCATGTCGGCAACCTTTGACGAGATGAACAAGTATTTTACAATCTGCGGTATGCCGGTGGCATCCAGTCAGTACTGGAACAGCGTCCACGGCAGGGTGCAGGGCGAGGCGGCGCAGGACGCGGAAGGCTTGCAGACGATGCGCACGCTTGCCGGAAACATGACTTTCCTGATGAAGAGCATTGCGCTCGGGAAGGAAAAGTATGGCCTGCCGGAGAAGGAGCCTGCCCAGAGAACCAATTTTATCAGATAGTCTTTGGCAATACATATTTTTCGGAGTAAAAGGCATACTGATTTTTGTAATAAGGGCTTTCCTCCTTCATTACGGAAAGGGAATGGTGCAGATTCATGCTGTTTTCCGCAGCGTCCACGATACAGATGGCGATGTTGGAGCAGTGGTCTGCCGCCCTTTCCAGATTGGTGAGAAGATCCAGCCAGATAAAGCCTGTCTCGATGGAGCATACGCCTTTTTTCAGACGGCTTACATGGGCGTTTCGCATGTTCTCTTTCAAATCGTCGATGACCTGTTCCAGCGGTTCTATATTTTGTGACAATTCCAGATCATTCTGTACAAACGCGGTGCAGGAAAGCGTCATAATTTCGGATACGGCATGGCAGAGCACTTCCAGTTCTTTTAAGGCTCCAGGCGTGAACTGCAGCTTTTTGTCCTTTAATTCTTCCGCAGATTTTAGAATATTGACGCTGTGGTCGGAAATCCGCTCCAGATCACCAATCACTTTTAACATCATGGTGACGCGGCCGCTGTCGGCATCACTCATCTGATAACTGCTCAGTTTCACGAGATAAGTTCCCAGAATATCTTCATAGTGATCGCATTTTTCTTCCGCTTCCCGCACTTCCTTTGCGGTTTGTTTTTCATAGCGGGTCAGCAGTTTCATTCCATTTTTCAAAGATGTGGTGGAGATTTCCGCCATTTCCCGCACCAGCGTATAGCATCTGTCCAGTGCGATATGGGGCGCAGCGAGGAGTCTTTCGTCCAGTATGGATGCGGTTTCTTCCGTTTCCGCGTCGGGGACGAGTCTCACCGCCAATTTTTCCAGGAGGGCGGAGGTGGGGAGGAGCAGAATGGTGCATAAAATGTTAAACGCAGAGTGGGTGAGGGCGATGCCGAACAGGGACGCGGGCTCATCCAAAAGCGAGGGTTTTATAAACAGGGATACGGGGAGAAAGACCAGGAGCAGAATCACTGTTCCCAATATATTGAAGGACAGATGTACAACCGCCGCTCGTCTGGCATTTTTTGTCGTACCAAAGGAGGAGAGGAGAGCCGTCGCGCATGTACCGATATTCTGTCCCATGATGATCGGCATGGCGGCGCCGTAAGAAACCTGTCCTGTGGAAGCAAGCGCCTGCAGGATGCCGACGGAGGCGGAACTCGACTGGATTACTGCCGTGAGCACAGCGCCTACGATGATACCGAGAACGGGATTTTTAAACAGGATAAACATTTGCTGGAATGCGGGCACGTCGGCAAGCCCCGATACCGCGGAGGACATGGCATCCATGCCGGACATCAGGGTGGCAAAGCCTAAAAGAGTGGTTCCCGAATCCTTTTTCTTACTTGTCTTACCGAACATAAAAAGAAGGATGCCGGCCGTTGCCAGAATGGGCGTGAAGGAGGTGGGCTTGAGCATCTTGATAAAAAGGCTGTCGCTGGAAATGCCGCTTAAACTGAGGAGCCACGCGGTGACGGTTGTGCCCACGTTTGCGCCCATAATCACATTGATTGCCTGCTTTAAGGTCATTACGCCGGAATTGACAAAGCCCACCACCATGACTGTGGCGGCGGAGGAGCTTTGGATCACGGCGGTGACGACCAGACCCGTCAGAAAGCCGGCGGTCTTATTCTGGGTCAGCCTTGCAAGGAGCAGCTTTAGGCTGCCCTCCGCGCGCCGCTCCAACGCTTCGCTCATTACGCTCATGCCAAACAGAAACAGGCTTAAGCCGCCTGCCAGTGTCAAAATGTCAAATAAATTCATAGCAGTTGAGTACCTCGCTCCTTTTCATTAGATCAAAGATAGTTTGTGCATTCCTTTTCACTTTAAACAGAGTATGGGATTTAAACACAAAGACAGTTGTGGGTGTGGCATTGGTATAGCGGAAAATCAGGAAGACAGTTTGCTGTGGAATATATGATAGATGCGGCGTAATAAAGGGTTGCAAAGATGGTAGATATTACATTATAATTTTATTTAAGCAGAAAGTTGGTATGATTCATGGATAACAGAGTCCTTTTTATAGGCGGTTCGTCTTACGGTGGAAAAAGCACAGATTATATTTTGCGTGCACCCACGCCGGGGGTTCCGATTTCCCGCTATAGGGAGCGGGAGTGGGTGCCGTATATTCTACAGAAGTGTTCCGATCAGAAAAAGGCATTTGGTAACTGGATGAATGAGTCGGAGACGCAGAATGGCTATGACAGGGAGACAAGCTATGAGATACCAGAACGAATGGCTTTTGCTGGAAGCGGATGATATGGTCGACGAGATGGAACACCGCCAGCCGACAGAAGAATTTTTGTTTTATGAAGCGGTTATGAACGGCGATGTGGAGGCGGTCAGAAAAAACTGCGAGCAGGAGCGTTTTATGGACAACGAGGGTGTCGGCATGTTGTCGCAGGATCCGATTACAAATCTGAAATATCATTTTGTGATTACCACGGCGATGATAACGAGGCTTTGCAGGCAGAGAGGAATGGAACTGGAGCAGGCGTTCAGGATGAGTGATTTCTATATTCGGAGTCTGGATCACATTCATACCCTGCAGGAGATACGGCATCTGCACGATGAGATGGTATTGGACTACACGGAGAAGATGCGCAGGATCTGCCGCAGCGACACAGGATCCCGCCACATCAATGTGTGTAAGGAATATATTTACGCGCATATCAAAGAGAGAATCACCATTGAAGAAATTGCGGAGCAGCTTGGCGTGTCCGCCAGCTATCTCTCCCGACTGTTTAAAAAGGAGACGGGAGATTCGGTCAGTGCTTACATTCGCGCGCAGAAGATCGAGATGGCTAAAAATATGCTCCGCTACAGCGATTATGCGCTGAGCGATATTGCAAACCGCCTTTCTTTCTCGTCCCAGAGTCATTTTATCCAGCAGTTCCGCGAACAGACAGGGATGACGCCGAAAAAATACAGGGATACAAACCATATGGCGCAGTGGAATATAAGAGATACAGGCGGCGGGAGTGAAGCAAATAGGAACTGACGCTTACATAAGAACGGAAAAGAGACGCGACAGCCAACACTGACTGCCGCGTCTTTTTTTAGAGGTATCTACAAGGTGAGTAAAATTTCGTTCTGCGATTCCAGCATCCCGGCGGGAATATAATTATCGGTTAACGCCTTGCCGTTTAATAGAAGCTTTTCACAGCCTGTCTCGCGTCCGTTCGGGTTTTCCACAAGGATGTGAAGATGCTTTCCGCGGAATTCCTTGTCGATCTCAAGGCGTTTCCAATCATGGGGAATGGAAGGGGAAAGTCTTATGCCGTCCAAATCCGGGCGCAGTCCTAAAATGCCTTCCACGCAGCCGACCATAACGGTGGAAGCCGTGCCTGTCAGCCAGTGGACATGGGATCTGCCGTGATGAATGCTTGCACGCCCTTCGGTAAACTGCCCGTAGCAGTAAGGTTCCAGGCGGCGGATTTCGGCAATGTCATTTTGGGCGGCGGGCGCATTTTCCATAAAGTAAGTGAAAGCGCGGTCTCCATGTCCCATCAGTGCCTCCGCAAGTATCAGCCAGCCCTGTGACTGGGAGAAAATGCCGGCGTTTTCCTTGGTACCCTGATTGTAGATGACAGCCAGCGCGCCGTCAAAGGCGTGGGCGTGGTAGGGTGGATCCATCAGGAGGGCGCCGTATTTTGTGTTCAGCCGCTCATAGACATTTGCCATGACCAGCTCCGCCTGGCCGACATCCGCAAGTCCGCTGATAATGGAAAAACTCTGGGGATTGAGCCAGAGGCTGGCTTCCGGATCGGAGGCTGCGCCAATGCGCGTGCCGTCCTCCGTAAAGCCCCGGATGAAGCGGTCGCTGTCCCAACACAGACCCTGTATTTTTTTCTTCATTTCTAACTGCTGTACGTCCAGAAAATCCACATAGTCCACATCTTTTTTAAAGGCCGCGAACTGCCGCAGAATGGTCAGGGCATAGAAAAACTGCATGGCCACAAAGGTGGACTCGCCGTTTGTGCCAAGCCGCAGGCAGTCGTTCCAGTCGGCGTAAAGCCCGGCAGGCATCCCGTGGGGGCCGAGGTGGTCAAAGGAAAACTGCACGGCGCGTTTCAGATGTTCGTAAACGCTTGCTTCATCCTTGTCCGCAAAGGGAACGATCTCGTCAAGAAATACAGTATTTCCGGTCTCCGCGATATATTTGCAGACGGTCGGAAAAAGCCACAGTGCGTCGTCTGCGCGGTATGCCGGGTGTCCGGTTTCTTCACGGTAGGAAGCGTCGTCGGGCGTGTCTTCATGTCCCGGATTGTGGGTGAATTTTACCAGAGGCAGACCGCCGCCACTGCTTACCTGTGCGGAGAGCATAAAGCGGATTTTCTCCACAGCCATTTCCGGGGCAAGGTGGATGATGCCCTGAATATCCTGTACGGTATCCCGGTAGCCGTAACCGTTTCGCAGACCGCAGTAGATGAAGGAAGCCGCGCGGGACCAGATAAAGGTCATAAAGCAGTTGTAGGCATTCCATGTGTTGACCATGGTATTAAATTCCGGGCTTGGTGTGTTGACGTTCAGCCGGGAAAGCCTTTTATTCCAACTCTGTTTCAGTTCCTCGATTTCTTTTGTGAGCGCGTCGGCGGGACAGCTGTACCGGCTGACCACGGCGGCAGCTTCATCGGAAGGCTTCATGCCGAGCAGGAAAGCGATTGTTCTGCTTTCGCCGGGAGCCAGTTCCACAGTGCAGGAGAGTGCGCCGCAGGAATTTTCGTTGCAGCTTGTAATATTCCCCAGATCACCGGACAGGACGCCCTGTGGATTGCCGTAACCGTGATAACGCCCGAGAAATTCTTCTTTGCCGCCGCAGTAGGAGGAAACTTTTTCTCCCGCAAGTGCGTAAAAGCGGTTTACCGTGCGCTTCCCGTCGACCAGCTTTCCGGCAGGCTGCTTATCCAGATTGTTGTGAATTTGTTGTATAATTCGATTTTCCTCAAACAACGTTCTGGAGATGAACAGGGAATACTGCAGATTCACCTGATCCTGCTCATAGTTGTTGTGGTTTGTAAATTCAGCGTAACCTGTCAGAGTAAGATCCCTTGGGCGGTCCGAGCGGTTGGTTACGGTAAGAGCCCACACTTCATGGGTTTTCCCAAGAGGGACATAGTAAACCGCCTCGGAAGAAATGCCGTCATACAGAGCGGTCATTTTCGTATAGCCCAGACCGTGCCGGCATTCGTTTTCATAGTTGTCCAGATCTTTGCCGACCGGCTGCCAGGAGGCGGACCAATAATCCTTTGAATCGTTGTCGCGGATGTAAAGATACCGGCCGGGCTGGTCGAACTGGTTGAAAACATAGCGCAGGATTCTTCCGTTGGCTCCCGATTTAACAAAGCTGTAACCGCCTGCGTTATTGGAAATGATCGCGCCGTATTCGGGTGAACCCAGATAATTGACCCAAGGGGCTGGGGTGTCGGGTCTTTCAATCACATATTCACGGTTGGCATCGTCAAAGTATCCGTATTTCATAGTTATACATTCCTTTCTGCTGTTTGCGTTTGGTGATATAGATCATTACGATAACGTGAAGCATTCTCTAAATCGTCGCTGCCGAGCGACGATTTTTTATATTAGGTTTACAATGATCCTGTGGGCGCCGTCCGGCAGGCTGTCAAGCAGTTCCCGGGAGAGAAGGGCGGAGGCGTTGTCCCGCACCGGTAGGACAGTGTCATCGCAGAGGGCGGATTCCATCGTATAGTCGCCAAAATCCTTCCCCGATTTGTTCTGACAGACAACGGTAAAAGTTTTTCCGGCAAAAGGAACGGTGATGGAAACCGTGCCCTGATCGTCAAACTGTTCGGCAAGAAGCTTCGGAGCAATCATAAGCGCGCCGTTATCGCCATGTACGCCGAAAACTTCCGTGATCATGGTCATCATAAACCAGCTGGCCGCGCCGGTCAGATAGTGGTACATACCGCGTCCGTCCGCCCGGAAATATTCGGGGATGCCCGGATAAATATGGCTGGTATTGAAATTGAGAGCAGTGTCCGCAAGGGTTTTCAGTGCTTTCCAGCCTTCTGTTACAAAACCACGCCGGTACAGGGCGTTTGCGTACATGACCGTCATATGGGAGAAGACCGCGCCGTTTTCTTTTTCGCCGTAGGCGAAGCCGAACATTCTGCCCATATCGAATTTCAATTCCTTAAAATCAGTGTTCAGACGATAGCCGCCAACTTCCTTTTGGTAAAGATAATGGTCGGCAGCCTTAACGATCCTGGATGTTTGTTCGTTTTCGGCGACATCTCCCATAATGGCAAAGACCTGACCTGTCAGCATCATACGCACCTGATCGCCAAAGAATCCTTCCACTGCCCGTCCGTGATTGTCGTAATAGCTGTTAAACCAACCCTCTTCCTCTTTTCCGTCAATCCATTCCTGAGAGCGGACGTGCGCTGTCAGCCAGTCTGCCTTTTTCGACAGATTTGCAGCGAGAGCGGAAAGATAGAATGTCCTGCGATTCCCGGTGACAGCATGGCGGCAGCGGGTGCTGTAGTCTTCTAAAATCCGGCGCTTTTTGTCAATGTCGTCATAGACTGCCTGATCATCCGTAAGCAGAACGGAGATTTCCTCCAACAGCTCTACTTTGTGATGGTCGGTGGCGCTGTCTAAAAGCAGGAGGAGTGAAGCCAGATCCCGCAAATTGCCGGCGTAGGCGCAGGTAAACGCCACGCTCTCGCCCTTTTCCGCCGCCATGTCAAGCGCATCATTCCAGTCCGCGCCGCGCAGGCGGTAGATATTGTGATCGCCCACATCGTAGAAAGCGGCGAGCTGCTCAATCAGCAGGTGCTCCAAAATGCTGCCGGTGTAGATTTCGTTTTTATTCGTGAGCTGTCTGCTGCCGCTGTCGGCCGACCAGAGCGTGTCTATGCCGGTTCCCCGCATGGCTTGCGCGTCCTTGAAATAGGGTGCTTCTTTAAGCAGGATGTCGAGATCCCCGGTCTGGTCGATGTACAGCTTCGTAGTCATAAGAGGCCAGAGGGCGTGATCCATCCAGACGCGGGCGATGCCGTTGCGATCCGCGATAAAATTTCCGCTTCCGTCCCCGATAATGGTGGCGTTGGTGCCGTCGATTCGGACACCGCCGTAGTTTGCCTCGATCATCTGTCCGACGTCTTGCGGTTCCATCAGGAGCAATGACAGGCAGTCCTGCCACAAATCGCGCCAACCTCTGCCGCCTCTGCCGTAATCGTGGTGGGGCAGAAAGGAACATCCGAACAGACGGCGTAAGAAAGGCTGGAAGCAAACCCATTTCATAAGGCAGTCAAAATCTTTGTCTCCTGTATGAAAGCCGACGGACACCTTATCCTGCCAGTGCGCTTTTGTCTGCGCCAGTGCGTCTGCCGTTTTTTTCTCCGTATTGTATTTCTGACAGATTTCCTCTATGCGGTTTTCCTCTTCCTCCACGCCCAGCAGGATAATATAAGCTGCCTGATCACCGGGAAGGAGGGTAATGTTTTGGAAACAGAACGCACCCATGGCTTCCCGTCCCTCGGCAACAGAAAAGGAAGGAACGCCGGGGCGTTTTTCAACGACGGCGCGGGGATGGGTGAAGGTGCCGCCCTCGCCGATATATTCTTCCACGGTGGGGAAAAATCCTTCCGGGCCCTGTCCCTTTGCGGTAAAACCGCAGACATAATAGGTTTTATGGTTGATGCGGTGTCCCTTCTCGTCAAAGGACATGGTGGGACGGACAAGGACGCCGTTTTCCGTTGTTTTGATGCGGTGCAGCATGGAGGTTACGTTACGGTGATCGCGGATATTGTCCGCGCTTCTCCCATAAATGGGTATGGCGGCGTACGGTGTCAGGGAAAGCTCTTGGTTTGACAGGTTCCGAACAGTCACATACATAATTTCCGCATTGTCGTCTTTCGGCACAAAGGACGTGATGACCGTTTCCAATAGAGGGGAAGACTTGGAAACACGCTTTATGGTATGCCACATAAAACCGGCGTTTAACTCGCTTTCATCCTGTGAGGGGGAGAAGCGGGCGTTCTCCTGTCCGGCGGAAACGCCGGTGGCGGAGTAAACTTTCGCGTCATATGTCACAAAGAAGAAGTTGCGGGTAGAACGGTTATTATGCAGGTTCTCGGAACTGACAGGTTCCAATAGGAAGGTTTCCTGATCGGTTTTGGCATCGCCGCCGAGATTCGGCGTGACGCTGCTTTTTAATCCGGCTTCCGAAGCGAGAGGAAAATACAGATAGTTCGTGTTTTCGGGCTGCTTCATGGTAAAACTTCCGTGTGTGTCAGTAAAGGTAATCGCTTTCAAAATTTACACTCCTTTCAGGATCGGTTTTTGATCCGCGCCGCGGATTGTTTGTGTGGAAATTATATAATAAATAGAGAAAGTGCAAAACCATAAAACTGTGAAAAATATCAAAATAATGACCTAAAGGCAGGGGAGGATACCGGGAAACAGGATGGAAGCGCCAAGAAAACCTAAGGAAGCGCTGATTAAATCAGCACTTCCTTAGAGCCTCCGGCGGATGCACACGGATTTGCAAAGGAATGTGCCGCATCGCGGCGCAAATCCGGTGCGGGAAACGCTTTAATCAGCGTTTCCCTAAATTTTATGATGTGTCAGGAATCTGATATTTTGGTTAAGATTCTAATATATTCTCTTTTGGCGGCAGGCTATACTCAGAGTGTACTATGAAATGTGTGGTAAAACCACACGCAAAACCAAAGGAGGATAAAAAATGAAGAAAAAGTTAGTCAGTGTTTTATTGGCTGCGACTGTTATGACCGGAACATTAGTCGGCTGCGGCGGTGGTTCTGACGCAGGTGACGCGGCTCAGAGTACGGACACCCAGGCAGCTTCTGATGCAGGCAGTGAGGATGCAGGCAGCGTGGATGCCGGAAGCGACGCGGCAGGTGGTGATGAAGGCAAAGTCATCAACATCTACAGCTTTAACGACGAGCTTCGCACACGTATCACAGCCGTTTATTCGGCGATTGAGAACACGTCCGACGACGGTACCGTATCTACCTTAAACGATGGCACGGAGATTCACTGGGTCATCAACCCAAACCAGGACGGTGTGTACCAGGACAAACTGGACGAGGCGCTTCTGAATCAGGCGGATGCTGCTGCTGATGATAAGGTCGACCTTTTTGCGGCTGAGCTCGATTACATTGTTAAGTACACGGATGCAAATGTAGACGTGGCGATGCCCCTTTCCGATTTGGGAATCAACCCGGATGCGGATCTGGCGGAGCAGTTCGCATTCACCAAGACGGTGGCGTCTGATGTGAACGGCGTACAGAGGGCTTCCACATGGCAGGCCTGCCCCGGTGTTTTAGTATACCGCCGCGATATCGCGAAAGAAGTTTTCGGCACGGACGATCCGGTTGAAATCGGAAAGAAGACGGCGGACTGGGCAACCATGAAGACGACCGCGGAAGAACTTAAGGCAAAAGGCTACTACGCATTCAGCTGTTACGCGGATACCTTCCGTACATACGCCAACAATATTGCGGGTCCCTGGGTTGAGGCAGGCTCCACGACGATCAAGGTTGATCAGAAGATCATCGACTGGGTTAATGATTCCAAGGAGTGGATGGACGCAGGCTACTTTGATCCTACGGTAACAGGGCAGTGGAACGCGGACTGGTTCACCGCAATGAGCTCCAGCTCGAAGGTATTTGCATTCCTCTTCCCGGCATGGGGCATCGACACCCAGATGGTGCCTAACTGGGACGGCGAGGAAGGCGCATGGGCGGTTACCAATGCTCCCCTTCCGTACAACTGGGGCGGTACTTATCTTGTAGCAGCGACAGGAACGGATAATCCGACTCATGTAAAAGAAATCATCATGGCACTGACGGGCAATCAGGATAATCTGACGAAGGTTGCAAAAGAGTACACCGAGTTCACGAACGCGCAGACTGTTATGGATGCGGCGGCAAACGGTACCGAGTTTAATTCTGCTTTCCTTGGCGGTCAGAATCCGTACGGCTATTTTGCAGACAGCCTTTCCAGCATCAAGATGGCACCGTTGTCATCCTATGATCAGGGCTGTGTAGAGCTGATTCAGAATGCGTTTGGCGATTATTTACAGGGACAGATTGATTACGACACAGCGAAAGCTAATTTCGAGACAGCAATCAAGGAGCGTTATCCTGAGATTTTAGAAATTCAGTGGCCGTAATTTTTAAAACGATTAAGAATGCGGTGTATTAGTTACACCGCATTCTCAATATGAGAAGGAGGTGCTGTTCGTGCAGAAAAAACGCAAATTGGTCAATTATGCAAAATGGGGTTATATTTTTATTCTTCCTTTTTTTGTAAGCTTTTTCATTTTTTCCCTCATACCGTTGGTAGACACCATCAGGTACAGCTTTTATGAATATTACCGCTCGGGTATCAAAGAAATCGGCCCAAACTTTATCGGGATGGCAAACTATGCAAGCCTGATTCAGTCCGACATGCTGAAATATGCAGGAAATACGCTGATTTTGTGGTTGATCGGTTTTATCCCGCAGATCGTGATCGCGCTGACGCTTGCTTCGTGGTTTGTGGATGTGCGGATGAGGATTCGCTGTCAGCAGTTTTTCAAGGTGGTCATTTATCTGCCTAACCTGATCATGGCAAGTGCGTTTGCAATGCTGTTTTTTACCTTGTTTTCGAAGACGGGTCCGGTCAATTCTATATTGATGTCGCTTGGCGTGATCAGCGAGGTTATTGATTTTATGCGCACCGCATTTGGCGTAAGGACTTTAGCCGGAAGTATGAATTTCCTGATGTGGTTTGGTAATACGACGATTATGTTGATGGCGGCAATCATGGGTATCAGCCCTGATATTTTTGAGGCGTCGGAAATAGACGGATGCAACAGTACGCAGAGATTCTTCCGCATCACGCTTCCACTGATCCGGCCAATCCTTGCTTATACATTGATCACATCCATTATTGGCGGTCTGCAGATGTTTGATGTGCCTCAGATTTTGACGAACGGACAGGGAAATCCTGACCGTACATCCATGACGTTAATCATGTTCCTCAACAGCCATTTGAGAAGCAAGAATTACGGCATGGCGGGCGCGCTTTCGGTTTATTTGTTTATTGTCAGCGGTATCTTGTGCTTTATCGTATACAAAATAACAAATGACGATGATCCGGACGGCTCCAAGGCAGCTGCCAAAGCAAAGAAAAAGAGAGGAGAGCGATAGATTATGAGTTCAAAATCATTTAACCGTCTGCGTACGGTTTTCGCGCATGTGCTGTTAATATTTCTGTCCTTTTTGTGTCTGTTTTTCTTCTATATCCTGATCATAAACGCGACGCACTCCCATGCGGAGCTGCAGAGAGGTTTTTATGCCCTGCCCGGAACCAGTTTTTTGAAGAATTTTAACAGTGTGGCAAATAACGGGGAATTTCCCATGATACGGGGTATTCTGAACAGCTTGATCGTTTCCGGCTGCAGCGCGGCAATCTGCATTTATTTTTCCGCGCTGACTGCATACGGGCTTTACGCATACGATTTTAAGCTCAAGAAGATTGCTTTTACGTTTATTATGATGATACTTGTCATGCCTACACAGGTCACAGCAATGGGCTTCCTGCGACTGATTACAAAGATGGGCATGTATGATTCCCTGCTTCCGCTGATTATTCCGTCGATCGCATCGCCGGCTGTATTCTATTTTATGTACAGTTACTTAGAGTCTTCTCTGCCGCTTTCGCTGGTAGAAGCGGCTAGGATTGACGGGGCGAAGGAATTCCGCACCTTTAACCAGATCGTGCTTCCGATCATGAAACCGGCAATGGCGGTACAGGCGATCTTTACCTTTGTGGGTTCATGGAACAATTACTTCGTTCCCGCGCTGGTAATTCAGTCTAAAGATAAGATGACCGTGCCAATCCTGATTGCGCTCCTTCGAGGAGCCGATTATATGAACCGTGATATGGGAAAAATATACATGATGATTTTGCTGGCAATCGTGCCGATCATCCTTGTGTATCTGCTTTTGTCCAAGTATATTATTGCGGGCGTGACGCTCGGTGGCGTGAAAGGATAATTGTTTGTAACGGGTTAAATAAAGGAATGTCGGACAGGGAACCCCGTCAGGTCAGCAGAGGCAGGCTAATCGTGTAGGTGCCCTGTCCGTCTTTGCCGAAAGATACCCCCTTTTTATATTTTTCCGGGAAAGTAAACGTCAGGTAACAAATATTGCCTGACGCTTTTTTTATGCCAAAAATATTATAAAATTGGGAAAAGGGCAGGTGAGGAAAGTATGGTGGAAGAAGCATTGCATTTGGACATTTTCAGAGTAAATGAGGAGAAAGCGAACAGATACACGGCTTTTTGTACTTTCATTGCGGCAGTGGTCGCCGTACTGATGTGGGTGCTTAATCTGTGCGTTTTTTTTATCGTGGATCAGCACCTTATGAATGTGGCTATGCCGGCCGGTGTGGCGTTGTTTTTGCTGCCGTCTCTGCTTGTAAGGATAGGGAACGGGGATACGAGGCTGTTAAAGTATGCCATGATGTGCTGCTTTATGATTGGGATAGCTATTTTAAATTCTGCGCTGACGATTCAGCTTGTGCTTGCGTGGTCTTGTCCGGTGATTCTTTCCTGTCACGGTGAATAACCAACTGCTGGAAAACAATGAGGCTGGGATGTTTGTCACGGTATGGCTGGGAATTTATGAGATTTCTACGGGCAGGCTGACCGCCGCCAATGCGGGGCATGAGTATCCGGCGCTTAAACGGGCGAACGGTAAATTTACCCTGTTTAAAGATAAACACGGTTTTGTGATGGCGGGTATGGAGGATGTGAAATACAGGGAGTATGAACTGGAACTTCACCCGGGGGATATTCTGTTTGTGTATACGGATGGCGTGGCGGAGGCCACAGATGCGAACGATCAGCTTTATGGTTTAGAGCGGATGCTGGACGCTCTGAACAGAAAGGGAAACGCCGGTTCCGAAGAACTGCTTCTGGAGGTGAAAGCAGATATCGACCGGTTTGTGGGAGAAGCGGAGCAGTTTGACGATATCACGATGCTGGCGCTGAATATTAAGGGCTGACAGAGTTTGGACATGGTGGAAGGGAGGGCCAAATAGAAAAAATAGTAGTGGAAGAAGAAGCAAGGTTATGATATACTCGGATATATCATAATCTAGCTTTTTTGTGCTATAAAAAATTTCCGAAAACGGCAGGATGCATTGACACAATTGCGATGGCCAATAAACCGGAAAACGTGCAAGGGGAAGGGCGCGGCACATTTTTTAAACAGGAGGAATAAGGGTTATGGAAGAAAACAAAAAGAGAAGTCTGACTGCGCTTGACGAGTACATCAATAAGGTGTATGTGCTGGTTCTGCTGCTGATACCGGGAGCATGTCAGTGTGCGGGCATTATGTACACGTTTATGAAGATTATGGGATGGCTGCCGCCTGTCTCATGGACTGCGCTGCTTATTTTTGACGTGACCTGTCTGATTTATCTGGGGATTGGTATCTATTTTGTTAAGACAGGATTTGAGGACGGTGTGGTGAAAGCATCCAGCCTGAAAGCCGGAAAGATTTTTACGGCTGTGATTATGCTTATTCAGTGGAACTTTATCCAGTATATGGTTCCCGCTACGGACTTTTGGGGCTTTGCCTTTTTCTTTGTGGTGCTTACCACCTTTTTTCTTGACTATAAGCTGGTTGCCATTACATCTGTAGAAATTGTGGTCTCTCTGGTAATTGCGTGGTTCGTAAGGGCACAGACGCTTTTGCCGGTCAAGGGTGAGATGTTTATTGCGAATATAGCTGACAGAGGTGTTTGCCTGAGTTTGTCCCTCCCCACTACGGTGTTGTTGACTTATCTGATTAACCGTTTCCTTGTGAACGCCAAAAAGGACGAGATGGAGCGCAACAATGAAAAGGTGAAGAATGTGCTCGATTCCGTGCAGTCTCTTTCGGAAAATCTTTTGAGTGCGGGACAGGCCCTTTCGCAGATTTCGGAAAATGAGAGCGCTTCCGTGGAGGAACTGTCAGCCACCAGTGAGCAGCTGCTTGCGAGCAGCAACAGGCTGGACGGGAAGACCAGAGAAAGTATGGATAACCTGAATGAACTGGACGAATGGAAAAATGTGGTTGCGGATAATGTGGAGAAGGTAGAGCAGACTTCCAACGACTTGTTGGATAAGACGAGAGAGAATGAAAAGCGGCTTGCGGAGTTAAAAGAAATTAACAGTGATGTGTCCAAATCCATGGTTGCCACGACGGATGTGGCGCAGAAGCTGTCGAAGGCGGTGGAGCAGATTGGCATGACGTTAAATCTGATCAGCGATATTTCCTCGTCCACGAATCTGCTGGCTTTGAATGCCTCCATTGAGGCGGCCAGAGCGGGAGAGGCGGGCAAAGGGTTTGCCGTGGTTGCGCAGGAGGTAGGCAATCTGGCGAACAGCACGCAGGAATCTCTGGAAGAGGTGTCGAAGGTCATACAGACAGTGCAGAACAATGTGAAAGAGATAACCATGTATGTCAACGACAATTCCCAAAAGCTGGAGAGACAGAATGAGTATTTTACCAATGTATATGCGGGCATACAGGATATGACGCTGCTTCTCGGCGTTGCGGCGGATGCGGTGAGCGCTATGGGAGAGGCGCATCATAAACAGGCGATGGTGATCCAGAGTACCGTTACCATCAACAAAGAGATTGCCGACGACATCAGCAACGAGAACACCCAGTTCCAGTCCATTAACGCTATGGTGGAGAGCAACGTGAATGATATCGCGGAAATGTCCAATCAGATTACTACCATTAACGGGATGGTGGATGAGATCAATAACCTTTTGAAGAGGGAAGAATGATACATATCATACCGCGCATGAAATTTACCATCCAAACAGGAAAGAGTCCGGAGGAAGTGCGGGCGCTTTTGCGGTCTATCACTGATACGCAGAACAAATGGCTGAATGTTCCGGGGGATAAGGCATTTATCGGGAAAGTCGGTGAAACGGATTTTAAGTTTCTGCCAAGGCTCGGGGAAGTCCTTTTTGCGGGTGTTGTCATGCACGTGAAGGACTCTTTTCTGCCAGTGATCATCGGGCAGATACGGGGGCAGGAAAACGGGACGACAGTGATTGTCCGTATGCGTTTATTATGGTTTGTGTTTGCCTTTTTATGTGTATGGTTCGGTATAACGGGGATGGTTTTTCTGGCCGGTCTGTTCGCCGTAATCTCGGGTCAGCCGGATGGCTGGGGGATTACGGCGTCGACAGCCGGGTTTATCCTTGTCGGGCAGCTTCTTGTGAGAGGCGGTTTTTACATTCCGGCCAAGAGTGCAAAACGGAAATTGGAAGATCTGCTGGAAGGAGAAGCGGAAGATGATTGATCAGGTGATTTTTGACGAGATAAAAGACGAATTGTTTTCACAGCAGGACACTGTCTACCGGGATTTCCAGGCAAAGCTGATACCGACGATCGACAAAGAAACCGTGATCGGTGTGCGCACGCCCGCGCTTCGGAAGATGGCGAAGCAGCTGGCAAAGAGGGAGGACATGGATACATTTCTGAAAACGCTGCCCCATAAGTATTTTGAGGAAAATCAGCTTCACGCCTTTATCATAGCGGAGAGGAAGGATTTTACACAGTGCATGGGGGAACTTTGCGCGTTTTTGCCCTATGTGGATAACTGGGCGACCTGTGACCAGATGTCCCCGAAAGTGTTTAAAAAGCACAGACAGGAATTGCTGCCTTACATCAGGGAGTGGATCGCTTCCGATCAAACGTACACGGTGCGGTTTGGTGTCGGGATGTTGATGGCGCATTTTTTGGACGAGGATTTTGATAGGACATATCCCGAGATGATTTCAAAAATCCGCTCGGAGGAGTACTATGTCAATATGATGATCGCGTGGTATTTTGCCACGGCGCTGGCGAAGCAATATGAGGCGATTCTGCCTTATATCGAGGAAAAGAGACTTGAGACCTGGACGCACAATAAGGCGATCCAGAAGGCGGTGGAGAGCTATCGGATTACGCCGGAACAGAAGGGGTATCTGAGGGGATTGAAGATTTCACGCTAACCGCCATGGCACAGCTCTGCTGTGACTCAAATCAATGCGGAGAATGCCCGTATTTTGAGCATTCTCCTGTGTGAGACTTAGAACTTCTTAGCGAGGCAGTCTATGCTGCCAAGCTTTAGAAGTACTTCTCGCACTAATATCGGAATAAAGAAGAAAAGGCTTTTGATGAGGATATCACCGGAAGTCTTACTTTGTTTTAGGTGAAGTGCAATATTGTATAAAAAAATTCGCAGAATTGTTCTCTTCTGCGAAACAATCGGCAACCGCTTCGGTTTATTGAAAATATCGCGGCTTTTGTCCTCATTCTGACCATGAAAAGCGAACCGTAGAATTTGCGATATACTGTTTCTACCGGCATAGCGCAAGAGAATTTTTCCGATTGCCGCTGACCACTTTTTTGACCCATAATAGGATTAGCTGTAAAGAAAAACCTTTGAAAAACCGATATCTATTCTGGAAGAAAGAGGAAGAGGACAGCTACCGGGGGATGAATTGACAAATAATATCATTGTCAGTATAATAGGCTAAGAGTTGAGAAATGGTATTTTTGTTTCAATATAAAAAAATTTCGCAGAAGAGAACATTCTGCGAAATTACAACCCGGCTATTCGAGCGCTCCGGAAGGATATATGGACAACGTACAGGAGGAAACGACAAGGAAAAATAAGCAGGAGACAGCCTGCAGGACGGTACACCAATATAACAAAGAGCCGATTCCGGGGGAGGACATGAAAAAACTCCGGGAAATTGCCGAGGATTACCGAAGAGTAAAGAATTATGTATATGCCCGCTATGGCGGGATCGGGAGCCTGTCCAAACTGTATCCGGGCTATACTGTGCAGAACGAGATGACGGCGAGCGGTCTGCGGTCAGAGTTAGGTTTGCCGTCAGTATATTTTTACCGCGCCGTTTTTGATGCGCTTGGCGATATCAAAAGTCAGTGGGCGGCGACGAAGACGAAGCTTGCAAAATTGGTAGGACAGAATGAAAATTTTACTGCACAGGAGAAACATTATCTAAGGTTTTTACTAAAGTCAAGCAATGCTTTTGAAGCTATATTGAATCAAAAAGCAATTCAGCTGCCGCAGGAAATGCAGCGGAAGTATGAAGAACTTTCCCATGAAGTGAATACGGAAAAGCTGCACAGATATCTTTGCAGGCAGGTTAGGAAATATCATCAAAGAGAGCTGGTTACCAATCGGGCTGACGGATTTTATCTGACAGAACGAGCATATCGGTATGGAGTGGATCAAGCCGACGATGCGGGGAGAAAACCGAAATACGGGATTTTCATTGCCACAAAGGAAAAAAGGAGACGCGTATTTATACCACTCACAGATGAAAACAGCTATCAGAAGCAGATTTATTTAAAGCTGATACCGGAGGAGAGCGGTGTTGACATCAGCATTCCTCTTGTAATAAAAGTCAGGATGCACCGGGATTATACCAATGAGATTGGTCTCTCGGCAGGGATGCGGTGTATGTTTACTACCCAGGATGGAACGGTTTACGGGGAGCAGTTTTGGGAAATACAGGAAGAGCTGGCGCAATATTTGCGGGCTTCTGCAGAAACCTATCGCAGAGAAAAGGCGAACAATGCTGGGAGGAGAAAATACAGAGCGCAAAAAGCGAGACTGGATGCCAAACTGGAAACCTACATTAATCAGGAAATAAACCGCATGATTGAACAGGAGAAACCGAAGGTGATCTATTTGCCGAAACTGCCGGGGAACAGCCGGGCCGGTTATGACAGGCGGGTCAATTATTCTGTCGGCGTGTGGAGAAAAGGTCTCATCCGTGAAAGATTGGAACAAAAGTGTCTGGAGCATTCGATTGCATTGGTGGAAGTATTCGGGAAGGCAATCAGCTCAGAATGCAGTAACTGTGGGAGCATGGGGAAATATAGCGGAAACGATTTCCGATGCGGGAACTGTGGATTTGAAGCGGATAAAAAACAGAATGCGGCCCGAAACGCACTGAAACGCGGACAAGCAGGGAACTATGTCAATAAAATCATGGAATCAGATGAGAAAGCAGGAACAAAGTAGATCATTAAAAAATATTTTGCAGATAAATGTCGGCGCATGTCGGAATTTTACCGGGAACGGACTGTGAAACATTTTTTGAAGATAAAAAACAAGAACGGCGCTGGAATAACGGTAACGTGAATTGGGTGCGCCAAGACCTTCGGAACACTTTCGGGTGACGTACGGGGGAGCGAAGCGGTCTGTCCACAGATAGAACGCACCGTTCAAAGAACGGCCAATATGCCTTATTTGTTTAGCATTGAGCCGTGCAGTCTCGGGTAAATACAGAAAATGACTGCTTGCAGGCAGTTTTCTGTATTTACCTGAGACTATAGGGCGAAAGCCCGCAGCGAGGCGAAGCCGAGCTGGCATGGCGGAGTGGAGAGAAAACGCAGAAAAAGACTGCTTGCAGGCAGTTTTCTGTGTTTACCTGAGACTATAGGGCGAAAGCCCGCAGCGAGGCGAAGCCGAGCTGGCACGGCGGAGTGGAGAGAAAATACAGAAACTAACTGCCCGCAGGAAGAGGAAACCATGAGAAAAGCGCAGCAAAAACAAATACAGGAAATACTTGCGCTTTTGGAGCAGGCGCATGACGAGATCAGGAGCGGCATAGAGCATGGAGAGAATGCGAAGGCTATGGCTTTGCTGGCACAGTGTCAGGACAGCGCCGTGCAGATCGGGGAGCTGATCGAGAAGACAGAGGGGGAAGGCAGCCCTGCCATATTGAAGCTGGAAGAATACTGCGAAACGGTTTATGAAGCCTATGATTTGCTTTCTAATGGGACGGCATTCAATCCGGCAAAGACGAGGAAAAGACTGCGCAAAGCGCTCATTCAGGTTGAGAACAGTGTAAAAAATGATATAAAAATCCGGTTGGAAATGGTTTTCCTGCCCTACAAAGCGAGTATGTGGGATTCCTTGGAAAGCGTCTGGCGCGCCGCGGATGCGGATCCGGACTGTGATGCCTATGTGGTGCCGATTCCCTATTATGATAAAAACAGGGACGGTACGCTCGGAACGTATCATTATGAAGGCGACAGATTCCCGGCGGATGTGCCGGTGGTGCATTATGAGGAGTACCGTTTGGAGGAAAGAGAACCGGACGCCGTTTTTATACATAATCCTTATGATAATATGAATTTTGTGACGAGTGTAGAGCCAAGGTTTTATTCTTTTGAAATAAAAAAACATACGCCGTGTCTGGTTTATATTCCCTATTATGCGACTTCCGGAAATATGAGCGAGGCGCAGTCGTCCTGTATGGCCTATTATTTTGCGGATTATATCATCATACAGGCGGAGAAATATCGCAAATTTTTTGATCCGGAGCTGCCGGAGGAAAAACTCGTGCCGCTGGGCTCGCCTAAGTTTGATAAGGTGATACGGCTTTGCCGGAATCCGTCCGAACCGCCTGAAGACTGGAAAGAGAAGATGGCGGGGCGGAGAGTGTATTTCTTTAACACGAGCATTAACGGTATGCTGGCCAATACGGAAGCGTTTTTAAGGAAGATGGAATATGTGTTTCGCTGTTTCGCAAAATGTGAGGATGCCTGTCTGCTGTGGCGTCCGCATCCGCTGTTAGAGTCTTCCTTTGCTTCTATGCGCGCGGAGTATAAGCCTGTCTACGATAAATTGAAGCAGTATTTTATGGAAAATAATCTGGGTATTTTTGATGATACGCCTGAGATCGAGCCGACGATTGCATTATGTGACGCCTATATCGGCGACGGAGCCACTTCGGTGACGGCACTGTTTGCAGCGGCGGGGAAACCGCTTTTTCTGTTAGACAATCAGATTGACCGCGAGCCGGAGAAAGAGGACTGGCGGGGCAATGTAATACCGGGATTTTTCCATGATGGAAACGGCAGATATATGGTGACCGGCGGCGGGGCGCTGTTTTATGATGCGGAAGGCTGCTATCAGTATAAATATGCGGGCAGTCTGTGTGAATATCAATCCATTTATGCCGGTTACTACTTGTCCTATGTGGTCTCTGTTTTGGGAAAAGATTATGCGTGTCCCGGCAATGCGCAGGAGATTCTGCTTTTGGAGCAGGGGAAAATAGTTAAAAGGATCGGACTGGAAAGAAGACTTGAACAGCCGGGCGCGTTCTGTGCAGCGACAGCCTGCGGGAAATATCTGCTCTTGCTGCCAAACAGGTATCCGGCTCTTGTACGCTATGACACAGTGACAGGGGAAATCCGCTATTTTACGGAGGGACTTGATGTCTTTATTGATGAGTCAATGGGGGAAAGGCGGTTTGGCGGTTTTTGTGTCTGGAAGGAGTATCTCTTTCTGGCATCTCCCGTGAACAATTATGTGACGGGGATTCATGTGCCAACAGGAAAGACACAGATCATGTCCACGAAGGCAGAAAATACCTGTGGATGCGTTTTTCTGGTCGCAGACGGGGAGGAGCTCTGGCTTCTGCCCTATGAGGGTTATACCATTACCAGATGGAATCCGGAAAGCGGAGAGATGCGGGAGTATGACTGCAGGATAGACGGATTGGAATGTAGACATCCTATTTTCGGATATGCGTGTGATACGGCGCCGTTCGGTTTTCCTGCTGTTCTTGAGGATGTCCTGTATCTGCCGCCGGGATGGGGAAATCGGTATCTTCGTCTGGATAAGGAGACAGGGGAGAGTCGTGTCTGGGAGCCGGCGGGGGGGGAAAAACAAAAAAAGGCCCACTGCTATTAACCGCCGAGCGGAGCGTACGC
>VSNH01000045.1 GCA_009774215.1 Lachnospiraceae bacterium
CAGAGATTGAAGCCGGAAACGTGGCGACGGTCATTGTCAAGGATATGTCAAGGTTAGGGCGCGATTATCTGAAAGTCGGCTACTATACAGAAATTTTTTTCGTGGAGCGCGACGTTAGATATATCGCAATCAATGACGGTGTAGACAGCGCAAAAGGCGACAACGATTTTACCCCGTTCCGTAACCTGTTCAACGATTTTTATGCCAAAGATACAAGCAAAAAGGTACGGGCAATCAAACGGGCGCAAGGACAGGCGGGGGAACACCTGACAAAGCCGCCCTATGGCTACATAGTAAGCCCTACGGACAAAAAGCAATGGATTGTAGACGAGGAAGCCGCCGCTGTGGTGAAACGCATTTTTGATTTATGTATCGGTGGGAAAGGACCTGCGCAGATAGCAAAAATCCTCAAAGCGGATAATGTGCTGATAGCAAAAGCGTATTACGCAAAGAAAAAGGGGAAAGCACTCCCCGACAGCCCTTATGACTGGAGAGATAGTACCATTATCGGCATTTTGGAGCGCATGGACTACTGCGGGCATACGGTAAACTTCAAAAGCTATTCCAAATCCCACAAACTGAAAAAGCGGATTTCAACCACAAAGGAACAGCAGGCAATTTTCTATAATACCCATGAAGCGATTGTAGAGGACGCTGTTTTTGAACGGGTGCAGGAACTTAGGGCGAACAAACGCCGCCCCACAAAAGCAGAACGGCAAGCACTGTTCTCCGGCTTGGTATACTGTGCAGACTGCGGGAGTAAATTACACTTTGTTACCTGTAAGAGTTTTAACGGCTCACAAGACCATTACCGCTGTGCAAAGTACAAGAGCAATACGGGAAGCTGTACGGCTCACTTTATCCGCGAAGAAGTGTTGAAGCAAATCGTATGGAGCAGGATATTTGATGTGACCGCCCTTTTCTTTGATGACATCATGGCTTTCCATGAAATGATGTATCAGCAACGCTCCGCTGAAACGGAAAAGGAAATGAAACGCAGGAAGCGTGAAGTTGAACAGGCGAGGAAGCGGATAGCGGAACTTGACCGTATTTTCAAGCGGATTTATGAGGACGACATAAGCGGCGCAATCAGCCACGACAGATTTTTGAAGCTGTCCGCAGAGTATGAAGCGGAACAGCGGGAACTGGAAGAAAAGGTCAAGGCAGACCAGCAGGAAGTCGATACCTACGAACAGAACAAAAGCGATTTTGACAGCTTCGCCGCGATTATCCGCAAGTATGTGGGGATAAAGGAACTCACCCCTGCAATCGTCAATGAATTTATCAAGAAAATCATAGTCCATGCGCCGGAAAAGGTGAACGGGAAACGGGTACAGAAAGTAGATATTGTTTTCAACTTTGTAGGGGAAATCAATTTCCTTTCTGCCACGCAACCGAAACGGCAAGGTGCATAAGGAAAATGCGCTCGTTGAGCGCAAGAAAAAACGGTACAGCCCTTGTAATTGGGGCTATACCGCCTAATCTGAAATTACTTCCCTCTAACCGTAAACATTTGATTTTACTGGCTCCGCGGCTTAGCTCCGACTATTCGAACTCGTCTCGCATGAGAGTCTTTCCCCGCATATTCCAGACTTGTTCCGACCTTTTTATCTCTTAAATCTACGAAAATACGCCGTTTCCCTATCATTTCAACTGCTTTTAGAACCAGAGTAGAACCACCGGAAAGCAATAGAACCAAAGGTATTAAATAACCACTAATCTTATCTTAAATACATTCTCACAGTCAAATATTCTTCAAACTTCAAAATCATAATATCAAAGATTTCTTGCAACATGCTAATTTTCCTTGAAATGTTGCCATACTCTACAGTTATTCCATTTTCACCATGTGCTATTCTATTTCTTTGATTAACCAATTGATTAATCTCACTTTGATATTTTGTTAAACAGTTCTCCATCCCAAATTTTTCCAAAATTATAGTCAACTGTTTATAATTCAAATTAGATTTAGCAGTAAGTAATGTCGGATCAATATATAACGCCTTATCATAGTCCCTTGTAAATTTTTCCACAAACTGGCATGTTTGTTCAAAAGATTGTTTACCAGCAAGAGGTTTTAAAACATCTTGCAACGAGAAGGAATACAATTCATTACGAACCTGCTTTTTATCCAAATGCAAACCATTTAAATATGAGATAAGTTGCTTAAAACTTTCAACAACAAACCCTTCCCAATGGGCATATATATACGGAATACACATTCGATAATATTGATCCTTGACTTTTGGTGCATAATTATTTAATGCCAAAGTTCCAACCTTTTTCAAGTTCTCCAATTCTCTTACGCGCCATTCTCTACTAGCCATTATTTCATTAGTAAGTGGATGCATTTTTATAACTCCGATATTTCTAATAAAACTTGCTTTGCAATTTTCACCTTGTTAGTGATACTTGTAGGATTACTGCTTGCTGAGCCAACATATTTTGTAAATTCTTCTTTTTCCTTCAATTCAGCAATTCTTTTCCCCAATTCAGCAATATTTACCTCCGACAAATTTACGCTTTTCTCTGATAAGCTTAACATTATAGCATCATACATACTTGTAGTAAAATATCTTTTGCCAAGTTTAAAAATATTTTGCTCTTTTAATCCCTTAAGAACATTCATAATATCTTCAAATAATCGCCTATCAGCACTAATCCTACTTTCATCAAAATCCTTACACTGGCTTTCTAAATAATCGTCCATATAGTCTTGTATATTAGCCTGAGTATATCTAGTTCCTTGATTTTTCAAGGTCAAATATCTCAACACTAGCTCATCATAATACATCATCTCTTCGTTTAATAAACTAATATTTACTATGTCTCTAAATATCTCGTTATTTGATAATTCTGACACAAAATCGCTATATCTACTATCTAAACCTCTAAAAATGCAGTTTCGTATCTCTTGCCTTGACAATCCTTCTCCACCAGTGTTCAGCCTCTTAAAAAGCTCATATCGCATTTTGAATTCGCTTTCCTTAAGAATTATTTCCACTCTACATGGTGTTCTTTTTATTTGAAGTTTATATTCTAATGGTAAAGTATCTATAGTGATGCCTCTCAGTCCTTTAATTAAACTGCCTTCAACTAATTCAAGCCCATTTTTCGGATACGAATCTCCATTTTCGTCTTTAAGTTCATTAAAAAAAGCTAAAACCGTAGACACTCGTTGCAATCCATCAATCAATTCCCATTTACCATCTGTATTAGTTGCCACAAATATTGAAGGAAAAGGAATGCCCAATAGTATTGATTCGATAAAATCAGACTGTCTCTGTTCATCCCATCTAAACGCTCTTTGATATTCTGGAGAAATTATTATTTCCTTATCTTTATACATATTGATTATTTCTCCAAAAGACATATCCATTCTTTCAGATTTTATCTCTTGACGATACTTTTGAATTTCATCATTAATAGCCATGTAAGTTTTCCTCCCTATGCTATATTCCTACCTTTTGCCCTTATAATATCCCCCAATACATGATTCATATCATTTCAACTATTTTAAGTTGGGATGATCAGGACGCGAGAAGTCTATGCTAATTGAAATCCAATCAGTATTTTAACTTCTTCAATTGACAAATCCGCATCTTCCGCAATCTCCTCGACAGTCTGTTTCCCTCTTGCAATCAAGCGACGGGCAAACGCCCTTTTCTCCTCCATAACCCTTCTTTCCACTAAATCATCGAATACCTGACACATAATACTTTGGTCTCCCTACTTTTCCTTGAAATTCCTATCCAAATCTGATAATTTTACGCATGCTGTTTCCCATACTGCGCCAAATAAAGTTTTGCTTTTTCCAAGGACACCCCAATCTTTTCCTGCATCTGTTTCAAAATCACTTCATCATCAAGTCCATTCTCCTGCCCCAGTTCAACAACCATCTTTGCAGCTCCCATACACATCAATCTTTCGGATTCCGTTTCAATAACACTTCCACCCATTATATTCACCAGTTTTTTCATGCCAACTGCAAACCAGCCAACTCCCTCACCACTTCAATCGGCAGGTCAGCATCCTCCGCGATCTCTTCAACTGTTTGTTTCCCCCTTGCAATCAATCGACGGGCAAACGCCTTCTTTTCTTCTATTCGTGCTTCCTCTGCTCTCTTCTCTGCTCTTTTTTCCGCTAAATCATCAAATACCTGGCACATAATGTCCTGACCTCCTTCCGTCTCCTTGAAATACCTTACCTGTTTTGCCAATGCCGGATAGAACATGTCTACCGAACTCAAACATCTAAAGTCATGCATCAGCTTTCCAATCGGATCGCTGTCATCTTTATAACTGCCATTAACATATATGATATGGGAGCCATCGCCAAAATATGCGCCTGTTTCCTTAATCACCCTGTCAATATGGTACAGTGAGCACCCGGCTCCCATAACATCGCCTGCCGTTATGAAAATCACATAAGAATCATGGATTTCATTAAATTCCTGTCCAGCCTTCAACATTTTTGTATCTATCATGCTGCTATGAAATCTCGCCCTGTGGACATCTGCTCCCGCCGAAGCACGCTGTACTTCAATGTCATAGACCTTATCTTTCCCGTCTTTTGCGTAAATATCTATCGTAATAGATCGTCCACCCGGCATTGGATTCTTATACTCTCTCTGTGCTACCACTTCCAACACCTTTAAATCACTGCGCTGGAGGATAACATTCAACAATAACTCTGTAGCCTCGATATTTCTATCGAATACCAGCGTCATTAGATTATCGTCTAAAAGATTTAATTTTCCTATTGCTTCTAATGTTTCCCGCCTCTCTAATTGCTTCTGATTATCCGCTCCCATCATATCACCTGCCTTTTCATTAAGTATCATATCATGGATTCCTCCCTTTTTCAATTACGCTTACCATCTACATTCCATCTACAGAAAGGCTAAAATATCTTACCTTTTTCTTTCTGTACTATGTAATTCTGGATCACAGAAATCCACTGAATCCATAAAAATGGTATTTTATAGCTTTACACTTTCCGATCAAAAACTTTACTTATCCCGCTTTTCATCCATTTCCAGCACATGACGGTACTGCTCTAATTCCAATTCCGCTTTCCAGTTTCTCCGCTCTGCCGGACTCTCCTTCCCAAACAGATAAGCTGCTCCGTCAACGATATCAATCACCGTCAGCACAAGTGCAAGATAGTCATTTTTTAATTCCCGATACCCTTCATCTGACAGAGAAAAATCGCCGGACTGAATCTGTCCGGCGATCTCCTTCATGGTCATCTGCATTTCCTGTAAAGCATCCACAATCCGCTGTATATTTTCCTTCTTCCCTACTACAGTAATATGAGAATACACACAACTTCTCGTAATAAAATCTTTCTTATAGATGCCGCTTAATGCGGCTCTCTGCTCTATAACCGCCCTCGCCCACGCGCTGGGGCGAAAGGCTATCGTCGGTTCCTTATGTTTTCCCGGCATTGTTTTCTCCTCCCTCCTCATCCGATCCATCTACAAGGCAGTTTAACTGATCTGCAAGATTCCGTGACTGATCCGGGTACAGATGGGAATATGTATCAAGTGTTGTCTGGATTTTCTCGTGCCCAAGTCGTTCTGACACAAGTTTTGGCTGTACTCCCAGCTTTGAAATCAGCAGGGAAGCATGACTGTGTCTGAGATCATGCAGCCTTATCTTCTTTACACCAGATAGTTCTGCCCCTCGTTTCATTTCTTTCTCCAAATATGATTTCGTTATCATAAACAACCTGTTTCCTGCCATCATGCCATAAAGCCTGCTTACATATTCCTCCAATTCCGCCACAAGAAAATCCGGCAGCGAAATAATTCTTTTCCCCTTTGCAGTCTTGGGTTCTGTGATCACGTCCCTGCCATTAATCCGCTGGTAAGACTTCGTAATGGATAACGTCTTTTTCTCCGCATCAAAATCAGCAAGGGAAAGCGCCAGCAGTTCTCCCAAGCGGACTCCCGTCCAATAAAGGGTCATAAAAGCACAGTAAGAAACAGGCTTGTCTTTAAGGGCATCAATAAAAGTTTCAAATTCTTCCTGTGTCCAGAACTGCATTTCTTCCGCTCTCCCTTTACCCATAGAACCCGCCTTTTGGCAAGGATTACTCGGTAAGTCATAATATCTTACAGCATAATTAAACAGGGCGCTAAGCTGGTTATTGATCGTCTTTAAATAGGTAGGCGAATACCCCTCTTTCATAAGACTGTTCTGCCAGCGGCGTATATCTGCCGCGGTAATTTGCACAATTTTTTTATCGCCAAAATATGGCAATACCTTAAGTTCCATAATATAATCCTTGGTACGGACAGTATTTTCCCGCAGACGCTCCTTCATATCCTCCCTGTACAACTGCCAGAAAGACGAAAAATCCATATCCAGATTATGGGACTGCTGGTTTATATATTTATTTGCCCACTCGACAGCTTCCTTTTTGGTTCTGAAATTGCGTTTATGTTTTTTGGTATTTTTTCCTCTGTAATCTTTGTAATAGAACTGGACATCCCACAGACCCTTATCATTTTTTGAAACGGTCAAATTATCACTTCCTTCCTAAAACAGAATCCCCAAGAGACATCTATCCCCCGGGGATTCCTTGAATTATACGGTCATCCCGTAAAGTCTCTCTGCCAGAAACTTCTTAGGGACTTTGCCAGCCGTAATAATATAACCTTTTGCTGCCAACTCCTCATTGAGTTCCTTGACCACCCGATATGCCTTTGCACGCGACACGCCCAGAATCTCCATAACCTCCTGCGCGGTATAATACAAGCAAGTTTGTTTTTGAGCCATAATATGTCCTCCTTTTATTCTCTGTAGAGCGATTTGCTATTCATAAATGCTTTACGCGTATGATACGCTTCTTCCGGTGTTATCCCCCGGATATTCCATTTTCTCACATTTTCATATGTATCTTCCGGCTCATTATCTTCCATCCGGCTTTTTAGTATACCAATACAGGGATGCCCTGTATTAATCTGAATAACTGGTTCGCATTCCAAGTCACAAATAACTTCTTTGTGCAGTGTATTTCCATAATCCTGTCCGCAATAACAGTCATCTGGATATTGAAAATCGGTCGCCTCGGTCAACCTGTATGTCGGATAATTCACCGCTGGTCTTCCCAGTTTGCTATCCGCCCGGTATTGCTTGTAAATGATCTGCATTTCCCTCAACATTTTCAGCGGATTAGCAAGCAGCTTGTCAACAATCTCCGAAGATATTTGCCGTTCATTTGCAAGGTTATCTACTGCGCTCCGAAACAGTTCGTCAAATCTATCCACACGAATAATCAAACATGGATTCTCGTCAAACTGCTCATTATCATGTTGGGTTCCTTTCAAGATAGACTGTTTGTAATCATTAATCCAAACAAAGTCCTCATCTTTCCAAATCCAAAAATATTCCTGCTGATACTGCCATTCGCTATGTTTCCAAGGCTCTTTCTGATACTGAGCAACCCTGATATTACATTCTGCAAAAATCCGTTCTATGGCTTTAAAAAGTAGCATTTTTTCTCCCCCTAGAAGACAGAATGTGCTCTCGGTGACTGCTGCGACACTCTGTTTCGCATTTTTAGTAAAGCATTCTATAAACCCCTGCGGCATTCCCGCTTCCCGAAAAAACATTTCGGATAATATAGTAGCCATATCCAACATATGACGGTTTTCGTTCAATCTTGCGGCGTTGCTGATCCCAGCGTACATTTTTTCGCGTTTTCTCAATTCTCCCAGTTTCCCGTGCAACAACTCGGAAAAACTTATTTCTTCCATCATACGAAGAAACCATTGAATATATCCAACACATACCGTAGTCAGCCATATAGGATTTTGGGAAAGAATGCGCAATGCACGAGAATTCTCCTCACTATCCACAAATCCGTCAATCTTCAAATATATCAACCGCGCGTTCTGCGACTCGCAGGTATCAAGATATTCCCCCGTAATCAGCGCACATGCATCAATCCACTCAGGCTCAGAATCCGTACCGACAGTATCAGTCATTCTCCCTCTAAAAGTGCTGCGAATTAAATCATCGACCGTGTTCCGCATACTGTTCTTTCGGTCCCTCACCCGCTCCATCTTGACATCATCCAGAATACAAACGCTTCCCGAAGATTGTGACAAATGTTTCAGCGCATCCCGCCGTTTTCCTGTCGCCGCAATCAGTTCCCTGTTAAGCATCTGATCCCCAAAAGTATAAGCGCCAACTACCTTGGCAAGCTCAGTCTTTCCTGACCCGCTTTGCCCGTCAATCCAGAGTGTCAGCTTCATAAATTCGGGCTCCCCAATCGACCTGAAAAACCTATTCGAAATTGACATGATATTATGCAAAAATAAGGTATAAAAGATATTCGGATTTCGATTATATTCACGAAATAGTTTCTCCGCTGTCTCCGCCAGCCCTTGGGATATTGCAACATTCGGAATAAACATGTGCCCAACTCCCGAATATATTTCTGGATGAAATCCGTCAGCCGCAATGCTGGTATTTGTGAAAGCATACATTTGTCTCCCTTCGACCTCCTGTAATCCATTGCGTTCAGTTTGATATTCCGTATCATATACTGTAAAATATATCGCAGATACCGTATTATAAATTGCTTGGTAGAATGCGTCTCCTTCTTTCACAAACAACGGAAGTTCCTGTAGAAAACAGTGCCGTTTCAACTGTTGCAACGTAACCGTTCTTTCGAAAGTTCTTCCTCCCTCCGCACTCACAATAAATTTGTACTTGCACATTCCCTCCTTCCCAAAGATAATTTTTTTGACACCCAAAATAAAATCCGTCACCTTGATGCCATTTTTGATATAGCATCCTTCATCTTGCGTATAACCTTCGATTTGTATTTTTTCCATCTCTGTTGTCCTCCTTTGTCCATATAATATACCCCTGTCTCCATTTTTTAAAATCAGTTTTTTTCCGTATGATTTCTAAATGTTGTATGTTTATAATTCGTCATATGCAACATATTGATTTCATAGAGAAAATATAGACATGTAACAGTAACAAAAACTTTTTTCAACAGAAGATGTTTAGATAATAAAAACCAGAGACTTTCTTGCAATCTCTGGTCTTTATCATTTATTCTGCCGACAATTTTATATAATCGGATATAAGAATTGTCTCGCTCTCTCTTTCATTCAAATAATTTCTTATGTTAGATAAATCCCACAATTCTTCCTCTGTACAGTACAAATCTGATAGTCCGTTTTTATATCTCCCCCTTTCCTTATCTGACTTTTTAATCTGTCTTAAAATTTCTACTTCTGGATAGGAAGACTTTTTTCTCCTTTCTCTCACTTTTTCATTCTGACACAATATTTTATTTAAAGTTTCCAGTTCCCTTATAGCTTCTTTTGAAATATATTTAAAGTCTTCTATTGAATCTGCTTTTAACTGATGCGTAATGACTTCACAAAATAGCGATGTGCACGCCTCAATGCACCCCTCTCTATTCCCAACATCTTCCTGTGTTGCCTTATCAGCCAGTTTTTCTTCGCCCTTTTTTACTTTCGCTCCCCCTGTTATAAAACACCATAACGCATATTGGCATAAATCTTCGCTGCAAATTCTTTTCATTTTCTCATAAGCCCCTTGAAGTATTGCATTTTCCAATTCACCCGTCTCGAAAAATCTTTTCTCATCCTCTTGAGGCACATTATATTTAGTATCCTTTTTACATAAATGCACGCACTCAGTTCTTTCTGCCTTTCTTATTCCTCCGGCTTTTTCCATGACAGCCATCCACTTTTGATGCCATTCTTTTACCATCCGATACTGATATTTATAAAACTCTTTTCGCTTCTTCTTATCGGACTCTGACTTGGCATCTTTACTAACAAATAAGCTTTTCCTGTAAAGAGCCTCCTGTAGATTTTCATAATTATCACAGACTACCTGTTCTATTCTGCATGCTCGCTGATTAAATATATCCATACACGTCTTTTCATTTCCTTCATTTACTGGATATGGCAAAATCGCCGTTAAGGAATTTATCAGCCATTGTACTTCACTCGGTGTAACTTCTTCCTTCTTTTTACCACAGATATACAATATATCATTCAGATAGAAATGTGTATATTTACCAAGCCGAAAAACAAATCTTTCCTTTTTATTATTTGCGCTTTGTTTAAACCAATCTATTTCCTCCGAAGTCATGTTCAGTTTTTTATTCAATCTGTACCAGATTTTTTTCGATACACTTTTCTTATCCTCTTTTACACCCGCCGTTACTTTCTGCCATCTTTGAAAAACCTCTTCCATGCTATAAACATTATCATTTATTTCTGCCATCAAAAATCCCCCTTCTATTAATAATTATGGATTTTAAAAATCCATTAAATCCAGAAAAATTGTGTTTTTCATTCCTTATTTCTCAATTTTAAGTCAATATAGTCTTTTTGTCACCAGACAAATATCGCGCTTTTTCGTCCACAAAATAAAATCGCCCATGCCAAAGTATAATTGACCATGCCTCTCATCACTTCCTTCAAATATGCTCTATAAACACTTAACTTTACCAATCAAATTTTTATCTCCCTTTCTATGGATTTGGTGGATAAATATAATCCACCAGCCCCATAGAAATCACAATAAAAAATTCTTCCTTTACCCGTCACCTTTCCCCAATCTTATTCAACGCCGCCACTATCGTAGAAAAAATCCCGATCAGAACCGCTTTTAAAACCTCATTCATCCGTACCACCTTCTTCCTTATATATAAGCTGTCAGAATACCCGCCCTCATATATTCAGGCACACATTCTGATCTCATCCGCCGTCCCGTCGTAGAAATACGCATGGTCTGTAAGGCGTTCCTCCTCGTCAACATCCATTTCGTTCACCATTTTTACCATGCCGCTATAAATTTCCATGCCGCTTCCGTCTCCTGCCGGGACAAAAATGGTTTCATTGACGGAGGACGGCAGGATGAAGAAATTCTTCCCGCCGGCAAATTCCCGCACCAGCTTCCTGTCCAGAATCCCTGCCGCCCCGTAAAACTTTGCCGTGTTGGTAAGGATATACGCCTTTTCTGACTTCCCTGCATCCTCCAGATTCGGCTTATCCGACTCAAAGTAACCCTGCTCCACGACGAACCTGTAGATGTCCCGAAATTGATAGCCGTCAGCTATCAAGTTTGCCATCGCCTGTTTATGTAACCGCTCCGCGCTGATCCCGTAGATTTCTAACATCCTGCGGTCAATCTTGATCCCGACGCAGCGCCTTCCAATCTCCCCACGGACAATGTAAACCACCGACATGTCCAGCACCGGCTTGGAAACAACCCGTTCCAGCATTTCCCGATTCTCTTTTGTGGCGAGAAGGACAGGATATATATCCCCTTTGATCTGTTCCCAGCACGTCATCTTCTGCAGCAGTTCCCTGACACCGTCCGTCTCACGGTGCTCTTCACAGACCTTGGCTATGATACGGATGCATCCCCCCATATCCGCATTCCCGCCATTGTACAGCCTGTAAAACCATTCCAACGGGATAAGCAGGTCTATGCTCCCTTTCCCTCCAGCCATTTCCACCACAATGCCGTCATAGTGTTTTCCATTATTTTTCAGTATCTTTTCCGTTTTGACCGTGGCATAGCCGCCGTATATTTTCTGCAGCCCCTTTAATACGCTTTTCTTAAACGCTTCATATTTCATGCTTTTTTCTCCTCTGCCCATGTCTCGTTTCCATACGGACATCCCTCATCACGCGACAATCTTTAATGCCTCCTCATCCCTGCTGTACCTATATATGTGGTAAGACAGCCGCTCCCCGATATCTATCTGGGTATCGTTTACTTCCCGCACCATTCCCGCCAGCCGTTCATATTCTGACTCATCCTTTGGCGGCAGTACAATGGTTTCATGCAGGGAACCGGGCAGTACAAGGAATCTGTCCCCAACTTTGTCCGCGATCATCCGCAAGGTTTTCTTATCAAGGATCTCCGCTGCCCCGAAGCACTTACGGCAGTTTGTCAGGACGTACATATCCGTATCCCGTGAAGCGTTACCATCTTCTTTTGTTAAGCTGATGCCCATTATGTGTTCTACAATGGTATTAATATCGGTAAAATCGGCTTCCCCGTCAGCGCGCATATTTATCATAGCTGTCTGGTAAAGATTTTCCTCTTCCTGCCCCCACATTTCCATATGACCGTTACAGATAAGGATCGTCCCGATGTCCTCCTGTGCATGGTTCCTCGCCACGGCATAATAGGCTACTGCCAGATCCATAAAGATTCTGTGTGGTATCTTTTCAAGCAGTTCCTTATTCTGTTCCGCATTAATGAGTTTCGGATAAATATCCCCTTGGACAGTTCTCCAGATTCGGAATCCCGATATATCGACATCCGGTGTTTCCTCCTGTTCCAGAATCAGCCTGTAGACCTCATCCACAATCTCACCAAACCTCATCCTGTCGGATTCATACTCCCGGTAAAACGCATCCAGATATACACATGGTCCGATATCTTCCCCGCTTTTTATAGCATCAATCCCAGTGCGCTTCACATTATTATTCTTGATCACGTCATGTTTTTTAATCTGAAATGCGTCGCCCGCCTTCGCACGGATTGCTTCTAAAACATTCTCTGTAAATTCTTTAAAACTCATCATATGTCATCCATCCTCCATTCTTCTGTGCAGCTATTCCTATCCAGTCTATGCCGCTTCTGTTGATTTCGTCCGTTTCAGCGCAGACATCACCCTGCCGTAGAGTTCTGCGCTCATCGCTCCCGGCTCCTTGATCTGGTATCTGCTCTGCACCGTTTCCATAGTCACACCCGTCCTGTCAAGTTCCGCCTGCAGGGAATCCATCTGCGCCTTGGAAATCGCCGCAGAATCTTTTGGCGTTTTCCCCGCTGCTTTTTTCTGCCCCGGCTTTTGCGCTGGTTCCGCTTTGCTTCCAGTTCCCGAAGCGGCTTTCCCTTTACGGGCAGCCGTCGTCCCTGCTCCCTTTTCTTTCAGTTCATATACAGGCTCTCCTCTTTCGTTTACGATCACAAGAGCACTGATCTCCCGGTCATCACTGTACTGGATCGAAGAAACCGAGAAACGGTCATTGCAGGTAAACCGTTTCACCTTATTCTGATCTTCTTTGTACATGATCGAAGCCTTTCCCGCCGGTATCCAGATAAAAGGCGCGGTATAGAGTTCCCTTCCGATCCCCCAGTTGAAGCACGCCCGCTTGAAGCTGTCTGAAGCCTGTCCCTTCTCTTTCTCCGAATAACTCATGGTTCCCACATCCTGCTTCGCCACCCATTCGTCTGTTTCTTTGTCATGGATCTCCACCGTGCAGTAAAGGTTCCCCTCTATGCTCTGGTGGCTCCGCTTCCAGCCAAAAGGTCCGAAAGTCTCATCGAGGATGCGCTGGTCTACCCTCGCATCCTTATAGAGTAACAGGCTTAAACCGTTTTCCTTGATAACGGCTACCCTGCACTCGATCTCATCCGCTTTAAGCAGCCTAATCAAGTTTTGTTCCATCTTTTCTCCTTTCCGATGCGCTCTGCGCTGAGGATGCGGGCAGAATTTCAGATTCTGCCCTGCAATCATTAGAATTTGTGACGCTTCGGCACAAATTCTCGGTTGCATAAATTGCTCATCAGAGAATTTACGCAGCCTTGTCCCCCTCTTCCGCATACGGGTCTGCTTTCTTCAAGATTGCTTCCAGTCCGTAACACGCATACTCCCACAGTTCCTTTACGTCCATAACCCCCTCCTATGCTGCCTTCACCTCAAACCGTCTGGAATGGGACACTTTACCATAATCGGCATAAAGCTCTGGACGTTCCTCCTTAATACGCTTCGTATCGAGCTTTGTGGCGTCGATATTTTTCCATGAAACGCAGAAGCTGTCACTGCTCGCCAGTTCATTATCCTGCATAAAGAGCTTCACTTCCTGCTCGATCTGCTTCTGTTCCGCCTGCAGTTCGGAGATAAAACCGAGGATTTCTTCGCGCCTCCGCAGCTTTTCGTCAAACCCGACAAGTGCAATGGCGCTGGCTTTCTTCGCCGTATGGAAATACTGTTCCAGAACCTCGTCACAGGCTTTACTGCCGTCCGGCGGCGGCATGATGCCTTTTGCCACGCGGTTATTCCAGAAATCCGTTTCTATGGAAATGAGTCGTTGGATTAAATCATCGTCCCACTCTAATCTGCGGTAGGTAAACTCCCTGCCAAGGATAACCGCCGCGATATACCATACCCTTTTCCCTGTGACCGCCATGTAATGGTAGCACTGCATAATGTAGTGGAGCGGGATATTCCCGTCCGCCCATTTGTCCGCATGGTAGGCGCTGGCTGTCTTACATTCCAGTCCCGCATCTTCGCCAATGATGACGCGGTCAATATCCGCGATCATAAAGGGATTTTCTACGCTCCGATACATATAATTGGAACGGCGCACCTTTAATCCTGTCGCCTCCGTAAACCGCTGTGCCACATACTCCTCCAGATCATGCCCGATGCGGATTGCTTCGCTGTCCTGCTCCTCCACTTCTTCACTTGTCTTGTCCCGGAATACCTTCATGGCGCTGCTGTAGGGGTTTACGCCACAGATTGCCCCTGCGTCGGAGCCGCCGATCCCCGATTTCCTTAATCTGAGCCATTCCGCGTTACTGACTCCTGCTAATGGTATTTTGTCAAACATGTTACTCCTCCTCTCCTGCCCGGTATGTGTCCCGGACACTGTCAAAAGAATAAGGGCAGCTGGAGCACAATGCCCGACCACCCTTATCCATTCCTTATTTTTCCCGTGATATACTGTTTCACTTAATCCCTTAAGACCAAAAGGTTATTTCTTCTCCCTGTTTACGCCGCCTTTACAAGCTGGTATGCCCTGTCGATCATGGGGTTGCCGTCCATCGTGCGCATAAAGAGATTCTCGTTATAGTTTGCTGTCCGGCGAAGCGGCTTTGCGTGGGTGGCAAAATCGGACACCGCGTTGACAAAGCGGTAAGCGTTGTTCCCCACGCCCCGCAGGTCGGGCGCGTCATAATAACGGCGAAGCATATCCTCCCTCAGCTTCATGGTATTTTTCTCCTGCATGGGCGTCGCGTCCTTCTCCAGCGGAAGTAACTGCTCCACATACTCCTTTAACTGGCTCTCAGTCACCTTCTGCCTCCGCAGGCGTTCAAACGCTTCCCCCAGGCTGTCCATGTATGTCTCCGCCATAAAGAGGGTATCTTTTGCCTCCTGCATCTTGCCGTTGATGTCGCCCGTGTGGATCATGGACCATGACCGCCGTGCCGTGTCCAGCGCAAGGTTCAGCGTATTGTTGCAGACTACCCGGATCGGGGTCAGCGCCACCCGCACGGCGCCGCTCCCGTCGTGGGAGTTGCTGAATACCAGATAGGGGGAAATGCGTTCCCCCGCAATGATATACTCCCTCGGCAGCCTTGCAAGGATCCAGACCCGCTTTCCTTCCTGCAAAGAACCCGCCGTCTCATAGCGCACGCCGTTGCCAAGTAAGGCGTCCGTAAAGGAGAAAGCCTCCCTGTTCTGGACGATCCTGTAGCGGTCGCTCACCACGCCAAGCACCTTCCTGTCGCGATCACGGACGTTTACCTTATAGCCTGCAATGGCGTCCCCCGCTTCGGTAAAGATCGGTTCCTGCGCAACCTCCCAATCCAGTCCTGCAAGGCGCAGCGCGTCCGCTGATGTGGGCGCCTCCTCCACTCTGACACCCAATCCGTGCCACGGTTTCTCCCTTGTGTAAAACATGCTTTCTACATTTGATGACATTTGTTTTCCTCCATTCTTTTTAATTTGGCAAAAATTTAGACCAGCGGATCGGCTCCGCTGGTCTGGTTATGGGAATAATATATATTTTGATATTAGGCAGTTCTTATAAGTGCTATGATATATCGAAATCATATTCACTGCCCCTGATCTGTGCAAAAAATTCCTGTTCTATAAACTCCCGCTTTACCTGTCTGATAAATTGAGCATCCGTAACAATCCTATAGAGCGTCACTGCCAGTCCACCTATATCCAGACGCTTCCATGCACTTTCATTTCCAAGTGAAATATTGGCGCCTACATAGATTAGATTACTTGCACTTGCAATAAAATTGGAATAACTCAATATTTTTCTGGTTCTTACCTCATATACCCTTCTACTGTATTCCACACTCTCATCATAAAACAGTCCATGCAGCATAGAAATCATCGTGTTGATAAAAACAGAAAAGGTCATCTGCCTTCCCACCGTAACAATATTCGCCATATCCAGCCCTCTCTGTGCCAGTTCCGCCGCCAGTCCTGCGTCAATCACTGTCACAATGGGTAATGGAAGGCTGTTCTTTGTATATATATCAGAACGTAAATGTATGATCTCTTTAAGCAGTGATGCCCCTACCTTTTCCTTTCCCTCCAACCCTTCATGCAGAAGTTTATCCTTAGTCTTGGAGAGCACAAGTCCCGTATTCGCTTTGTTTCTAAAATAATCACGCCCCATATCATTTGTATAAATATGATAAGACTGTAAATCCTTATTCGTCAATGTGGAAGTCGCAATATTGGCAGTTCCAAAAACCAATCCCAGAATAGGATCATGCCCGATTGCAGTTACACGATGTCCCATCTGTTTACCACCTCTTAATGCTCCATTAGCTCCAATATTAGCGTCAAACGGAACTGGACAAGGTGGTATTTTTAGTTTTTTGGAGCCACAAATTTCTATCAAGGATGGATTATAATATTTGTGTTTTCGGTTAGAATGTTCCTCTCCGTGTCCTATTGTGTTATTCGCTGCCGTCTGATCGTCTAGTCTTTTAGAGAATTTTGCCAATGTATATTGGCGCACCACCTGTAAAGCAACTGCCAGAAACAAGAAGGAAACATCCAGTTTGTTTAATCCAGTACATTTCTCAAACTTCTCGTCGATTTCATCCAGAATCTGCTCTGCGTTAGCCGCCACCTCCGCTACACGGGCTGACTCATCTGCTATCATCTGCATATGCCCTGTAATCGTTTCTGCCTCTCTCAGTGTGGAATCCATATCAGCCAAGAGTGCCTGTCTTTCCTGAAAAGAAGCCGCCGACCGCTCCCGCATTTCCATACTCCGTTTTAGGAAGTCTTCGTATCCCATATTTTTCACACTTTCTGAACTTAACCAAATGCTGAAACAAAATTTCTGGCATCACATATGTATTCTGACACCCATGCAGTCGTACTACTATCCTCCCCGCTGAGTTCTTCCTCCAACTTCTTAATATACTCAAGCAGCTCCAATTCATATTGATCTCTTTCTCTGATTTCTTCTTCTGTCAACTCCGACTCTTCCTTATAGCTGGCTAACTGCTCTTTTAATCCATTGATTTTATCCATATATTCTTTGATTTTCGCTTTAAAAACCTTCTCCTGTTTCTGATATTTTTCTTCATACTCTTTGGAAGCCGACACATTGCCATCACGTCTCCCCTTATCGTATGCCTCCTCCCGTTTCTTTTCCTGCGCTGCTCCTACTGCCACTCCGGCAGCTCCCGCCGCCGCAGCAGCCGTTCCCGCCGACACTCCCATCAATGCGCTTCCAACGGACAATCCAATAGCACCAGTTGCTGGAGCTGCTGCAATAGCCAAGCCTGCTGCCGGCAATACCACCGGCGCAGCCACAACTGCCCCTACCGCGCATACACCACCTAAAACCCATTTCCCGAATCCCATACCTTTATCCTCCTATCATTTTTAATGAAGTTCCAGCAAAGCTTCGCCACGCTTATTCCATTCCACACCTTCCCGCGCCCATTCCTCAACCTCTCTCAATGCTTCTTCCGAGATATCAATTTGCTGGCATATATTACGCAATTCTTTCTGTTCTGCTTCCGAGTAATTATTATCTACCCAGCATAATTGCACCGCCTGTATCAAGAAAAACATCTTTTCCCTGTCTGTTCCAAATGCGAGCGTAATTTCTTGCCCTTCACTCTTTACTTTTTCCAAAGCTAATATTTCTTCCTCGCCCAATTCTAATGCGACAGCCGCCTGCCTGTAAAAAGCGAACTCACTTTCATCAACAATACCATCTGCATTCGCCAGCCGGATTAAGCCCTTTAAAAAGCTGACCCTTCCTTCTTTTGTTTGTAAAATCTCCTTGACATCCATCTCCAGTACCTCATTCCTTTCTCCATGATTTCTTTTTATTATTCTTCTCTGTAACCAGAAAAGCATGTATCGTTTATTGTCTGAGTAAAGAATCATCTGTCACCCTATTAAAACTGACCGGATTATCATTTGAATAATAATCCTCTTCTACTCCGATTTCTCCACTCATTATCGTTTCAACCTGTAGCTGATTGCCATTTTTCGTAATCTGATCTATATTCTGGTACTCCATACCACCAGACACCGCATACAGCCCGTTGCCATCCTCTGCCACATAAAGCATTACCAAACCGTAAAAATCTCCAATCATTGATACATAGCCATCTTCCAGTGTATACACAACATTTGACCAGTCTGCATCACAAGTTCCCACTGACGTGATCAATTCTTTGATCCCATCCCCATCCAAGTCATATAAGGTATATTCGCAATATTCACCATACGACGCTACAACATCTTCTATTATCGATGAATATGCTCCTAAGTAATCATTATTTCCGTTTGGCTGGTATGAAAAACCTTGTACTTCACTGTCAAAGTCTCCTTCGCTCGACATGGCGCTTTGTTCAGGTTGTTTATCATTTTCAATCGTCTCATACACTGCCTGAATATTGTCTGTCCATTCATAATGCCCTGTGAACATATCCTCAATCTCAGAAACCTCTGACTCTACCACATCGATTCCTTCTTCTCTGGGATTTGGGCTATAAATACACTGTCAATCCTTCTGGATTGGCACTATGATTGATAAACTCTATCCTATCGCTATGTAATTCAAAAACCCAACTGTTATAATCGTAGTCATAATCATAGTCATTTCCAAAATCTATATGTTGTCTTGCCGATATCGCTAATCCGTCATTATTATACACTTCTCTGTATAACTTGATCTCATCAACAACAATATTACCGTCCTCTTCATATTGACGATAATATGTACCAAGCATTGCATCAACAGCGCTTGTATCTCTTAATAAAAAAATCACGTCTCCGCATTCGATCTCCAATCTTTTCACTTTATCTAAAAGCATATTAGGGTATAACGTCCCACTTACTTTTCTCCCTACAGATATGGTTTCTTCATATATAGTGTTTGCTCCAAAGTTTAACTCAGCTGCATAGTCATTTGCATATACGCTGAACATGGATTCACCGACCGTTACGGCAGTATTGCCTATATTTTCTATTTCATAGTGGATATATGCAGTATCTTCTTTCTCCCCATACTTTGTAAACGTAACGCTTATCTGCCCTCCATTCCTTAGCTCAAACGAAACAGCTTCATTGAGTCCATAAAACAAATCATTCTGAACATACTCAGTATCCTTATTTATATTTTCCTTCCCCAAATCGGCTTCAAACTGCCCTTCTCTATCATCTTCCAACTCAAGCGATTCTTCATCTGATAAAGTTGCCAGCCAGTATCCCCCAGCCAAAACTACAAAGGCAACTATAGCAATCGCAACAAATACTCCCGTATGTTTTCTTTTATCCTGTATATTTGCCCGTGCATATCCCACATAGGGATTTTGATTCATTTGCACGGCATTCATTTCATTAGCGGCTATATTTTCTTGTTCTGGAATGTTCTGACCGTTATTTGAATTATCACTGCGGATTGGAGGATTTCCCTGCACATCTGATGCAAAGCCTGACTGTGTATTGTTTTGCAAATTTTGCTGTCCAACACCAAACGCATTCTCACAGCAAATTGTCTGCACTGCATAGCCAATGATTCCCATATCCGCTACCGTGTTTCTATAATGGTAAATCGACGTCTTGAAGTCAAAAACCGCATTAACAAGAGATTTTCGCCAATAAATAGTGAATGTATTATCTTCGCCGTATTCAATATCGTATATCATTTTCTTACGAGTCAATACGGGACTTCCATCCGCTCCCTTCTCGACTTGAAAATTTAATGATGATAGCTGCGTTATCAAATGATGGATCAAAAAGTCATAAGGCACTCTTTTCTCAAGTAAAAATTTTTGCTGTCTGAGTCCTTTCCATTTGAAGTCAAGTATGCTATTTTTTATCACCAATGCGACAATTAACGCCATTAAAGTTGCAACTACGATGCTTGTTATTCCATTGCCAGCGAAAATACCGAGCAATATGCCGACTACGACAGCAATAAAATATATAATATTGTACTTTCTTCCCCCATCATCTAACGGAGCCATAGATGTCAGCTTTAATGCATCCCGATCTTTTGTACCCATATTTCCCTCCCCATTCGTCATTTGTTTCTACCTAGCATATGTATGAATACTCATACATATCTTTGCATATTATACTCGGATATTCATACATAGTCAAGCTGATTCACCCCACATACAATGAAAGAAAATCCAATAAAGGAGAATTTTGCATTGATCAGCTATACTCCTCTGTTTAAGACAATGAAAGACCGAAAAATAACCTCTTACAGACTTGAAAAGATGGGATTTTCACGAGCCACTTATTACTCGATCCAAAAAGGGAATAGTGTTTCTACCAACACAATCAATCAATTATGTAAACTTTTAAAATGCGATGTATCAGATGTAATACAGTACATTGATGAAGAAGAATAATTATCTGATCCCTTTTATTCCTCCCACAATTTGCCGATAATCTTTTGAACCCCTGTCGTAACTGCTAAATACACTTCTCGGTATCTTCCAGCGCCGTCCGAACTTAGTTGCCGGAATCATCCCGCTCTTAATCATCCGATATACTGTTGATGAACTAATTTGCAGCCTCTCACAAAATTCTTTGCTTGTCATGTAATAATCTTCCATAATTTTCTCCATTTCTGCGCTGCTTTTTGCACATATCGAATTTGTGGCAAGCAACGCGCAGACACAAATCTCGCAATTGAAATTTTTAATTTTCAATCTTATCCCTTTCTAAACTATTTCTTCAATTTTTAATTAGATTCAAAAATCAAACTCACAAATATTCAACAATAGGCAGGAATGCTCGTACTCACCATTAATTCTATGTTTTTCAGTCCAATAAAAAATAATTTTTAGCCAACAACTTATTAAAAGCATTGTTCCCACAACTGCATCCGCCTCAAGTCCCGCCCACTTCCTGCACAACATACTTTTGCGACTAATAAATCTGCTTTTTTGCGTACTTGCTTTAATTAATAATATAGCAATCATATTAAAACAAAAAATAGAAAGGAAAACTTTAAATGAACTCTAATAAAAAGAATGAAGAAATTAAGTTACGAGTAACAAAACAAGAAAAGGAACAAATCAGAAAACTATCATCTTCATCCAAGAATATGACCGCATACATTTTGAAGAAAGTCTTCGCACCCGATTCTGACAACCATAAATCAATTACAGAGACAGTTGAAACCTTAGACCTTGTAAATACAATTATGCTAGAAGTGGAAAAAAGTACAGATGATCTACTAAAACAGAAAATCAAAAATATCATTGCAGAAAGGATCTAACATGGATGAAAAAAACTTTGGAATTTATCTCAATAAAGATAAGCGCGGAGCTTATTGTAATCCTAACGCACCAGAAAAATTAATCAAATATGTTACCCGTGCAGGCAGAGAAAGAAAGCAGGAATTAGTCTCATGGGGTGGAGTCGGTGTCCTTGAATACAGCGTAGAATCTGTGATTGATCAATTCTATTTTGCCCAAAAAGCGCATACACGCCGTGGTAATTTTGGAAGATATATGAGTCATACACTTTTTGCTTTCTCCCCTGAAGGAGAATATGCAGTAGACAAAAATGATATGGACGTTGACGAGATTGCCCGCCAAATGGCAAGAGACATCTTTGAACAGGATCATTGCCAAGTCGTTTATGGCGTTCATAAGCCAGACAAAACAGAACCTCACCTACATATCCATTTTGCCATCAATACCGTAAACTATCGTACAGGTGGTAAACGCCATGAGAATAAGACACAGACAGCCGAAAGAAACGAACGTTTTAATAAAATAACTCAAACTTCCCACACCGATTGGTGTGCTGAACCTTGAAAAATCAATACTTTAGTCCATAAAAAAGGCACAA
>VSNH01000046.1 GCA_009774215.1 Lachnospiraceae bacterium
CTGCATACTAGCCCCTTCCTTCCGACTCCCGTCAGCGCAATTTTCTGCACTCCGCCGCGGAGAATGCCCGCGTTTTGGGCATTCTCCTGCGTGAAACTTAGTGCTTCTTGACGTCCCGTCCAATGGCGGGACGTCTTTAGAAGCATTTTTCACGCTAAACACTGTCAATAATTGTAGCAACTTGAGGGCAAAAAGTCAACCTGTCTGGCCCGAGAGAGTTACATTTAAATGAATCCATTCCCAATCAGCACTTTTTTCCCACAAAAAGCAAACCCGTATTTCCGTATGCGATTCTTTGAAAATCCCTTCGCAATCAGATTTGCCTGATAATTCTTTTCTTCTATCTTCCTAATTGATCACAGACCATGGATGATAGATATCCGACCGCTTTCCGAAAGTAAATCCATCATACCATTCTTTTTCCTGCTGTTCCCATTCCGATTCATTTACAGTATAGCCGTTTCGCTTTTTAAATGCAACGAATCCATCATACAAAAACTACCGGAAAGAGATGCTCCTTCCGATAGTCATTTGTCCTTAACAGGATTTCATGATACGATTTTCCCAAACAACCTAGGGCTTTATCCTACTCCTCCGCCTCCAGGCACTTCTGCAGCGCCAGCGTCCCCGTGCGGGCCATTTCCACGATACTGATGCCTTTCATCATACTGATAAAGAGACGGATCCGTTCCGGCACGTCGCAAATCTGGATGATAAACATATTCTGGGACATATCCACGATATCCGCACCCATGATATCACAGGTCTCCATGATATCCTTCCTGTTATTCTTATTGTATTTTACCTTCATCAGCATAAGCTCACGGCTCACACTCGACGGCTCGTCAAAGGTTTTGACCTTGATAACGTCGATCTTTTTGTTGAGCTGTTTCTCAATCTGCTCGATGGTGCGCTCGTCCCCGGAGCTGACGATGGTCATGCGGGAAACCGTCGTGTCCTCCGTCTCGCCCACTGCCAGAGAGTCAATATTAAAACATCTTCTGGAGAACAGCCCCGCCACCTTGCACAGTACACCGGATCTGTTTTCCACCAGTACGGAATATATTTTTTTCATTCGATATCCTCCACATCTTCTATCTATACGGAGAATGCCTCTTTTGGGCATTCTCCCACAAGAGATTTCGTACTTCTCGTGTTGTTATTTCACGAGATCCATCGGATCAATCAGGCATTCCAGAAGCACCGACTCGTCCTTCTCCAGAAATGCCCTGATCGTCTCCTGCGCGCCCTCCATGGTCTCCTGCCGCATAAACCGAAGGCCGAAAGCCGCCGAAAGTTTTTCTAAATCCGGGCTGCCCGACAAGTCTACCACGGAATAGCTATCCTTGTAGGTGTAATGCTGGTATTCCCGTACCATGCCGAGATAATTATTTTTCAAAACAATGATTTTCACCGGCACATCAAACTGCCGCATGGTCGCCAGCTCCATCATGGACATCTGGAAGGAGCCGTCGCCACAGACCGCCACTACCTGTCGGCTTCTGTCCGCCAGCTTCGCGCCCATTGCAGCCGGAATGGAATACCCCATGGTACCCATGCCGCCGGTCGTTAAAAACCGCCCTTTCTTTACGATATGGTAGCCGCAGGACCAGATTTGGTTCTGCCCCACATCCGCCACATAAACCGCGTTCTCGTCCATCTCCCGGGAAAGCATGGTGATAAACGCCGCCGGATCCACATAGTCCGGATTCGGCTTCCTTATCGGCTGCATGGTTTCGCGGTAACTGTTTAACGTCTGAATCCACGCCTCATGTTCACACGCAAACTCCTCTGTCGCAATATCCTCAAAAATATGCTTTGCATCCCCCACCAGAGGAATGGCGGGGCCTACATTCTTTCCGATCTCCGCCGGGTCTACGTCGATGTGGACAAGGACTTTATTTTCCGTGATCAGATCGGGCTGGTTCACCGCCCGGTCGGCTACCCGCGCACCCACCATAAGGAGCAGATCGGACTCGTTCATTGCCCGGTTCGCGAAAGGTTTGCCGTTATTGCCGACCATTCCGTAATACATGGGGTGCTCGGTCGGCATGGCGCCGATTCCCATCATAGTGGAGACAACGGGAATCCGATACTTCTCGGAAAAAGCCCGCAGCGCCTCCTCTGCCTGACTTAAGAGCACGCCGCCGCCCGCGCAGATCAGCGGACGCTTTGATTTTGCAAGCTCCTTGATCACCTTTTTAATCTGCGCCATATTACCTTTCACTGTCGGCTTATAGGTGCGCATGTTGACCTCATCGGGATATTTAAACTTCGTGACGGGCGCATTCTGGATATCAATGGGGATGTCGATCAGCACAGGGCCTTTGCGCCCCGTAGACGCCAGATGAAACGCCTCCTTGAAGATCTGCGGGATATCCGCCGCATCCTTCACCAGATAGCTGTACTTGACAAAGGACTCCACCGCACCGGTGATGTCCGCCTCCTGGAACACGTCGGAGCCGAGCAGCTCGCTGTTCACCTGCCCCGTAATACATACGAGCGGTATGCTGTCCGCAAAGGCGGTGGCAACGCCCGTGATCAGATTCGTCGCACCGGGACCGGAAGTCACCGCGCACACGCCCACCTTCCCTGAAACTCTGGCAAGTCCGCTGGCCGCATGAGCAGCATTCTGCTCCGTGCGAATCAGAATGGTTCGGATATCCGACTCCAATATGCTGTTGTAAAAAGGACATATGGCCACGCCCGGATAACCGAACACATACTCCACACCTTCCTCTTCCAAACATTTTACGATTGCATCTGCACCTATCATATACATTATCCTCTCTTCTATCTGACATCTGTTTGTAACTGTCCATTCACTTCACAGTTACTGCATAATCCGTAACTCATTTCTGATATCGGATTTTCATCCTTGCTCCTGCTCTTACCGTCCAAACGAAACGGCAAGCGCACTGTCATTCAACGCATCGCTGTCATTCACTTAATCCAAGCAGTTTCTGTGTCAGCTTCACCGCATCGGCCGCATCCTTAGAGTACCCGTCCGCGCCGATTTCGTCTGCATACTCCTGCGTGATAACTGCGCCGCCGACAATGATTTTCGCGTCCATCTCCTGCTCCTTCGCATAGTCGATTACATGGCGCATCTGCTGCATGGTGGTGGTCATAAGCGCCGACAAAGCAATCACTTGCGCGTTGTGCTCTCTTGCCGCCTCAATAATAGTCTCCTTCGGCACATCCTTGCCCAGATCAATCACACGGAAACCGTAATTTTTCAACATCAGCGCCACCAGATTTTTCCCGATGTCGTGAATGTCTCCCTCCACTGTGGCAATCACCACCGTGGGCATATCCTCCCCCGTCTTTGCCTGTAGGAGAACAGGCTCCATGTATTCGATGGAGGCTTTCATCGCCTCCGCGCTGGCAATGAGCTGAGGCAGGAAATACTTGCCTTTGTCAAACAACTCGCCCACCTCGTTGATAGCGGGCAGAAGAACCTCATCCAAAAGCGCCTTGGCCTCACAGCCTTCCTCCATCGCTTTTCGGGTGTCCTCTACGATGACATCCCGCTTTCCTTTGAGGACATCGGCGCGGAGCCTGCCCTGTGGCGATGAAGCGCTTTCCTCCTGCACAGACCGATTCAGACGGATGCCCGTCTCCTTGGGCGCGGTCTCCCCTGCCGCCTCCTTCTTTTCCCGCAGGGCATCCATCAGCCGGATATAGCGGATATCCGCTTCCTCCTTATGCAGAAGAAGGTCAGACGCAAACGCGCAGCTCATCAGAAGCTCCTGTGATGGATTGGCGATCGCCATGGTCAGTCCCTCGCGGATCGCCATGGTGAGAAAGGCGGTGTTCACAAACCCTCTCTCCGGCAGGCCGAAGGAAATGTTGGACAGGCCACAGATCGTGGCCAGCCCCTTCTCCTTACAGTAGCGGATCGTCTCAAGGGTCTCTATTGCCGCATTTTTGTTGGCTCCCACGGTAGCCACCAGCCCGTCCACCACGATGTCTTCCTTTGTCATGCCAAGCGCCAGTGCCTTTTCCTGTATGCTCTCAATAATCGCAATCTTTTCCGTCAGATCTTTCGGCAGTCCCGCGTCCGAAAGGGGCAGAAGAATAAACATAGCGCCATATTTTTTCGCGATGGCAAGCAGAGGCTCCTTTGCCTGTTCCCCGGAAACGGAGTTGATCAGAGCACGTCCCGGATAGCGTCGAAGCGCCGCCTCCAGCACATCCACATGGCTGGAATCGATGGACAGGGGCAGGCTTGTGACGCCGCTCACCGTCTCGATGGCCTGTAACATCATGGCCTTTTCGTCAATACCGCTCATGCCCATATTTACATCCAGTATGCCTGCGCCGCAAGCCTCCTGTTCCTCTGCAAAGTCGGCCACCATCTCCATGGAACCTTCCCGAAGCGCTGCCTGCAGCTTCTTCTTCCCGGTGGGATTGATGCGCTCACCCACCACGATAAAGGGATCTTCCAGACCGAAGGACACCGTCAGCCGTTCGCTGGTCAAAAAGCGTTTCTTTGGCTTTTCCCTGTGCGTGACGTCCATATCCTGCACCGCTTCCTTCAGGGCCCGGATATGCGCCGGCGTAGTGCCGCAGCAGCCGCCGACCACGGATGCGCCCGCCGAAACCAGATCGCGCATGTGGCGGCCAAACTCTTCCGCTCCCATATCGTAAACCGTATTACCCTGCTCGTCCAGAGATGGCAGTCCCGCGTTGGGCTTGGCAATAATGGGAATGGCAGTCACCTCCGCCATACGCCGTACCGTGTCTGCCATCTTGTCCGGTCCTGTGGAGCAGTTCGTTCCCACAGCCGCGACACCAAGGCTCTCCAGCACGACCGCAGCGGTAACCCCATCGGTGCCGAACAGCGTCCTTCCGTCCGCCTCAAAAGTAAGCGTCGCCATCACAGCCAGATCGCAGACCTCTTTCGCCGCAATCACAGCCGCCCGCGTCTCCTGGAGGCTCATCATAGTTTCGATCACCAGCAGATCCACACCCGCCTCGTCCAAATAACGAATCTGCTCCTTATATACGTCTATCAGTTCCTCGAAATCCAGCTTCCCCATGGGTGAGAGCTGCTCTCCCGTCATGGTCAGGTCGCCCGCGATATAGGCATTCCTGCCCACAGCCTCCCTCGACAGCGCCACAAGATCACGATTCATCTGCCCGATCTGCGCCTCCAGACCGTACTCTTTCAGTTTGATCCGGTTGGCCGTAAAAGTGGGGGCATAGACGATATTGCTTCCCGACGCGACAAATTCCCTCTGCAGCCCGATCATAATATCCCTGTGCTCCAAAATCCACTGTTCCGGGCAGACCCCCGCAGGCATCCCCCTCTTTTGCAGATTAGAGCCCGTAGCCCCGTCCAAAAACAACGGCGTATCTTTTATCAGAGCTTGAAATTCCTGTCTGTTCATATGTCTCTACCTCTACTTCTTTTCACCCTAACCGCCATGATTCCGCTTCGCGAAATCTCAAATCCGCGGATGAGCAAGCTCATCCTGGAGAATGCCGTATTTCAGGCATTCTTCTGCGTGAGACGGAGTTGCGAAGCAACTCCTAGAACTTCTTCGCGAAGCAGCCCTTGCTGCGAGTGATTAGAAGTTCTTCTCACGCTATTCTTCGTAGAATACGGTATCGTCAGTGTCAAAGTTATCCTCCGGCACATCTTCTCCGCTGTCTTCCTGCTCCGCATCCTCCTGTCCGTCTTCTTCTCCGTCTTCCCGGTTCAGATAGCCGCCGCCAAAAATCGGGCTTTCCTCCGTGTAGGTAACGCCCTCACCCTCGGGAATCTCCCCGTGCAGGATCGTGATAATGTACTGGATGCGGATATTGGTTCTATTGTAGTATTCCATAGCCGCCTGCTCGGAGCCCTCGTCGTAAGCTTCCCCGTCGTATGCCACATGAAAAAGGGCCACCGCTTCCTTCATATTCTCGTCTGCCTCGTCAGCTAAGCTTTCCACCGCCGAAAACTGCTCCGGCACTTCCAATTCCGCCATCCACTGAATGTCCTCGGCAAACGCGTCCAGATATCCCAAAAGCTCAATCACCGCGGTATCGGATTCACGGTCAATGGCATTCATCTTGTCATTGTACTCGGCCGCCCGCTCAAAAAAGGTGTTCATATCGTCCTGATAAGCTGTCAGCTCTTCATTCTTTCCGCAGGCTGTCAGCATCAAAGCAAAAAGCAGGCAGACGAGCGTTATCTTGTATTTTGTCAAAACAGTTATCCTCCAAATGCGTAAAAATTCCTAAATCCCCTATCTAAACATACTACTGATTTCCACCTCTTTCGTCAACCTTTTCTTTTATGGGAAAAATGGAATAAATGGAAAATAAGCGAAAAGAAGCGGCAGGTTTCTCACGGCCTGCCGCTTTCTTTTATGTGCAGGGCAAAACACCTCCCTGTCCGATTCTTAATTTAAATTCTGACTGTCAAAGCGCAATATCACAGTCCGGCTCCACCTTTCTGCACGCCTTCAAAACCTGCTTCATTACACTCTTTTCGTCTGCACCCTCTGCGAACTCCACTTTCATTTTCTGGGTCATAAAGCTGACCGTAGCTTCCGCCACGCCCTCCGTTTTCGCCGCAGCCTCCTGCATCTTCTCGGCGCAGTTAGCACAGTCCACCTCAATCTTGTACGTTTTTGTCATTTTTTCCTCCATTCCGAAGCATTCAATGCTGAGGAACGCGAGCAGAATTTCAAATTCTGCTCTGCGATCAAGCAAATTTGTGATGCTTCTGCACAAATTCTTGGTTGAATAAATTGCTCATCAGAGAATTTATTCAACCTTTCCCTCCATTCCGAAGTTTTCCGCTGAAAGCACAAACAGAATATCAATCTTTGTTTCCTTCCATAATATGTTCCATACCCATGCTGAGAATCGAACGGACATGCTCGTCATCCAGAGAGTAAAAAATGGATTTGCCCTCTCTCCGGCTCTTTACCAGCTTGGAGGTCTTTAAAATACGAAGCTGATGGCTGACGGAAGACTGACTCATCTGTAAAAGCCCCGCAATATCGTTTACACACCGCTCCGTATCAAGCATGACATACAAAATTCTGATCCGGGTGGGGTCGCCAAATATTTTAAAGAGCTCTGCCAGCCCATAAATCGCTTCCTTCTTATATGCTTCCTCCACAAGCGTCCTCCTTTCTCAATTTGGCCAACATATGTTTAATTGTTCATATTATAATGCGAACAAATGTGTTTTGTCAAGCCAATCTTTTATGAATCTGTTTGTCGCGCGATAGGCAGACTCAAGATGCTTTGCATCTTTCGTTCGCGTTGCTCATCGTAAACCGCCCGAAACAGTCTTACATGCAAGCATATATCCTGTCTCTGCCGCCTTCCGACTCTGCCCATCGCGCAGAAAGGGAGCCCCAAAAAGGACTCCCTGATCCATTTGATTTTGATGGAAATTACATTTTGAAGAAGGATACATCCTCCTCCAGCACCTGCGCCATCGACTTTAATTCACCCGCAGCCTCGGCAAGCAGATTGATGGTGGCGTTCATCTCCTCCATAGAGGCATTGGTCTCCTCCGTAGATGCCGCATTCTCCTGCGATACGGCAGACAGATTCTGGATGACGTCCACAACTTTCCCTCTCTTTTTGTTACATTCCTCCGCCTGGTCGCTGATCACGCTTGTCTCTTTTCTGGAGTTTTCAATGCCGTTGCTCACATCGCCAAACTTCTCCTTGGTCTGCGCCAGCTTCTGCTGCTGTTCCAGAATAATCTCATTCACTTCGTTCATAATCTGAACGGAAGCCTCGGAATCGGCTGTCAACTGATGAATGATATCCTCAATGGTTTTCGTAGACTGCGCGGAATCCTCGGACAGTTTAGAAATCTGAGTTGCAACCACGGCAAACCCGCGTCCCGCTTCTCCGGCTCTTGCAGCCTCTATGCTCGCGTTCAGAGCAAGCAGACTTGTCTCACTGGCAATGGATGCAATCAGCTGAACCGCATCCTGAATTCTGGTAACGGACTCGTTCGTCGTATGTACGGAAACCTCAATCTTCCGAATCGCTTCTGTCGTCCTGTCGTTAGATTCACTCAACTCATTGATAATTCTGGAGGACTCCACATCCGCTACATGCATCTGGTCGGACAGATCATCCAGTTCCTTGACGCTGTCCACAATCTTTTCAATAATCGCTCCCATATTGGCAACCTGCCCGGTAGCGGACTCAATATCCTCCGCCATGGAAACGGCGCCTTTGGAAATATCCTCCACCGCGCTGCTGATCTCATCGGCGGTAGTCGAGGTCTGGGATGCCATGCTCTCCAGATTATTTCCCTGACTCATCAACGTCTCGGTATTCTTCTTGATGCTGCCGATAATGTTTTGCAGTTCCTCTAACAGTCTCTGTACGGCATGGCCCATAATGCCTATTTCATCGGTTCTCTTCAAGATTCTCTCATTCACGGTCAGATTCAGATCGCCTTCCGCAAGCGAGGAGAGAAGCTGCTCCGTCTGAATAATTACACGCGCAATCGCGCTGGCGATCTTGATACATACTAACAGGGCAATAATGAGAATAAGCACCGCGATGCCAAGAATCATCATCGAACTTTTGTTGATTCTGGCGTTCGCCTCAGTGGCGGGCTGTCCGGCAAATACCATCCCCACACATTTACCGCTGGAGTCTATCGCCGGCATATAAAATGCGTAGTAGGTTTCCCCGTTGATGGTAACGCTGTCTGTCTCGTATGTCTTTCCCTCGTTGAGCACCGACTGAATCACCGCATCGGATGCCTTTGTACCGAGAATGCGCTCCCCGGTATCCTTATCCCGCAGAGATGTAGCGCGTCTGGTGTCCCCGTAAAAAAGCGTAACATCCGCAGCGCTTCCGTCCACGAAACTGTCAATGATATTCACATTTTCTGATACATTGTAATCACCCTTATAAAGCGTTTCCCCTTCCATCCGGTATGCGCCCGGATCGAGCGCCTCATAAGCGGCATATACACTCTTACAGAGATTCTCAAGTCCCTCCATCGTGGCATCACGCACCATATTTCTCATGGTACTGATTGCATACACGGTAACACACGCAACCATGACCACTAAAGGAATCACACAAAGCATCATAAGCTGCGTCATTACGCTTAGTTTCTTCTGTTTCTTCATCCTCACCTTCTCCTTAAATTATGTTTTTACCCCCCCCCCACGCTTTTTGACTACACAAACAAGTCGATAAACCGTAGGATGAGCAACTGTCCGACATAGATGTCGAGTCAGTGCATTAATTGTATCACGTTTTTTTGTATTTTAAAAGATACAATCACAAAAAACGGAAATTCTACACAAACGGTACGTTTTTTTACGCAGCGTCATTTGAAATCAACATCTGTAATGTACATTTATTATACATGAAAAACGTTATTTCTCTATTGGGATGGTACGGATTGCACTTTTTGCGGTATGCATTGCAAAATTAGTTTACATAAGTATATCCATTACGGGCGTATCTGTCCCGTTCCCGTAATCTGATATTTATAGGAAGTAAGCTCCTTAAGCCCCATGGGACCTCTGGCGTGAAGCTTCTGGGTGCTGATGCCGATTTCCGCCCCGAAACCGAACTCAAAGCCGTCCGTAAAACGGGTGGAGGCGTTGACATATACGCACGCCGAATCCACCTCACGCAAAAACTTCTGCGCATGAACTTCATCCTCTGTCAAGATGGCGTCGGAATGCCCCGTATTGTACTTGTTGATATGGGCGATCGCCTCCTCCAGAGAAGCTACGGTTTTCACGGAGAGAATCAGATCCAGATACTCTGTTCCGTAATCCGCTTCTGTCACTTCGCGCGCCTCAGGTATCTGCGCCCTCACCGTCTCGTCGCCCCGGATCTCCACCTTCTTTTTCAAGAGGGCTTTGCCCAGAGCAGGCAGGATTTTATCCGCGATTTTTTCATGCACAAGCAGGGATTCGCAGGCGTTGCACACGCCGATGCGCTGGGTCTTGGCATTGATGACGATGGGGACCGCTTTCGCAAGGTCAGCCGACTCGTCGATGTAAATATGGCAATTTCCCGTGCCCGTTTCGATCACGGGTACCGTGCTGTTCTCCACAACCGAGCGTATCAGTCCCGCCCCGCCTCTGGGAATCAGTACGTCCACGTATTCTTTCAGCTTCATAAAAGCCGTGGTCACTGCCCTGTCGTTGTTTTCAATCAACTGAATGGCGTTTTTGTCAACACCTTCCTTTTCCAGTGTCTCACCGATCACTGCCGTGACAGCCTGATTGGAGTAGAACGCATCTCTTCCACCCTTTAAGATCACCGCGTTTCCCGTCTTAAAACAGAGACCGAAAGCGTCCGCCGTCACGTTGGGTCTCGCCTCATAAATAATACCGATTACTCCCATGGGAACCCGCACTTTTTCAATGTGAAGACCGTTGGGGCGGTCAAAGGATTCCATCATTTCCCCCACAGGATCGGACAGCCCGGCAATCTGTCTTAAGCCCTCCGCCATCGCTTCTATTCTCGCGGATGTCAGTTTCAGACGGTCGAGAAGCCCCTCGGCCATGCCTTTCTCCTTTGCCCGCGCATAGTCTTTTTCGTTTGCTGAAAGGATTCTTTCGCTCTCCTGCACAAGCGCGTCCGCCGCCCGGTTAAGCGCCTGATTTTTCTGCGCCGTGTCAAGCCCCTGCAAAACGGTTTTCGCGGTCTGCGCTTTTGTGCCAAGAGCTCTCAAATATTCGCCAATTTCCACTTCTGTCAGTGTTTTCTCCATTTTTTGCTGTCCTTTCCTTCATCCTTTTTCGTCCGTCTGCCGCAGAATCCAAACTTTCTATGTATGGCCTGTATCAGACAAAAAACATCAGATGATTTTTGTCTCCGTAATAATCCGTTCAGGGCAGACATCATACGGCTCCCATGGGATTTCCTCAAAAATCTGGCAGTCATACGCCAGCGCGGCAGTTGTCACCTTCCTCTGCAAATGTCCTGCCGTATCTACATTCGCCTGCGGATGTGCTGTCGCATCCGATCCCGCTGACAGCTTTGCCGCCGCATCCGTGTTCGCATTTATCCGTAATAATCCGCTCAAATATCTGTCGTAAAAGCCGCCACCGTAGCCGATTCGATGACGCGCCCTGTCAAATGCCGCACCGGGCATACAGACCAGAATGGCTTGACTTGTTCGGTCAGTCATCCGCCCGTAAAATGACAGCTCACCCGTCGGCTCCAAAATCCCCCGATACCCCGCCGACAGATCATCCAGAGAAAAAATCCGATAAAACTCCATTTCTTTCCCTGTAACCTTCGGTGCAAACACCGCCTTACCGTCCGCATAAGCCCGCTCTATCAGTGGAATGGTATCCACTTCACTGCGAAAACTGACATAAGTGAGAACCGCGTCCGCTTCCCGGTAGCAGGACAGGTTTGTCAATTTCTTTATGATCCTGTCACTGTAGTCTCTTCGCTGCCCTGCCGTCAAACTGTCCCGTTTTTCTAAAGCCGCCGCGCGGAATCTCTTCTTTTCCTCACCCATGCCGCTTTTTCTCACCAAGATTCGTGATGCTTCCGTCCTTCTCCACGATGGAGATATTGTCAAGCTGCCCCCGGAGGTTTGCCCGCACATTCGCCACATAAGCCTGCCGCAGCGCCGCCTGCTCCTCCTTCTCTTCCGGGGTGAGACCTTCGCCCTGAGATTTGTGGTACAGCTCGTTGATTCGCGCCGTCATCTGTTCTACGTTCATTGATATCCTCCCGTCCCACATGCAGCCTGCCGCAAAATATACTGCTTCGGACTTTGCATACATATTTTATGGCAGGTGTTTTTCGCCTGTCATCTGTTGACGGACGCCGCCATCCTGTGATACGTGTGCCGCACGCCCCGGATCGCCACGGAATAAGCCATGATATTTTCCGGCAGCGCCATCCCCGGATAGCCGGTGTCCCCGATGTGGTGAATATCCGTTCCCGCCATCTTACACATCAGCGCGATCCGCCTGAGCGTGTCCGCATCCGCCCCTTCCTGCGAAGTGCCGATTGCCGTGATTGTGAGAACGCCTCTTTCATGGGCATGGGCAATCAGCTCCCGCACATACTCCATGCTAATTCCCGGCACGGTACCCGGCGCGGGAAGAAGAATGATATCCGCCCCCGCATCTATAAATTCATCCACATCTTTCTTTGTAATGATATGCTCGCCGCCTTCCCCCGGCACGCCGGAGGCATGCATCTTCCCTGCCGCCAAAATCATTTTATCCTTCAGCCGCGCCGATATGGCTCTCAGCGAATCGGTAATGGCACGGTTGCTCACGCCGTTTCCGGGATTTCCTGTCAGAAGCACCATATCCACGCCCATTTCCGAGGCTCTGACTGCATTTTCGACCGTAGCCTTCCGTCCCGCCGACATCGCCCAGAGCGTATCGTCATTTCCCCGTGCCGCCTGTTCTTCCACCGGTTCCAGATTGATGCCGATCATCCGCCCGGTTAGGCGTTTTAATTCCCGCACGGTCTCCGCCGGCTCCACTTTCGGCAGACCGTTTATCACCGGCTGGTTCACGTCAAACATATTGAGCAGTAAAAGGTCGGCACCGAGGGAAGCCGCCAGTTCCGCATTGGTGACATCCGTAAGGACGGGCATGGTGATGCCGATACATTCACAGGCAAGTACACGTCCTTCACTTCCCGCTATAGCGCTCAGATAATCCTCTTTCGTAAAGCTTCTAAGGTCAGAAGCTGTGCAGTCCAACATTCTTTTTGCCATATTGGTTCCTCCGAAAGAAAATTTTTAATGCGCGTGCATCTGCTGCACATAGAGCGGCAGATCGAACTCCTCATTCCTGTGTGACAAAAATAAGGTTCCGATATTCTGCCCGCTCAAAATTCGATGGATCACTTTGATATCCTTACTGTTAGCGATCACCATATCCACCCCGGTGCTGCTGGCAATTTTTGCCGCCTGCAGCTTGGTAATCATGCCGCCGGTGCCCACGCTGCTCCCGGTGGACGCCTTGCCCATGTTCATCAGCTCGTCCGTCAGTTCCTCCACCACCTCAATATACTTGACGTCGGGATTTGTGCGGGGATCGTCTGTGTACAGCCCGTCGATGTCCGACAAAAGAAGGAGCGCGTCTGCCTCCACCAGCGAGGCGACGATCGCCGACAGCGTATCGTTGTCGCCGATCTCAATCTCGTAAGTGGCTATTGTATCGTTCTCGTTCACGATCGGAATCACCCCCAGCTTGAAAAGCTCCGCAAAGGTATTCCGGGCGTTGTAGCGGTTTAGATTGTCCACGATCGTGTTTTTTGTCATCAGAATCTGCGCCGCCACCTGGTTGTACTCCGCGAAAATTTTCTGATAAATCATCATCAGTCTCGCCTGGCCCACCGCGGCGCACGCCTGTTTCACGGCAATAGGATTGTCCTCCTCACGGTTTGGCAGGAGCGCCTTCTCTCCAACGGCAATCGCGCCGGAGGTGACAAGCACCACGTCCTTCCCCATGTTTCTCAGGTTGCAAAGCTCCCGCACGAGCACATCCAGCTTCGTGTAGTCCAAGTCCCCCGTCTCCTTGTGCTGCAGGGAGGAGGAGCCGATTTTTATCACAATTCGTTTTTTATCTGCCATCAAGGCTTTTCTGTCAGTCATTTTATGCCATCCTCATATTTTATCCATTTTAAGAAAATTTAATCTGTTTTAAATCAGGATACAGTTCCCCTGTTTTGGCAAAATGCAGGACACATTCTGCCGCTAAGTCCAACTCATCTATCGCGTTTCGCTTTAAAACCGAAGTCTGACCTCCAATATCTGCCGGAGCGACCTCCTGAAGCTATCTAAAGCTAACCATGCCTCTGAAATCTGATTGTTACGAATTTTGCAAATCAGACCATTTATTGCCTCCTGCGTAACAGGCTGTTTCTCATCATTAAGAAAATGGAATGGCAAAATTATCCATACAAATTACCTCCCCTCTATTTCGTTTAAATGAACTTTTTCCCGAGCTTCATATATTTTGAGTTATGTATTTCATTATAAAATCTTTAGTCATCTTACCATATCCGTATAAAGCATTGCAACCTTCTCCGCAATCAGAATCCCGTCCATCGCCGCCGAGGTGATGCCGCCCGCGTAGCCCGCACCTTCGCCGCAGGGGAAAAGGCCTCGGAACGCAGACTGTCCTGTCTCATCCCGCAGAATCCGTACCGGGGAGGAGGTCCTGCTCTCCACGCCGGAGAGGTACGCGTCCCCGTCGGCAAAGCCGGGCATTTTCTGACCAATTAGGTCAATCCCTTCTGTCAGCGCCTGATTCAAGAACTCCGGCAGAATTTCGTGAACCGGGGCAAAATTCCATTTGCCTTTAATGGCAGGCAAGAACCCGGGATACCGCCGGCATAGCATACCACCCCCGCCAGCCGCTTGCACTTCCCGTGAAATGCCGTCCCGCTGCGCCGGCATCCGCCCGGAATCCTTTCCAGGCGCGTAGGGCAATTCGCGGCCCATCTGTTCCGGCATATGTGAAATGCCATTTTCTCGCACACGTTGCTTGGCATTTTCATCTCGTTGCGCCTGAAACAGCTTGTCCCCGTTTTGCCTGCCGCAAACTGCCTCGTAAAAATCCCCATACCGCTCCACAGGCACCGCGCCCCTGCCAATCTCATAAGCCCTCTCTTCCAGATGCCGCTGGAACGCGATGCCCGCAAGGGATCCCGTCCCGCCGTATGGCTCATAATCTGCGGGCGACACTGTGACAATCATGGCGCTGTTGCTGTTGGCGCCGTCCCGCCCGCTGTAGCTCATGCCGTTTACCGCCGTTCTTCCCGGCTCCGAGGACGCATTGACCACATAGCCGCCGGGGCACATGCAGAAAGAATATACGCCCCTGCCCGCCGCTGTCTTCGCCGTCACTTTATAGGCCGCTGCAGGCAGAGTAAGCTTCGTCTCCCCATACTGCAATCTGTCAATCATTTCTCTCGGATGCTCCATACGAAGCCCCACCGCAAAGGACTTTGCCTCCATGGGCACCTGCAGTTCGTGAAGCATCTGAAAGGTGTCCCGCGCGCTGTGGCCGATGGCGAGAACGATCGCGCCGCTTCTTATCTCTTCCCCGTTTACAGCCACGCCCGCTACCCGGCGATCCTGCATGGAAGCTCCCGCTGTCCGCCTATCTTCCGTAAGAAGCCCTGTCACCTGCGAATCAAACCGAACCTCGCCTCCCCATTCTATGATCTGTCTGCGCAGGTTTTCTACAACCTGTATCAAAATATCCGTGCCGATATGGGGCCTAGCCTCATACAAAATCTCCTTCGGTGCGCCGGCTTCCACAAAAATGCGTAAAACCTCCCGCATACGCCCCTTCGGATCTTTGACCGTAGTAGTCAGTTTCCCGTCGGAAAATGTGCCTGCACCGCCTTCTCCAAACTGCACGTTGGAAACGGGATCTAATTCCCCTTCCCGCCAAAATCGCTCCACATCTTCCCGGCGCTTATGTACTTCTCTGCCCCGTTCCAGCAGCAGCGGACGAAAGCCCGCCTTCGCAAGCATATACCCGCAGAACAGTCCCGCAGGACCTGCTCCGACAATCACCGGTCTGTCACCGGGCGCTGATTTTCGCATGGGTAGTTCTCCGAAAGCCGCCTTTTCGCCCGTCTGTCCATCGGCATCAACCGCCTTTTCAAACGCCGACTCTCGGCACAGCTCCTCTTTTGCCGCCCGTCCCGCGTCCGAACCCGGCTGCTTCGGCGCCGGAAACCGATACGGATTCTCCTCTACAAGCTGTATATGCCCGTTCTTTCCCCGAAGCTTCCAAAAGACAGCCTGCTCGTCAGCAGCCTTCACATCCACCGTATAAACCCGGCAGATATCCGGCTTTTTTCTGGCGTCTATCGATCTTTTTACGATGGAGAGAGACTGTATGGCGGAAGGCTCTGTCTGCAGCAGCTTTGCCGCCTTTTTGAGAAGCGCCGCCTGCTCATCCTTACAGTCAGCCGCCAGTTTGATCTGTTGTATCCGAATCATAGCTCTATGCTCCTGTTTGAAATCCGTTTTTTTCCGCCACACGTTTTATTCGTGTCCGGATTATTTTCCACCTCTTTGCATATTGCATTTTATCCATACTAACCCCATTATCATCCGTCTCATTTGTGAATCCTTTACATGCCATCCAATGTCGCCTCGCGGGCCGCCGCCCTGCCGGCGACCATCCCGCTGCTCCACGCCCACTGTAAGTTATAACCGCCGCAAAGTCCGTCAATATCCAGAATTTCTCCCGCAAAATAGAGTCCCGGCCGCCTTTTCGACATCATATTTTCCGTGATTTCCGTGCAATCCACGCCCCCCGCGCACACCTGCGCCCTGTCAAAACCGTTTGTCCCCGTAACCGCTGTCTCCAGACCGAGATACAGCTCCTGCAGACGTTTCATAGCCTCCGCCGGAACATCCTGCGCCCGCTGCGTCTCCCGAATACCCGCGAGTTTCAGCAAAAGTTGGTTGATTTTTTTGTTGACTATTCCGGTCAGAAACACGTCCATCTCATCCGCGCCGTGTGCCGAAAGCCTTTCCCGAAAAAATGAGCCGCAGGAAGCCACGTCATAATCAGGAAGAAAGGACACCCGCACTGTGACGCTTTTTTTCTCAAGCAGCGCATAGCCTGCAGTCCGGCAGAGCTGAAAGGCCGGTATGCCCGACAGCCCGTAATCCGTAAGCTGCAGTTCACCCCGCTCCACGCCGACGTCCTTTCCCTCTATTTGCAGGACAAGCGACGCGTCACAGCGCACGCCCGCCACCTGTTTATAAAAGGATTCCCTGCAGACAAGCGCGGCGAGGGCGGGTACGGGCCTGACAATCCGATGTCCGAACTGTTCCGCCAGCCGAAAACCGTCCCCATCGGAACCGGTATTCGGCGCGGCCTTTCCGCCGCAGCTAAGAATCACCGAGTCATAACAGCCGGCCTTCCCCTGCCTGCCGATCAAAAACTGTTTTCTGCTCTTGTCAAAGGTAAGCGTCCTCACAGCTTCCCCCGTATGTACTGCCACCCCGCGCCTTTTGAGCTCATAGCGCAGAAGATCAAGCACCGTAGAAGCCTGATCGCTGGCCGGGTACAGATAGCCGTCCCGCTCCTTAATCCGCATACCGAGGGACGCAAAAAATTCCTTTGTCCGCGCCACCCCAAACGCTGAGAGCACGCCGCTGAGCAAAGCCGTCCCGCTTCCGTGATAAAATTCCACACCCATCGCTTCGTTGGAAAAATTGCATCTGCCATTTCCCGTGGACAAAATCTTTTTTCCCACTCTGTCATTTTTTTCATAGACCGTGACCGACGCGCCCTCCCCGGCTGCCCATATCGCCGCCATCATACCCGACGCGCCCCCGCCTATCACCGCAACCTGCCTCGTCATCGTTCCTTCCTTATCCCTAACTCTTTATTTCCGCGAGCAACGAGCCAAGTGATTGCTTGCAAGCAATTGGCGACTGCCCCGAGGATCAAATCTTCAAAAGATGTCTCTACATAGTTTACCTTAACAGAATGTGAATGCCTTGAAAAGTCCGTAACGAGCCCGGATTGTTTCCCCCTAACTGGAGTACGATTCCAGAAACAGATACAGCTCCTCCTCGCTCGCCACAAACTTCCCCTCCATGATTTCTCTCTGCAGGGAATCGGGCAGCCGTTCCAGCAAGATATCCGTGTTCATGTAAAGTGTACTTCTGTCCTCCTCGTACACCACAATAAAATGATCCGCCACCATCAGATAAAATCCCTGCGGCTCTTTCTCTTTATAATATTTACAGACCGCCACCCGGTCTTTGGAAAAGGCAGTCAGCTCGATCGTCTCAAAGCCCTGTTCCAGCTCTGTCAACGGCGGATTGTCCTCATAGGCGGATAACGCCTCCAAAAGCTCTTCCCTGTTCAGACCGATGTACATAACGGGAATTGTCTCCTCGCTCTCCGTCACCGTCCCCTTGGACAAGTCCACCAGCTCCAGCAGATACCTCGTGTCCGCCGTCACCACAGGCTCCTGCGCGGCCGCAGCCTCAATGACCTGTTTTTCCTCCGTCTCAATAACCTGTTCCGCGGTCACTTTGCCCACCTGCACTCCTTCCGAGGGCGCGGCATAATCAGCGTCCGCCACACCCGAAGACTGCGATACCAACGGCCGGAAATGATCCGCCTCCTCCGTGCCGGACTGCGCAATTCCATGACTGTAACGGTGCGGATAAAAAAACTCCTCCGCCTTCAACGCGCCCCAGCCGCCAAGCCCCAGCATGACAGCGGACATTACCATAAAAAGACTGATACGTTTTACAAGCTTCATTCCGTTTTAAACCTCTCTTGTCGGATTCCCTGTAATCAGTATCAGCCAATTCCATTATTTTATACAACGATCTCACAAAATGCCTGTCATTCTGCCAAGCATAATAAACAGGAAGCCGAGCGGCATCTCCTGAAGCTCCGCCTCCCCGATCACCCGCATGAGCATGAGGGCAAGGATATGGAAAAACAGTCCCACCGCCAGCGACACGATAATACAAAGCGGCGCCCCAGCAACGCCTGAAAGCAGCATGTTCAGCAGATACACCAACAGCCCTGAGACCGCGGCGGCAGCAAGTGGAAACAGAATGCCCGCGAACCAGTCCGGCCTGTATTTTACGCGCTTGTTAAGAAATACAAATGCCAGAACCATATAGATGCCAAAGAACAAAATCAAGGCGCAAAGCAGTCCGTCCACCCCCATATGCAGGCGCTGTGTCATAAAATAGGCGGCAGCCAGATGCACTGCGAAAGAGGCGGCAGCCGCAACAAACATTTCACGAACCATCCGCATTTTATATAAAATCTGCCCGAACAGAAAGCTGAAGGTAAATAAAACAACCAGAACCGCGCCTTTTTGAAGCCATCCCGCCAATACCGCCGACTGCGCTGTCGTTCTCCCGTAACAGCAGACGGCAAGCGGCTTTCCCAGAACAGCCGCATACACCGCTGCCGGAAAAGATACCATGGACGCGTCCCGCACCGCTCTGCCCATCCGCTCCCGCATACTGCGGTATTCCTCCCGCTCATAAGCATTGGCGATTTTTCCGGTCAGGCCGTGTACAGACAGACATGAAATCGCCGCGCATATGCCCAGAAGCGGCGCAAATTTACCATAATAGCTGCCCCACTGAGCCGTCCGCACGCTGCCCTGCTCCGTCACGTTCATACAATAATTAAAACAGCGCTGATCTACCATCATAAACAAATTGGAGAGAAAGGCCGCCGCAGCCGCCGGCGCCATATTGATGACAAGCATCCGCTGAATCTCGAAACGAGTCTCAGCCCGTCTGCTGTTGTCCTGTCCCAGCCGCCCTTTAAACGCCCCCGCATAAATCACATAGACAAGGAGCAGATGCAGCAGGGCGATCACCTGTGAGGCAAAGACCCCAAGCATTGCACCCAGCGCCCCGTATGCATAGCTGTGGGCCTCCACCTGATAAAGCGCCGCCACCTTCTGCCCGTAACCGTAAAAAGCCCGGCCGCCGAGAATCGCCCCGACAAGCATAGCGGCCTTTTCGATATATTGGGAATGCGCCGTGAGCACCCCCATGCCGTAACCGTTAAAGTATCCTCTGAAAATACCGACCAGCGCCGCAAAAAAAACAGAGGGCGCCGCCGCCATCACCGCCATACGGGCAAGGCGCTCCAAAACAATAACCTCCGCAATCCAAGAGGAAAACAGCAGCAGAAATAATGCCATCACCGTACCGAGAAAAAGATTCATGACAAAGGCAGTGCGAAATGCCTTGTCCGCATTCCGATACCGCTCCCTCTTCACCCGATAGCGGATGATGCCCGCCACAGCATTTGACATGCCATAAGTGGTGACCATCGTAGTCAATATAAACAACTCAAAAGCCGGGGCAAAGAGTCCCACCCCCTCATCTCCTATGAACCTTGAAAGGGGGATCCGCAGGAAGAGAAGAAGCATATAAGAGATAATCCCCGCCGAGAGAATAATCCTGTTTTTTAAATTTTTCGCCATCCACTGTATATTCATCGTTATCCTCAGTATCTAAAACCTTGTGATGGAAAGCGCCTGCAAAACCGCCTCCTGCTTTTTCTCCATCAGCGCGGCCTCCTCCGGCTCCATATGGTCGTAGCCGCACAGATGGTACAGACTGTGCGCAATCAGAAAGGCATATTCACGAAGCTCACTGTGCCCGTACGCTGCGGCCTGTTCCTTCACCCGCGTTACATTCAGAATGATATCTCCCAGAACCAGTTCTCCACTGTCCGGATCAAAGCAATCCGCCACCCGCTCCTCCACACCGGAAAAATCCCCCGGCGTCTCAAACTCCAGATTGGGAAAGGAGAGCACGTCCGTCTCCGAATCTATGTCCCTGTAATTTTTGTTATACTCCCGAATACCCGCATCATCTGTGATCAGAAGATTTACTGCCGCCTCGTAGGGACAGTTTTCGATGTCCAAAACAGCCTCCGCAACGCGGTCGAGCAGCGATTTTTCATCAAAAGAGAAAGCCTGTCCGGTCTCATTTTCAACGTAAGAAGTCATAGTAAAGCTTCTCCTTGATAAATATTTTTTTCATCTCACAGATCTGCCCCAAGGAAATCTCATTCCCCCAGAGCTCGTCCGTCTCAAATTTTTTCTTAAACACGGTTTCTATCAACTGCTCATAATCCAACTCTGCCTTTGGATCCTTCGCAAACAGATACAGGATGGATGACACGATACAATCCGCAAGCAGAACCACCAGCGTCTCCTTGGAGACAATCTTTGCATCCGGATCCACATACTCCTTTAAAATCTGTTTTGCCTTCGGCGGGAAATGGTACTTGTCACAGATAACGGACACATTTTCCCATGTATTTTCCCCGGTCAGCTTTCCGATTCTGTGATAATATCCGCAAGCCTTCACAGCCGCGTCGTCGATGCCGAGGCTTCTGGCCACCTTATCCCCCAGATAAGCCGTGTGAATCGCGTGATAATACTCTTCCTTGGAAAGCTCTTTTAACTGCACAAGCAGGGGACACTCCGGGTCATTGATTTCCATATACCTGTCCCGATACCTGTGGATAATCATGGAACTTACCATCTTTAGACTGACTAAAAGCAGGATGCAGCAGACCATCAGATTGATGCCCGGTATCATAAACTGGGCGATGGAAAGCCGCTCCTTAGCGAAGAGAATCACGTTGGCTGTCAGGCAAAGCGCCAGAACCAGCAGGGAAATCAGCATCGGAATCCCCACCCGGAACTCCTCGTCCAATGTGGCAAATACTAATATTCCGGCCATACCGCTGATAAAATAGAGCCAGAAAATCGCATAATCACAGCCTGCAAAATTCACGGAGAGAAGCAGACAAAGGCTCCCCGCCACAAGTCCCGTCATGCCGTTCGAAAATACGCTTAGAAGTACGAAAACCACAAGATATGGCCAGCCCGTCACCGGCAAAAACGGCAGGAGCACCGCCGCCGTCAGACTTACCAGATAGGTAAGGGCAAATCTCCCGTATCGTCCCTCATTGCGATATACAAAAAAACCGCTTAACTCACCCATAACATAGGAAAAAATCGTGATTCCCGTCCCGGTCAGAACCATAACAATGTTCCGTATCATCATATCCGTCTGGTTATGGTAAAATGTGCTGCCCAGCCACACAATAACGCCTGACAGCGCAAACATAAACATAAATATTACAATTCTTTTAATGATAGTGCTGTTTTTCTGAAGATTGCTGTTATTTTCCACGCCTGTAATTCCTGTTCCCTGTTTTTTGTTCGCTGCGCCTTTTCTCTTTTGCTTCGTAATCGTCGTAGGCCTTCACGATTCTCTGCACCAGAGGATGTCTGACCACATCTTTGCTGCTCAAATTGCAGAAAGAAATATCCTCTATTTTCGAGAGCACCCTCACCGCCACGTCAAGTCCGGATTTCATGTCCGGCGCCAGATCCTTCTGTGAGGCATCCCCGGTGACCACCACCTTGGAGCCGAAGCCGATTCTCGTCAGAAACATTTTCATCTGCGCCGGTGTGGTATTCTGCGCCTCATCCAGAATGATATAGGCGGTATCCAGCGGCCGCCCCCGCATATAAGCTAACGGCGCCACCTCGATCAACCCCTTCTCCAC